>DATDYN010000035.1:0-34929 GCA_035289005.1 Candidatus Nanoarchaeia archaeon
GATGTAGTGTCCCTATCCCTTATCGTGACGTCTTTCTTTGTCAATGAGTCGAAATCTACAGTTATGCAGTACGGCGTTCCGATCTCATCATTGCGGGCGTACCTTCTCCCTATCGATCCTGAACGGTCATATTTCACAACATGATCCTTTCTTAGCTCGGCGACTATCCCTTTAGCCATCGTTCCCTGCTCATCATTGTTAGAGAGCAACGGGAATACAGCAGCTTTGACAGGCGCCAGTTCAGGAGCGAGCTTCAGCACGACATTCTCTCGTTCTTTGTCATCGTTATAAGCGTTGAACAGCAAGGCGAGGAACGCTCTTCCGATCCCTTGAGAGGGTTCAATAACGTCAGGAACTACGCGCTGTTTAGTCTCTTCATCAAAGAATGAGAGATCTTTCTTAGAATGGAGTGAGTGCTGCGTGATATCGAAATTCTTCCTGTCAGCGCAGCCATGGATCTCTTTCCATCCGAAAGGGAACTTGTACTCTATATCGAAGCAAGCTCTGGCGTAATGCGCAAGCTCATCCTTGTGATGCTGCCTTATCCTTAAAGATTCCGGGGGAATGCCAAATTCAAGGAATAATCTGTAGAATGAGGATATCCAGTAAGCGTGCCAGGCGCTCATGAGTTTCTTCTTGACAGCTTCAGAAACAGTCATCTGGCATTCTTCTTTCTCAAGTTTCGCGTTCATCATCAAAGAATTGTTCTCTTTCAGCATCTCGCAGTCATCTATCCTGTCAGGATGTACGAAGAACTCGATCTCGAACTGCTCGAATTCTCTAGTGCGGAACAGGAAATCTCTGGGAGAGATCTCATTCCTGAAAGCTTTCCCGACCTGCGCTATCCCGAAAGGGAGCTTGAGGCGCGAGGTTTCCGCAACAAGCTTGAAATTCGTGAATATCAATTGCGCAGTCTCAGGCCTGAGATAAGAGGTATTGCCTTTTACAGGCCCTACATTGACGTCAAACATTAAGTTGAATTTCTTTGCCTCAGTCAGTGGAGACTTGCATTGCGGGCAGCCTATCTTGTTGTCAGTTATCAATTTGTTAAGCCCTGCAGCGTCAACGCCCTCAACGCTTATCTTAAGCTTTTCCTCAACAAGATGGTCGGCGCGCATTCGCTGCTTGCATTTAGGGCATTCTACCATTACATCTTCAAAGCAGTCGACATGGCCGCTCGCTTTCCAGACTGAAGCATGAGTTATTATCGATCCGTCAATCCCAGCGACATCATCCCTCTGCTGCACGAACCTTTTCCATAATGCAGCTATAAGATTGTTCTTGAGCTCAGTGCCTAAAGGCCCGTAATCATAGAATCCTGCAATCCCGCCATAGATCTCGGCGCTAGGGAACACAAAACCTTTCTTCTTGCAGAAAGAAGCCATCTCCTCAATATCTTGTGCCATATTATCAGTGGTTCCCAACGAGGAAGGGTTTATATAGTTTGTTGTGGGGTTAAGGCTGTGTGGCATGATTCTTTAAGGATTAAGCATGTTGTAGATATGATCAGATTTAATGAGTGGAATTCGATTAAATAATGATTTCAGAGTAGGTTATATTAATTCTAGAGTAGTCACAAGCGAAACATTTATAATCTGCGAACTTTTGCGCTGGCGGGCTGGTTCTTGTGAATTCTGGCATCTGAGACATCCGCTAAGATGGAGGTCGTGAAAGATGGCAGGGGTTCGTAATAATGTCTTTGAGGAGCTGGAAAAGGTCAAGGGGCTGGTCGTGCTGCACTTTCCTGGATTAGGCGTTCGGGAAATGTGCCCTTTACTGAGCAGGCTAGCGACGTATCATTACGGCAAGAAGAAAGCCATGATTTTCGGAAAGGAACGAGAACTGTATAACTCTTTGATTGTGAATTCTTACAATCCTTTCACTGTCTATCGCTGGGCTTTGCTGGAACGGGTTCCTGATGAGATAAAGTTCCAGCTCAGGAACCATTACTTAAGCCAGAAAAGGGCTGTCAAGCTGTTCTTTGAGAAAAGGCACGAGACAGAGACAAGCCTTCAGGTCTCCATAAAACAGCTCGGGTTGAAGCTGATCCAGGAGATGTGAAGACAATGGCTAACATACGGCAAATGAAAGAAAGAGGGAGGAAGCTGCCTAATGTGCTGAACAAGAAGCAATTGTTACAATTGTTTACCGTGATCAAGGAGACGGATGTCTTCATCGCTTGTCTATTGGCGCTTTGCTGTGGGCTACGGATAAGCGAGGTTTGCAGTTTGAAGAAATTAGATGTGGACTTTGAGAATGAACGGATTAAAGTGGTGCAGGGCAAGGGGAGCAAGGACAGGTATGTGATGTTGCCTGAGAAGCTCAAGCCGATACTGGAAAAATGGTATAGAGTGAATGAGACTGAGTATGTCGTGCCTGCTGTGTACAAAGGAGAGATGTCAGAAGCGCAACTATCCATCAAGTTCAGAAAGTATTTACGAGATGCTGGATTATTGATTGATGCTGAAAAGACCATAACGGGGCAACAACGGCACGCCTACAGCTTCCACACACTACGGCACACGTTCGCTACGTTTCTCTTAGAGAAAGGCGTTGACCTGTACTATGTGCAGAGAGCGCTCGGTCATTCTGACATCCACACCACACAGATATACGCCCACATCAGCAATACTGATTTGCAGAACAAGATCAACACTGCCTTCGGCAGCAAGAAGAAAGAAAGCGCCCATATAGTGAATGATCCAGTGCAGTTGTTGCAGCTGAAGTATGCGAACGGAGACATCACACTGGAAGAATATAAGGAGAGAATAGAGGTGCTGGGAAGGATGAGAATATAATCTCTTTGACCATCTGAATATAGTAGTCCCGAGACTACAAAAACAAATTATCTTTTAGGATGTTTTCTTTCTTCCTTCATCTTCTCATTAATGCTCATTCCAAGAGGTATCCCTATAGTCATGCTGATTACCAAAGCAACAATGGCTCCAATTATCCATAGTATCACTTTATAGAACTCTAAGAAAAACACCATATTAACACCTATAGAGTAAAGAGCAGTAAAGATAAATGTCATCTGGATTATTAGATCCATAACTAAAAGCATTCTTTCCTTAAATTCAAATTGGTGGTCTTTTGACCTCTCTCTTATAAGTCTGGAAGCATAAAACCCCAAGAGGATAATAACTATTGCTAGGATATATTTAGGTGATGCAATTATAATATTCTCTACAAAATTCTTTGTGAATTCCTTATTCAGCATTATCAAAGCCAACCTTAAGAATATGAGAAATATGACCAACCCTATGAACCATGATATAATCTTCAGGGAAATACTAAGAATCCCTTTTGATTCCGGATAAAGTTCAAAGAATTTTGTAATTCTATTAAAAAATCTCGTAAGAACGATTATTACCAAAGTAGATATTAAAATTCCTGAGACTATCAGTGATACTGGATAGATTATAGTCTCATTCATATCTTTACCTCGTTATAGTACTGTATTGTTTTCTTGGCAATTATATCCCAATCAAACTTTTTGGCACGTTGATTGGCTTTTTTACCAATATCTACACAGTCTTTCTTATTATCTAAAAGCTGCTTTACTTTATAAATGAACTCTTTTTTATTATTAGTTACAAAACCAGAATCTCCTATCACTTCCGGAATTCCTCCGACATTGAATGCAACAACGGGTCTGCCTATTGCCATTGCCTCTAAGATGCATAAGCCAAACGATTCGTATTTTGAAGGCTGAATATAAACCTGGGATTCTTGATATAGCTTTATCAGCTTTTCCTGATGTTGTGAGGCAGTTATTATCCTTAATCTTTCCTTATAGCACTTTTCTAATCTAGATATTAAACTTCTGATTTCTTTCAGCTCCCCTCCTGTAGAGGTAAATGGGCAGATTGCGGTGAATGTAGCGTCTTTTATCTCCATCACATGTTCAATCAGCTCAGGCAATAGATCGATCCCTTTATCTTTGCTGAATCTCCCGATGAATAACACATTCTTCTTGGTTATTGGAGAATATTTGAATAATTCAAGATCTACTCCATTGGGAATAATTCTTGTAGACTTGAGAGTATACTGCCTTTTTCCATTATCAGACAAATCTTTTGAAACAAAGATAGCCCCATCACAATAATTGGTCGTGTGCTCAATCCAGGATATAAGGTCTTCAAACTGCTTTTCTTCTTTACTAAGCTCTTTGACTCTTAATTTTTCTATTGCATGAAATGTATGAACCCATTTTATGTTATACACTTTTCTTAGTATGAATGCCGCTTTGGTAAGCGCCCCATGAGTATGGATGACATCAAATTTACGTTTCATATTCTCTCGAACTACATCTTTTATCACATCTGATTCAAAGATATCATATTCAAGCCGCTTTTTTGAGAATCCATCTCCCGCAGGAGTTAAAACTCTGCCCATAACGTGAACATAGGCACCATTCTCCTTGTAATAATTATCCGCATCGCCGTGACAGAAAATATGCACTTCACAGTTATGCTTAACTAGATATTTCGCTAAATTCTGCACATGCACTCCAACGCCAGAAATAGTTGGCTTTTGATAATAATAACTAACTAAAGCTACTTTTAATCTTTGATTGCTTATCGCATCAATAATGCTGATGCAACCTTTTGAGATATTCTTACTAATCTCGATTAAATTTGATAATGCCGATTTTATCCTCATTTTACCCCTTCCTTAATAAAAATAGAATTCAACGTTTATTAATCTTCTCACTTTATTAAGGATCTGCGAATATTTTTACGCATAATTAATAATTAGCAAATTTTATATATCCATATATCATAATGAGTTTATGTTAATAGTTTCATTGATAGCATTCTTGATTTCCTGTCTAATTTTAGTGGTGAGCGGCAGTTATCTAGTCAAGTTGCTTATCAAGATATCTTCTTATCTGAAACTGAGCGAGTTCATTGTGGCATTTATATTAATGGCTTTCTCCACATCAATACCTGAGCTATTTGTGGGAATAAGTTCTGCAATGAAAGGCAATCCTGCCCTATCATTGGGCAATGTCATCGGTGCAAACATCCTTGATCTAACTATAATAATAGGAATTGCCGCATTGTTGGGAAGGGGGATAAGAGTCAAGAATCCTTTTATCAAGAAAGACAGTTTGATGATACTTCTGATAGCATCTGTTCCTGTTGTCCTTATGGCAGTCGGCAAAAATCTGTCAAGGATTGACGGCATGATTCTTGTTGCTATATTTATAATCTATATAACCCACCTGTTCAGGGAGCGCCGTGAGCTGAAGACGCAGTTTAAGGAGGATAACCATAACCATATTGCATTTGTCTTCCTGCTATTTATCATTTCCCTCACAGTTCTGTTCTTTAGCGCAAATTTTGTGGTGAAATATGCCAAAGAGATGGCCATTGAACTATCACTGCCCAATATGCTCATAGGGCTTTTTCTGGTTTCTATAGGCACAACACTGCCTGAGCTAGTCTTCGAGACAAGAGCTGTTTTATCGAGGAAAGGGGATCTTGCCGTGGGTGATGTCATGGGAAGCGTTGTCTGCAACTCCACTCTTGTTTTAGGTATTACAGCGATAATATCGCCTATCACGGTAATCTCTTTCCCCCTCTTTCTGACCAGCGCCATATTTATGATGATTATAGTCTTCTTGTTTACTATATTCATAAGAAGCAAAAGTGGTTTGTCAATAACAGAATCTATAATATTGATATTGTTATATATTCTATTTATTATATTTGAATTTTATCTCAAATCAAAGATATTCTAGAATTATGACTATTTACCACTGTGATTTATGAATGACCGACCAAGGAAATTGACCTGAGTCTAAAATTAGGTGTTAACCTAACATATATTACCCATCCCTTTTGAACCTCGAAAACCTTGTTTTCGGGGTTCTGGCGGCTTCTCGCCTAAACCTTTTCGGTGCGTTTGGGTGCGGTCAGTTCCAAGACCTTCTCCTTAGCCCTTTTTGGTGGTAAGCAGAAGCTTTTCTTGCTATCTACCAAGTGCAAGTATTTGCTCATTATTGTTCTTGAGCAGACAAAAATCCACTGGCTGAAGTTATCGTTCAACCATGGGATTTTTGCTGCCAATTGCTCAGGCTTGTTCGTTCCAGTCTCAACCTCAAGTCCCAGGTTGTAGTCAGTGCAGAAGTAAGCAACGTCAGCCCGCTTGTCTCCCAAGCCGTACTCTATCTTCGCATTGGGACGAAGCTCAGCAAAGAGATGCTTTGCGGTGAAATGGTAAGGGCTTTCCTTGCCACTGTTCTTGATATAGAATCCGCCGATGCATAAGTGACCATCAAGCTCAGTTCCCCTATAATGCTTAAAGCCCTGCGCCAAAGCCCTTAATCTTTCTTCCTCGCTCAAGTCTTTGACGCGATAGAATGATCGCTCTAAAGGCTTCCCATGCCGTTCTATGGTGGGCTTTTCTACCTGAATCTTGCTCTCTTTGATTCTTTGTTCTTCTTGCAGGTGGGCTTTCTTACGGGCTTCTTCCTGTTCAGCCTGCTTTCTGGCTCTTTCCGAGTGTTCCTTTCGTTCTTGTTCTATTCTGCAAGAGATAGCTTCCTCAGCTTTGGCATAAAACTTATTCAGATCATACTTTGAGGTCACTTTCTCTGAGAACGAAGAAATAGACTTCTTGACCTCAATCAATCGCGCCTGTGCATATTCTGATGAGTATCTGCTGAAGTCTGTGCTCAAGAGAGTTTTCAACTCTTTTTCTTGTCTTTGCAACTTGTCCAGTTCTGCTCGTTTTCTTTCAAGATGCTGTCTTCTTTTCTGGTAGGCAAAAAATAACAGCATTACAACAGAAATTATTGAGAAGACCCAGATTCCTAGATATAGCCAGTTTATCTGCTCAAAAGGGCTTAAAAGCTCTTCCTGATGAGAACTCAGCCAAGAGTACAGAGCAATGACTATTCCGCAGATCAGGATGAGGTTGTCAAATGCGTCATTTTTGTTGTCCATCATTCCCATACACGCTTGAAATCATCCAAAACCCTGATGCCAGAATAGTTCAGATAGACATCCGTAGTCTGTATGTGGGAATGACCAAGGATGCCCTGCAAAGCCCGAATGTTTCCTCCTTTGTGGATGTAGCAGACAGCGAACGTATGCCTGAGCACGTGAGGGCTTATCTTTTTCATGATCTGCGCCTTCTCAGCCACTCTCTTGACAATTTTCTGGATCCATCGCGACCCAACTTCTATTTTTGAGTGGTCTTTGAAGTGTTCGGCAAGATAGAACCTTGTTGCCTTGCTCATGGGTATTACTCTTCTTTTCCCGCCCTTGCCTATAGTTGTGATGCAGTCTCTCTGCCAAGAGATCTGTTCCTTATTCAGACTAGCAAACTCTGAGACTCTCATCCCTGTCTCTAGCAAAACGTTGATGACTAAGGAGTCCTCGAATGACTCGCAAGCTTTCTTCAAGGCATCTATCTCGAAATCCTCTAAAGGCTCTCGTTTGTACTGCATCATGGCAAAACCTCCCAAGTATCCTTTAATGGTGAAGCGACTATTTATATGACCTTAACACAAACAACGGAAAAGCCACGGAAACGAAGGAATCTCATTATTTTCTGAGCATATAAAACCCGTAACACAACTTTTGGTACAATTTTTTGGACAAAAAATAGTCCAATCTATTATCGGCGCAAATACTCACAAAATAAGGCAATATTTTAAATATCAGCGATGATTGCAGATCAATATTGCCCAGAGAGTCTGGCGCAATCAAGAAGGATCTCAGTTTGAGCCAGGACACAAGAAAATGAGTTCGCAAAAGAAAACCACAACGAAAAGCGAAGAGAAGCCTATACAGCGAGAATTCTGCGGATTAGGAGCAGTTGTTACTGTTGAGTAATAGCTATTCCGAAACATTTATATATCTGGTTGTTGTTTTTATTATTATGAGCATTGATATAATCCCACAAATGACTCCTGAAGAATTAGAGAGTATATTAACACCTCTTCCAGAACCATTCCATGCTGAAGTCGCGTTATACGGCAGTTTTGATTATTCTTCTATTTATTCTCAAGCGCAAGAAGCTGTTCCGAGCATTAGGTTAAGTGATCCTGGAGGGTTGATTTTCCGTTTGGAGAAGGTTTCAAAAGAAAGCATACTTAATATCTATAAAAGATCAAAAGAAGTAGAGAAGAGAGAATCCACTTTTAAAAAAATAGAGCTACGCGCAGTCAAGTGGTATTTGCAAGATGATGTTCAGATTAAATTGACGCCTTGGGAGATAAGTGTGAAATATGCCGGGCGGGAGCCAACTTATATATCTAAAATGCGGAAAGAAGTAGCTAAAACAAAGGTTAAGCTGGATATTAAGATAAATCTGTGGTGACTATTTCTTTTTGGCTAATCTTGCTAAACGCGATTTTATATAATCTACAGGGGTTTACGCAATGTCGCGTTGCCCAGAAACCTTTAAATACTGCGCTTTTACTCTCTTTCTCGTCATGAAACGAACTCACACATGCGGAGAGCTGTCCGAGAAGCAGAACGGCAAGGAAGTAACATTGCAAGGCTGGGTCGATACCCGCAGAGATCATGGCGGACTGATATTTGTCGATCTCAGAGACAGGTACGGCATAACCCAGATAGTTCTTGACCCTAAATCCGAAGGCTTCGGCGACGCGGCGCATCTCAGGAGAGAAGATTGCATCCAGGTGAGCGGTAAAGTCCGCATAAGGCCTGAAGGGATGTCCAACAAGAAGATGCCTACAGGAGGGATAGAGGTTTACGCTTCTGAAGAATTACTCATTCTCAATAAATCAGAAGTTCCTCCCATGGAGATTGATGACCGCAGCATGGCCAGCGAAGATGTCCGCATGAAATATAGGTATTTGGATCTGCGCAGGCCGACAATGCAGAAACGCCTCATCCTAAGGCACAAGCTCGCGCAGATAGTCAGGAATTATCTCTCACATAACAATTTCATAGAGGTCGAGACTCCATTGCTTGTTCGCGCAACTCCTGAAGGGGCGAGAGATTATCTTGTCCCGAGCAGAGTGCATCCAGGAAAATTCTACGCATTGCCGCAAAGCCCTCAGCTTTACAAACAATTGCTCATGGTCGCAGGGATGGACAGGTATTTCCAGCTCGCGCGCTGCCTGAGAGACGAGGATTTAAGAGCGGATCGGCAGCCGGAATTCACCCAGATAGACCTTGAGATGAGCTTCATAGACCAGGAAGACATCTACCTCATGATGGAAGGGCTTATCAAGGACATGTTCAAAGAGATAGACGTTCCTGTCAAGCCTCCCTTTCCGCGCATGACTTACACTGAAGCCATGGACCGTTACGGCTCTGACAAGCCAGACATACGCTTCGGCATAGAGCTTGTAAATGTCGCAGACATCGCTAAAGATTCTGATTTCGAAGTATTCAAGGCCGCGATCTCCGGCGGCGGAACTGTCAAGGCGATAAACGCGAAAGGATGCGCCGCGTTCTCCCGCAAAGATATCGAAGAGCTCACCGCGTTTGTCGCGATATACAAGGCTAAAGGGCTTGCCTGGATGAAAGTGAATGATCAGGGAAAGCTCGAGAGCTCAGTGACAAAATTCTTCTCAGACAAAGTCCAGCAGCAGCTGATAAAGCATCTGAAAACGGAGAAAGGAGACTTGCTATTGTTTGTCGCGGATCACAAGCGCAATATCGTCGACACTGCCCTGGGCCAGCTGCGCCTCCATCTAGGCGACAGGCTAGGGCTGCGCAATCCTGACGAGTACAGATTCCTATGGGTCTATGATTTCCCCTTGTTCGAATATGATGAGGATATGCAGCGCCATGTCGCGGTCCATCATCCGTTCACCTCTCCAGTGGATGATGACGTGAAATTCCTTGACACTCATCCTGAAAAGATACGCGCTAAAGCCTACGACCTCGCGCTCAATGGCACAGAGATCGGCGGCGGCAGCATAAGGATCCATAAGCGTGAAGTGCAGCAGAAGATCTTCAGGATACTAGGCATAGGGGCGGAAGAGGCAGAGCGCAAGTTCGGATTCCTGCTTGAGGCTTTCAAGTACGGAGCTCCGCCGCATGGGGGGCTTGCTTTCGGGTTTGACAGGCTCACAGCTATAATGGCCAAAGTGCCAGGCACTGATATCAGGGAAGTCATCGCTTTCCCTAAGAACAAGGCGGCTGAATCTCCAATGGACGGCTGCCCGAGCGAGACAGATCCTGAGCAGCTGAAAGAGCTGAACATAAAAGTTGATATGCCTAAAGCGAAGGCTGCGTAGAGTATTAATAATAATTGTATTGTTAGGATTCTTGTTGTTTCCAACCCTTAACTTTTTATATGCTTGCAGCATGAGCGCTCTGATGGCAGGTTTAACTCTCGGAGTCCTCTACGGCCTCATCGCGATGCTGGGTTTCGGGATCTCTGACACTCTTTTGAAGCCAGTCATTCTCAGGATCGGAGAGGTTTCTGCAGCGACGTACCGCGGCCTTTTCATAACTTCCTGCCTGTTCCTCTTCGCGCTCCTCACAGGCAGCCTTGTCGTCCCAACATTATCGACATTCCTTCTCTTGCTCCTGCTCGGCCTGCTAGGCATGGGCGGCTATTACTCATTCTGCAAAGGGTTAAAGGTTGGAGAGCTCTCTGTGGTCTCGCCCATATCGCGCGTCTATATAGTCATCACTGTCTTGCTAGCGGTGATATTTTTCGGAGAATCGCTCAGAGCGTTGCAGATCGCGGGCATAGCGCTTGTGGTGTTAGGGGCGGTAGGGATATCTTTCACGCTCTCGCACATCAAGAAAGTCTGGAAGATCAATGGCACAGTCAAGAGCGCGCCGTACGGAATAATCACCGCGCTCTCTTGGGGATTAATCTATTTCCTGCTGAAGATCCCTGTCGACAGGATTGGCGCGGTATCAGCGGCGTTCTGGTTTGAAGGAAGCATCCTGCTGTTCTTCTCTATACTATATTTCACTGGCAGCCCGCCAACAGTGTCCTCTAGAGATTACGGCATCCTTATCCTACTAGCGATATTCTCAGCCGCTGGCTCGCTAGCGTTATCAGCAGGCCTCGCAGCAGGGCTTGTCTCTGTAGTCATGCCGATAGTCGCGGCAGTGCCGCTTGTCACAGTGACGTTATCTTTCTTCTTCCTGAAAGAGCGGCTTGAGTTGAATCAGAAGATCGCTGTAGGGGTGATTTTCGCAGGCCTTGTGCTGCTCTCTTTGTGACTGCGCAATAAGGCGAAAATCTTATAAATCCTGAAAGAGTATATATCCTAATAATATTAATATTCTTTAAAGGGGCAGCGCAGCATGAAAAATAAAGAAAGAACCGCAGTCAAGGCGAAAGCGAAGAAATCCGCAACTCCTCAGTACAAGCTCATCGTCTTTGACATAGACGGCACTCTCATCACTGACAAAGTATTCATCTGGCACGCTGTGCATGAGTTCATGCAGTCCGACAGATCAGCGCTCCTGAAAGCGCATGAAGAATTCTCGAGCAGAAAGATAAGCTATGAGAGATATCTTTCTTGCGACGCAGGGCTGCTCATGGCTAATAACGCGACTAAAAAGATGATCCTGAAATCAATAGAAGGCATGCAGCTCGCTGTCGGGGCGCGCGAGACTCTTGAAGAGCTCAAGCGCCGCGGCTATAAATTAGCAGTCATCTCAGGAAGCTTAAGCCTAGCGCTGCAGAAAGTCCTGCCTGATTATGATGAGTTCTTTGATGATGTGTTCATAAATCATTTCTTCTTCGATGATGACGGCAGGCTGATGGGTTGGAAGGCCACCCCTTACGATTTCGAGCACAAGGCTACAGGCCTGAAGCATCTGGCCAAGAAGTACGGCATAAGCACAAGGCAGTGCGTGTTCATAGGCGATAACCATAATGACCTTCACATCGCTGAAGAGGCAGGATTGAGCATAGCTTTCAACTGCAAGTCTGACACTCTAGCCCAGGTAGCGGACATCGTCACGAAGACTGATGACCTTAGAGAGATACTGCATTACATCCCTTGAATTCTTCTATGTTATAGGCTTAGTAGAAAGTAAAGGATTCTTGTTGAATTCTTAAAAAATTGTCTGCAATGAGGTCGCCGCGGGTTTGTTACACAAATATTGAAAATCAGCAAGGCGATTTTCAAAATACCGAAAATCTAAAGATTTTCGCTACCCAGATTTTCCTCCCCCCTGACTCTGTCGAGGGGGAGGAAAATCTGTCTAAACAGCAGTTTAGGCGCGGCGACTGACAGCAGCAAACTACTTTCTACAGAGCCTCTGTTATAACAAAATATATAAACGCTTTGTCCTGCCATGAGAGCATGGAGATAGACGCGGCTCTGATACGCAAAGTGGCGGCGAATGCCCGCATAGAGCTCTCTGAAGAGGAGATCAGAGAGTTCGTCCCTCAGCTGAAAGACATCCTTGAGCATTTCTCAGCGATAAGCTCCGCAGAGGTCAAAGGGATAAAGCCGAGCGCGCAGCCAGTCGAAGTCCGCAATGTCCTGAGGGATGACGTCATCAAGAAATGCCTTTCGCAGCATGACGCCTTATCATTGACCCAGCATAAGAAGGACGGCTATTTCAAAGGCCCGCGCGCAGTGTGAAGCTCAAGAATGTTGATAATATGGCAGATAACAACCGTACTAAAAGCGGCGAGCGCAGCGCTCAGCAGAGCAGATACATGCTGAAGATAAAGAAGAAGCATGCGATAATATTCATCATGCTCCTCGCTATCGCGGCGCTGCTGATCGTTCCAAAGATAGTGAACCGGAACGGCAATCAGGAGAGCGCGGCGCAGGCAGAAGAAACTAAATCTCAAGATGAGGTGAACCTATTGAATCCTAAAGCGATAATAACAACAGAGAAAGGGACGATAACCATTGAACTGTTCAAGGACAAGGCTCCTAAGACAGCGGAGAACTTCATGACTCTCGCGAAGAAAAGGTTCTATGACGGAATAATCTTCCACAGGGTGATCTCAGGATTCATGATCCAGACTGGAGATCCTGAAGGGACAGGAAGGGGAGGCCCAGGATTCATGATCCCTGACGAGTTCGGTCAAGGGCTGAAGCACAGCACTGAAGGCATCGTCAGCATGGCGAACGCCGGCCCTAACACTGGCGGCAGCCAGTTCTTCATAACTTTAGCTCCGACTCCCTGGCTTGACGGCAAGCACGCGATATTCGGCAAAGTGATCTCAGGCATGGATGTCGTTAAAGCGATAGGGAGCGTGAAGACAGTCCCAGGAGACAGGCCTCTGGATGATATCCACATGATAACTGTGCGGATAGAAGGGTAAGATTGGCGTATTTTTGTCATTAAATCCTGGATTTTTGCCTTTTATTCATAGAAAGTTGAGTTTCTAAGAGCTCTCAAGGAAAAGTATTTAAATAATAAATCATTATTTTGCTCAATGAAGAGGGATTGAAGCGTTATGAAGCTTAAAACATTATCCATCATTGGGTGTTCTGCCATATTCTTTATCACCCTTCTGCTACTATCCTTTTTCTTCGAAGTATCTTTAAACGCGCTTATCTTCATCAGTATGATATTCATCCTCTTGACAATATCCTTTGTATGGTTGGCATCGTCTGTCTCAAAGCCATTGCTCAGTATCCAGGAAAGCATTGAGCAGATCACAAAGGGTAACATGAATGTGCAGTTTGAGAATAGTGGCGTTGAAGAAGTCAGGAATATGGTAAATGCGCTCAATAGGATTCTTGTCAGTCTAAAACTTGCAGTGATGAGAACCAATGTGGGAAATAAGAGCATGACGATACAGGAAATCATACAGTCTAATGAGAAGATGGAGAAACAGCTTAGAATCTCAGATGATTTTGTGAAAGATATGCTGCAGCATTCAGGCATCCCGTTTGTCTCATATTCAACTGATGGCAGATTGCTCTCAGCAAACAGCGATTTCATGAAACTCACTTCTTATACTAAAGAGGATATAGCTACGCGGAAAGAATTCTTTGAAGAGGCATTCCCTTCAGAGATGGTCACTGAAAAGCTCGGAAAGATACTTTCAGATCTTTATGGGGGCAGAGAGATCTCAGATTTCGTGATTCCTATACGCTGCAAGGACGGCTCTACAGTCATCTCAGTCAGCAATATCATGACAATGCATGATTCAGAAGGTCAGAACGTGGGGGAAGCGTTCTTTTTTAGGGATTTAAGCGAGATCTTTGATCTGCAGAAAGATATAATGTACTGGGCAGCTAATGGATTTATCCAAAAGAACCGTCCCGAAGATGAGGTATGGCCTACTTCAGGCGGAAAGATAGAGATTTCTTCCTCTGCAACGCAGGAAACGCGAGGTCAGGAAGAATCAGGCATCCTTAATGCTAAAAAAAGGATTGGAAGCGCTGTCATGAAGAAATCAATAAAGAATAGTGGATCTGGCAGGCAAAGAAAAGCGAGGTGATTGCGATGATAGAGCGTGTGAAGACAGGCATCAAAGGGTTTGACAATCTTATCGAAGGAGGGTTTCCTAAAGGGTTTGTTGTGCTTCTTAGCGGCACTCCAGGCACTGGAAAGACTCTTTTCTCCCTAGAGTATCTTTACAATGGCGTTATGAAGTTCGGAGAGCGAGGCATGCTCATCACTCTTGAGCAGAATCTTGCTGATGTGCGCAGTCAGGCCGAGAAGATAGGCATAAATCTCGCCAATCTTGAGAAGAAAGGCTCTCTGATCCTCATGCATATACCTTCAACGGCATTGAATGCTCATACTATTGATGAGATAAAGAAAGAGGTCAAGAAGCGCAAAGTGCAGAGGCTAGTGGTAGATTCTTTGTCAACTCTTGCGATAAATGCCCCAATCTATACGCCTATAAAAGATATCGCGCTCAGGGATATCATGAACTATAAAGCATTCTTTTCCCCCCCAATACTTGGGAATTTTGTAGTCAAGCGTTTCGTGCATAACTTCATCTGCGACCTGAAAGATATCGGTTGTACAACTCTTGTGACTGCGGAATCTCCTGAGAAGGGTGAGTATCTCTCCCGTGATACGGTATCAGAATTCCTCTGCGATGCCGTGATCCTGCTCACTTTTGAGAGCATGGGAGGGGATTACTCGCGTAATCTGCTCGTCAGGAAGATGAGAAATACCAGCAACAATGAGGATATCCATCCTCTGGAAATAACTGGGAAAGGAATAGTCATTCACACTCTGAAGTGAATCGATGATCTAGTGATGACTCAAGGAACCATATGGCATTCAGGCCTCCGCCTAAGATATTTGAGAAAGTGATGCGCTTCAAGGCGCTCAAGTTCGAGGAAGGCGGAGCGCTGACGCTGTGGGGGATCCCTTCTTTTGTCATCCCTTTGCATACTCAGATTTATCTGCTGAAGCTTATCGAGAAAGATTGTGGCGCTGAAGAAGCTAAGCACATATTCTACAATCTTGGTAAATTCCAGGCGAAGACCGGGTTTGATATCATCAATAAACGTTTTGGGTATGCAAAGACTCTGGAAGAAAAGAGGAGACTTCTTGAATTTAATACCGGACAGACTGAGTTACTAGGTCTTGGCGCTTATAAGTTCGTTCGTATGGACTTCAAGAATGACGTCTATGTCGTAGTTGGCAATTCTCCTTTTGCAGAAGGGTATAAGAAGTTTTTCGGTCTTCAGAAGAGTCCTGTCGATTATTTCTTTGCGGGCGCGTGCGCAGGCGCAGTGCAAGCGAGCATAGAGAAAGATGTTGTTGCGATAGAGGTCAAATGCATGGCTCAAGGGCATAACCAATGCGAGTTCATGATCAAAACAAGAGAGAATTGGAAAAATGACCCTTTGTCGCAGAAACATAGCTTTTTCTTCAGGAAAGCGCCTTCTATCCAGGAGTTAGGGTCGAGACTCAAGCAGCTTCTCGTTCTCAGATGAACAGTTCAGGATGCCATAAAATGTCATGATCATAGTATCTGCTTGATATCAGCGCTAAAAGTCACATGATCATATGGCGGTTGGATATACTTATGTGATCTTTCCATATACTTTCTGAATTGTCCATGGATCCGCATCGGATTGAGGTGCAAAGGCATGGCATATTCCTGGAATTCACCCATCAGGAACGGTTCACTGAATTGCACATAACCGATCTGCTTGATAAATACCTGCTCTGCAACATTGAACCCTCTATTAGTCCCCATATTCCCGACTGAGACTATGTCTGTTGCCCCTTTCTGCATGCCCCATATTATGTCTGCTTTGAGCAATCCATGCATCACGGGATTCATGTCGTCATCATCTTTGACGTTCCTGAATTCTGGAAGTATCGCAAGCCGCGATCCTTCTGCGATTAGTTTGCTCTCTTTACGTAATGTCTGGAATTCAGAGACTTTCTTGAAGTGTGGTATGCCATACTCTTTAGTGTCAATGATAAGACGTACAGTGCCTATCGGGACTCTGCTATAATAAGCTACAAATAAAGCGCTTTCAGGAAGGAGATCATAATTTTCCATCTCCATCCCCGCGTTGTGTTCTGACAGGACAAGATACCCTTCCTTACCGAATACTTTGTATCTTACCTGAAACGCATGCCGCGCCTGCTCTATCGTTCTTGCCAGGATGATCTCAAGATCCTCTTCCTTGAAGTCTTCTTTTCTCATCATATCCCTCTAGCTATCTCTGATTGGCATTTATTGATACGTCGTACCATACTGTCCAGCCCTTCATGATCCCCTTGAACGATCATTTTGCGCCCTTTTTCATGGAAATCTATGCATTGCTTCCTTCGTTCATCCTGATCATTGCTAAGGCCTTTGTGATAGAGATAAGCCATCAGGGCGATCTCGTCAGAGAGTGGGAAGATGCCGTGTTTAGCCATCGCAGTGACAAATCTTCCTGTAGCGCTGAAAATGCTGTTTGTCATCTTCCCATTTATGACCATATCATAAGGTATTGTCGGCTGTTCTGTCGGCGGCCGCAGGTTGTCCATCTCGAAATCCATGAACTTCTTCTTGAATCCTGTATGCAGTCTGATGCCACATTCTTCTTCCTGCTCGGCTTGCTTCATCAGTTCTGTGCCGAAGAACAGTCCGAGAGGCAGCGCTGTCGCAAAGTCAGGATTGGCATCAAGCACCCATTCAGCGTTCTTATCAATACTCGCGTCGGTATCGAACGGAGAAGGTATGATCATCGAGACAATGGTCGCTATGCCCGCTTCCCTGCACCCTTGGATCATCTCTTTCGCGTGTCTGAGATATCTCTCAGGATTTGTTGTCTTTCTGTATCTTCTCAAGACTTCTGGGTCGGTAGATTCTACACCTATGAACAACGCGATTATCTTTCCTGAGAGATTCTTGAAATCATAGCCAGGATTCGAATATCCGAATGCGCTTATCCTTGTCTCAGGGCTTAATCTCGCCACAAGGTCATTGACGTACTCTGGCTTTGGATTCGCGCCTGCAAGCCTTGAGACCCCCATCTCTTTGCTCTTATAGTGTTCCATCTCTCTTGCGACTTCTTCTATAGGGCGTACGCGCACAGGCCCCCCTACAAGCCAATGCAGGCAGAATGAGCATCTCATATAGCAGCTTCTGCTGTCTTCCACTACAGGTATCATCATCTTGCCATTGAGGCCTATGTATACTTCAGGATCATAGATCGGCATCGGAAGGTCCTTCAGGTCGCTGACGAATATCCTGTTCTTCCTGCCATCCTTGAGCAGCATGCCATTCGCGTCAGCAAGCGTCCCCCCATCGTATACCGCACGCGCTATGCTGACTATCGCGTCATCTCCATTGCCATAGACCAGAGCATCAAAGACATCATTATACTTGAAGAGTTCAGGACCGAACCATGCGACTTGCGGACCACCTCCTACGACAATCAGTTTAGGGTTTCTCAATCTTAGCTGTTGAAGGATCCAGGCGTTATCTTTGAAGCCATTGGCATAAAGTTTTGACCCTAATACCTTTGCTCCTGTCGACTTGATTTCATAGTCAAGTTCTTCAACTGTCCTCTCTAGGAAGGCGCGTTTTCCTTTGACAGCGATCTGCCTGTAGGTCTCTACGTTATTGTAATCAAAGATTCTTGGAGAATACCCGTTATCTTGCAGATAAGCTGCCAACAGTGCAGGCCCATTGTCTAACATAAGCCCGCTAAGAACAGGCCCTGCTGACTGCACCGCATAAGTCATTATCGGAAATGACTTCATGATAGCGACCTTTTTAAGATGTGCCTTGCAACAATCAGCTTGCAGACATCGTTAGTCCCTTCGTATATGAGCGGAATCCATGATTCGCGATAAAGGCGTTCAATTACATAATCTTTAAGGAATCCATAGCCTCCGTGAAGCCGCATGGCTTCATCAATCACTGTACGAGCCATCTCTGAGTTCCCTCTTTTTGTGAGTGAGCATAGCCCGTTAGGGAGTTCTCCTGAATCGATAATCTTTGCAGTATTATAGGTCCTTATCTTCATTGAATATATGTGATCCGCCATCTCCGCCAATCTTACTTGGTTGATCTGATAGTCTGCAAGCACTGCAGGTTCTGTCGGAGAGTTGATGCGCCTGCTCTTGGAGTACTGCAATGCGCGTTCAAACGCTTCACTTGCCATCCCTGTGACGCATGCAGCAAGAAATATCCTGCCGTACTCCATTGTCTCTTGCTGGATTCTGAATCCTTCCCCTTCCCTCCCTATCATGTTCTCGTCAGGGATCCTTAACCCTTCGAATATCACATCTGAATTCTGCACAGCATTCAGTCCCATCTTATGGCCTGTATCCTCACCTATCGCGAATCCTGGCCAAGCGGTCTCGATGACAAACATTGTCATGTTCCCTGAAGGGCCTTTTGAGCGGTCTCCAGTGTAAGCCATTGTCGTGATGACATCAGCGTTCTTTGCATTCGTGATGAACCGTTTTCTGCCGTTTAGCACCCAATAATCTCCTTCTTTTCTGGCAGTCACATTTTTGTCGGCCATATCTTCCGCAAATTGGGCATCATCCGTTGTTTCTGAACTAATCATGTGCTCAAGAGTCGCTCTTGATTCAGTCGCTCCTATGTTGCTTCCTGCATTGGCTTCAGTGATCGCAAAAGCGGCAGTCAGTGAGCCATGCGCGAGTCGAGGAAGATATTTTTGTCTAAGCCTTTCACTTCCATGCCGTATTATTGGCGCGCTCGCGAGCCCCATATGGACAGCGATGATATTCGAGAGCGCAAAACAATGCCTGCTTATCTCTTCTGCAAGTATGCAGTATTGTGTCGTAGTCCCTCCAGATCCCCCATATCTTTCCGGGACGAGCAATCCGAAGAAGCCGAGCTCTTTAGCCTCCAATATTATCCTGGGATCAAGCTCTCTATGGCCATATTCAGCGGCATTTGCTTCTTCTAAAAGACGCTCGTCCAGGACAAATCTTCTCACTTGATTCCTGAATAGCCTGTCCTCTTCTGAGAATCCGATGAATTCAAGCGATGTCATACAACCTCTTTGGATGTTATCGGTATCAATTGCTCATATCATGTATTCCCTTCGTATCTATATAAAAACCTTACTCACTATTTTTATCACAATATCATGGATATTGGATAATTATTATTGTATGCGTAACCACGCCGATGGCTTATTAAATGAGGTTTTCTGGTAGATCCTGTCTTAAGCTTGTCTGCAAAGATGGTAGGAGTATCCAGAAACTAGGTAAGTAACTCTTGATTATCCAATTATTGGCTAGGTTATCCAAAGTTTTATAAAGGGTTCAGAATCACTCTTTTCAAATGAGGGGATAATGGGAGACATCATAAGTTCCAGGCTGAAAGATGACGGCAAAGTGATATTTGAAGTCATTCTTGATTATGAAGAGGCAAGGCAATTGCACGGCCATATGGACAAGATCCACCTTTTTTCAGAAAACTTGCCTGGGCTCGAGGCAAACATGTGCCAGCGTGGCAAGAACGAAGCCACAAAATATTTTTTGATCCCGAGACAATTGCGTGATAATCTCAGGTTCAGGAGCAGCGCGAAGTGCCATAAGGTGGAGACAAGATCGAAAGTCATATTTATATATATCATGGAAAAGCATGCTGTTGAAGAATGATCCTTACTGCTTCTGGAAGAAGAGAGCAGTTTATTTAAGACAGCGATAGTTGTGAAGCAAGCAGCAGAATCAAGAGTTGCATGATTGATGGCTGCGCAAGCAAGAGCTAGCACATCATTGTGCTTGTTCATGGCATAGTGAATGAATCAGCAGATATTGAAGGTGTTCAAGTGATTGAAAGGACAAAAACAGGGATCAAAGGATTTGATGTTCTTGTGCAGGGAGGATTCCCTAAAGGCAGCTCTCTGCTATTGACTGGAGTGACTGGCGCAGGAAAGACGATATTTGCTCTTGAATTCTTATGCAATGGGGTTGAGAAATTCAGTGAGAAAGGGGTTTATGTGACTTTTGAGGAGAATAAGCGCAGCCTTATCGAGCAGGCAAGGCAATTCGGATGGAACCTGCCGCTTCTTGAGGAGAAAGGCATGCTCAGGATAATAAGCATCCCATCAACAGACATAAACAACAATACTGTCAGTGATATCCTTGAGATCGTGAAGAGCGGTAATGTGAAGCGATTGATAATAGATTCCCTTTCCACATTATCACTGTATCTCCCTAGCCATGAGGGGAACGCCATAACGAATTATTCAGTCTCAAGATTCATCCACTCATTCATCGAACGGCTCAGCAAGGACCGCAGAGTGACCACTCTTCTCATCAGCCAGGCAAAAGATGATAAGTCATTAAGCCAGGACAATATATCAGAATTCTCTTGCGACGGGGTGATCCATCTGGCATTTGAGTCTATGGGCGGTGAATTCTCAAGAAGCCTGATAGTGCGGAAGATGCGTAGGACGAAGAATGATGACGATATCCATCCGCTTGAGATCAAGGATAGCGGCATTGTAGTGCATAATCTCAAATAATCCTCGCGTGGGCTCTGTCCTGAATTGTCCTTTTTTGACGTTGTTTATATCTTCTGGCATTAATGTCGCTTGAAGTCTAGTTATTTAAGCAACGTCAAAAAAGTTTTCATTCAAAGATTCAAGACATCGCCACTCGCGTGCAAAAATATATAAACCTCTTTGTAATGTCAAGTATTTAAAGCGTATATGTCTGGCGAGTGATGTATAGTCATATATGGTCAGTAATGGATGGATGCGCTCAATCGAGCATTTTTCCTATGGTGGTATATATGGTCCAGGAATTCATCAACAAAGTACGCAGCGGCGAGATCGATGTTGTAGAGCACACAAAGAAAGTGATCGCCCAGTGCAAAGAGCTGAACGCGAAATATAATTGCTTCACTGTGATCACTGAAGAGCTCGCTTTGCAGCAGGCAGCGGCAGTGAAAAAGAACCCTAAAGGAAGACTTGCAGGAGTTCCGCTCTCAGTCAAGGACTGCTTATGCGTTAAAGGAGTTGAGAGCGCCGCAGGCTCTGCTGTTCTTGAAGGCTACAAGCCTTTATTCTCCGCTACAGCAGTGCAGAAATGCGTTGATGAAGGAGCGATAATAATAGGCAAGACTTCTCAGGACGAGTTCGGATTCGGAGGATTCTCAGTAAATGTCGGCATAGGCAAGAAGGTTCCGTTGAATCCTCATGACATCGAGCGCGCGTGCGGCGGAAGCTCTGGAGGGAGCGCGAGCATGACTTTCTTAGCGGCAGGAAGATTTCCCCATATCTCTCTCGCCGAAAGCACTGGCGGATCGATTGTCAATCCTGCAAGCTTTTGCGGAGTCCTGGGATTATGCCCTACTTACGGCAGAGTCTCGCGTTACGGCCTTATCGATTACGGCAACAGCCTTGACAAGATAGGGCCTATGGCTCTGAGCGTCCATGATCTCGCGCTTGTCCAATCGATAATCTCAGGCCACGATCCTAAAGACTCGACTTCGATACAGGCTCAGGCTCCAGATTTCCTGCCGTTCCTCAATAAAGGGGTCAAAGGGCTGAAGGTCGGAGTGATAAAAGAGCTTATTGGCGAAGGAGTCGATAAGAGTGTCAAGCAGGCAGTGCAGAACGCAATAGGCATTCTTAAGAAGAACGGAGCGATAATAACAGAAATCTCTTTGCCATTGACTCAGAAATACTCCATCCCTGTCTATTATCTTCTTGCAACTGCTGAAGCTTCTACAAATCTCGCGAAATACTGCGGGATGCGTTATGGAGCGCACGAAAAGCTTGAGGGAGGATTCAATGAATACTTCACAAATGTTCGCAGCACCCATTTCGGCAAGGAAGCCAAACGCCGCATAATCCTTGGAACTTTCGCCAGAATGGCAGGATTCAGAGACGCTTACTACATTAAAGCTCTCGCGCTCCGCACAAAGATAACTCAGGAATTCAAGAAAGCTTTCGCGAGCGTTGACATCCTTGTCAGCCCAACAGTCCCTACGCTCGCGCTCAAGTTCAAGGACATCTCAAAACTCTCCCCATTGCAGAATTATCTTTTCGATATCATGACTGTCGGCCCTAATCTCGCAGGGATGCCGCATCTGAACGTTCCTGTAGGAAAGCCTGAAGGATTGCCTGCGGGGATGCTGCTCGTCTCGGACCATCTCCAGGAAGGCGTCTTGCTGCAGGCAGCGGCATTGCTCGAGCATGATCTTCCTTCAGGTAATGGTAAAGAAAATTCCGGGAGCGATGCTTCAATAAGCGCGATGAACAATTTCAAGACTTCAAAATCTTCAGCAAAGAGCGTGAAGGGATGAGCAAGTTCACAACTGACACAGTCATCGGATTAGAGATCCATGTAGAGCTTGACACTGACACAAAACTTTTCTGCGGCTGTCCTACAGCGGCTGAAGAGCCGAACAGCGCCTGCTGCGAGACCTGCCTAGGCATGCCTGGCTCTAAGCCAGTGCTGAACAAGAAAGCTGTAGAGTACGCATTGAGATTATGCCTCGCGCTCAACTGCAAGATAAACCCTTCACTGATATTCTCAAGGAAGACTTATTTCTATCCTGACATGGCGAAGAACTACCAGATAACCCAGTACGAAGAGCCGTTAGGCAAGTGGGGAAGCCTTCCTCTCGATGAGAAGACTTCTATAGGGATAACTAGAGTTCATATCGAAGAGGATCCGGCGGCGCTCGTGCATCCAGGCAGCATGCAGTCCTCTCCTTTCGTGCTTGTCGATTACAACCGCAGCGGCAGGCCTTTATGCGAAGTCGTGACAGAGCCAGAGATGACAAGCCCTGAGCAAGCCAGAGATTTCATGCGCAGGCTGATAACGATCCTTAATTATCTTGAGATATTCGATCAGCAGCACTGCATAATCAAGGCAGACGCGAATATCTCTATAAAAGATTCAGGATATACCCGTGTTGAAGTCAAGAACATCACAGGTTTCAAAGAGATTGAGCGCGCATTGCAGTACGAGATAAAGCGCCAGAGAGACGCTGTGAAGAGCAAGGAAAAGATAATCTTTGAGACAAGAGCGTGGGACGCAGAGCAAGGAATGACTTTCTCTTTGCGCTCTAAAGAGTCAGAAGAGGATTACGGTTACATCCTCGACCCTGACCTTGTCCCCATAGACATCACTCAGGAGATGATCGCCCATACGCGCAAAAACATGCCAGAGCTCGCGCATGACAGGATCAAGCGCTATATCTCCCAGCACAAGATCCCAGAGATCGACGCCAAAGTCATAGCCGAAGAGAGGAAGCTCGCTGAATTGTTCGAGAAGGTCGCTGAAGAGATCGACCCTGTGCTCGCGGCGCAGTGGCTACGCAGAGAGCTTGTGAGAGTCATGAATTACACTCAGACCTCTTTTGAGCAGCTGAAGATCGATGAGACCCACCTGATAGAGCTGCTAGGCATGGTCGAGAAGAGAGAGATCACTGACGCTGTGGGCAAGAAGCTCATGGAGAAGCTCATCGAGGCAGGAGACAAGCCGTTCTCTCCAAGAGAGCATGTGAAAAGGGAGGGGTTAGGGGTTGTCTCTGACACTGCCGCTATTGAGAAGCTCTGCGCTGAAGCGATCGCTGAGAACGCCCAGGCGGTCAAGGAATTCAGAGAAGGCAATGAGAAGTCTTTCAATTACATTGTCGGGCAGGTCATGAAGAAATCAAGAGGGAAAGCGGCGCCTAAAGAAGTGAATGAGATACTGAAAGGGATGCTTGAGTAAAGAGGGATATCTATCAGACCCACATCATCTCGAGAGGATATAATCTCAAAGAAAGTAGATTTCTTAGCGAAGAAACTTTGGGATTACCATCATGTCAATCATAGGCTTGAGAAGGTCGATTGCATCCTTGTCTTAGGTAGTCATGACTTGCGAGTTGCAGATTACAGCGTTAAGCTATTTCTGCAAGGTTGGGCTCCAATAATCATCTTCTCCGGAGGGATCGCTCATCCTGGAGATCTGTTGCAGACTCCCTGGAAGGTATCTGAAGCTGAGACTTTCGCTGAGCGCGCAGTCTCATTAGGGGTGCCTAAGGAAAAGATCATCATCGAGAATAAATCAATAAATACCGGACAAAACCTGTATTTTACCGCAAGATTATTAAAGGAGAAAGGGCTTGATTTCAAATCTTTCATCGCTATCCAAAAGCCTTATATGGAACGAAGAGTGTATTCGGCGATGAGAGCGTTATGGCCTGATAAGGAAGTCATAGTGACTTCTCCTCATATATCTTTTGAGGATTATCCTACTAAAGAGATATCTAAAGAGGATGTGATCCATATCATGGTCGGAGATCTGCAGAGAATAAGGATCTATCCTGTAAAAGGATGGCAGATCTTCCAAGAGATACCTGAGGATGTATTGAAAGCGTATAAAGAACTTGTGCGTTTAGGATATACGAAACATCTTTTGAGTGAGGATTGATTATGGCGGCGAAAAACAGCAGATTGATAGAAGAAGTCCGCAGTTTCGCGCAAAAGAAGTATTCAGAACATGAATTCAACTGGGAGCATCACATAGTTCCTGTCGTGAAGTATTCCCTCATTCTCGCGAAGAGATGCAAAGCGGATGAAGAGATAGTGGAGATTGCGGCATTACTTCATGATATAACCCGTATAGAGGGAGATAAAGAGACTCATCATATCACTGGCCAGGCTGTGGCTGAAGAATTGTTGAAGAAATTAAGGTATCCTCAGCAGAGAATCGACCATGTCAAGCGGTGCATCCTCACCCATCGTGGCGCGTACCTTATGGATAAAGGCTCTCCTGAAGCGGAATGCGTCGCGAACGCTGACGCGATGGCGCATCTTGACGGGACATTCCTCCTGTTCTACCATTACATGAAGAAACTCGGTTCTGTCGACGCGGCAAGAGATAAAGTCCTGAAGAAGCTTGAGCGCAGCTGGGCGAAGATGATGCCTGAAGCGAGAAAGCTTGTGAAGGACAAGTATGACGCTGCGAGATTGCTGCTCGTGGCGTTCTGATCCCTGAAGTGTGATATCATTTGTAAAATCCTGTCTTTATGCTTTGAACATTCAATTATTCTTCGTCTCTTTAATGTTCAGCACTTCCTCAGCTTCTTTCATTATCCTTTTCTCATAATCAGCGACTTTCTCTCCGTCATCCTTCTCAGAATTCAGCGCGGCCATGAGTTTAAGCACCAGCTCTTTCTCCTGCTCTGGAGAGAAGCCTTGCAATGCCTGCTGTCCTGCATGCTTAGCTATCAGCAGCGATTCTATCTCTTCCACAGAGTCAGTCGCTGTTACGAGCTCTTTCTCCTCGAATTCCACTGCTGAGAGCGCGGCTGTGTTCTTCATCACGAAATAAGCCCCTCTGCCGTAATGCTCTGCGTAGATGTCCGCCATGCGTATGTCTGAAGGCTTTCCCTCTCTCAGCTTTCCTGAAAGCCGCAGTGTTATTATCATGTTCTCGACTTCCGCCTCTCTTGCCTTCGCCATTAGCTCCTCACTGACTTCTGTAGCGCTCTTCCCTTCGCAGTCCATGATGATGCTGTGCGCGGGATTGATTATCACTTCATGCCTGCTGACTTTTCCGTCCTCAACTATGTAGTATCCTCCGCCGCCGTGCTTCTCTAGCTCCGCGAAGTTAGCTGGGAAGAGAGCTCCAGGGAAAGTTATCCGCCCATGGCCGCTGCTGCTGTGATCCTTGTCGTAAATGTAATGTATATGCCCTCCCGCGTAGTATGAGAATCCTTTAGGGAGCAATCCCATCGGGGCGGAATCCATCGATTCAAGCCCTGAAGGCATGAGCTCGCTTATCCCTGTATGGAACAGGAAGATCTTGTCCCCTCTCTCATTCTCAAGCGTCTCTCTGTCAAGCGCTTCATAGAATCTCCTGTCAAGCATACCTTTCTTCCCTATTATCCCTGTGATCTTCGCGCCAGTCTTAGGATCGACAGTGAATTCAAGCCTTAATTTCCTGTCCTGCACTTTCCCTTTGAAGACATTGGTGAATAATCCCGCTTCCTCAAGCACGTCGATCATTGTCTTCCCTGTCGGAGAGAAATCATGCGAGCCAGGGATGCCGTACACTGGGATGTCAGCATCTTTCAGCTTCTTGAACGCTGTCACTGTAGATTTCAGGAATTCTATGCCTGGCACTGCTGTGTGGAAAAGGTCTCCTGCTATCAGGACGAAATCGACTTTGTGGCTGATTATCTCATTGACTGACCTGATGAACGCTTTAGTGCTTATGTCCTTGAGCTTAGGGTCACGCCAGGAGCCGATATGGATATCTGCCAGATGCGCGAATCTCATTCTTTCTCCCCATTATGCTATTATGTTTTCTTCCACCCATATCCAACGCTGTCAGTCTATTTAAAGATTAATGTTGCGGAAAGCCTATTTCTTCTCTCAGGGCTGTCGATTTACCCCTC
The DNA here is from genome assembly GCA_035289005.1 of Candidatus Nanoarchaeia archaeon. Classification (GTDB taxonomy): domain Archaea; phylum Nanobdellota; class Nanobdellia; order Woesearchaeales; family UBA12501; genus DATDYN01. The sequence continues at coordinate 26,746 of DATDYN010000035.1, forward strand.
TTTTTTGCCTCAATGATTTAATCACTTAATAGTGCTAAAAATAGTAACATTTATAAATGGGTCCAGCTTTACTCTCGCTCTTCCAAGCGACATATCGGTGTTTCATGCTGCACGCTAACTGTCCTGAAAAAAGCCAGACTCCGCGCGTATCTTCTCTTGAGGATTTTCTGAACCATGCGGCGTCAGCGCAGACAGTCTATATAGGAGAGGACAATCATCTTGACAGGAAACATATCTATGCGCAGATCAACCTGATAAAAGGGTTTGCGGCCACGAATGACAACCTGATCCTTGCCTGGGAGCTTTTTCCCTGGTTCGTCCATGACGAGTTCAGCAAGATAGCTGATGCTGGAGAGGACCCTTCAAAAGAGGGGATGAGAGCTGAAGCGTACGGAGCGCTGAGCAAGTGTTTCTCCGGCGACTTTTACGCTGCGCGTAAACTGATACAAGAAGTCTCAAAATTCTCAGGAAAAGTACGGATCGTCCCTATAGAGCCGGTATGCAAGCATAATTCCAAGACCCGTCAACAGGTAAGCGAAGCATTGGCAGAGCAGATAGACGGATTGAACGGGAAAGTCGTAGCGATACTCGGAGAGACAAGGATAACCTCAGAGCGCGGCAATGAATCCTCAGTCCCTTACATCCTTGATTCTAACCCTAAGCGCAAGCGTAAAGCCAGCGATTCTGTGGCGCTGCTCCAATTCACACAGCCAGAAGAGGAGATAAGGTCGCGCTATCCTTATACTGGGGTGATATTCGCCCCAGAAGAGAACAGCGCTGACAGAATAACGACTTACCGGTTAAGGCTTGTCTGATTATCTGTCTCCCAGTTCTCCAGCCACCATATTCGCGTATATAAGCCCTTCATTCACTCTCTTAAGATCTCTTGAGGTCAATTTGTCAGTGTGTTTAAGCAATTCAGATCCAAGATTTCTTATCTCTCTGACCTCTCTAAGCATATCCATCTTTATATTAGGTGAGCTTTTCTTGATATCCTTCAAGGAATGATTGTTCTTCTCTTCAGTATAGACCATCTTCATCAGACGCTCGTGGCGTGAATTGAATTCTGAAAGGCTTGACAGATACATAGATTCACCTCACTCCGCTTATCAGGCCTTTGATCCACGTGATAGGATCATACTTTATGAGAAGATCCCATCTCTGTATATATCTCAGATAAGCGTAGACTGCTGCGATGCATAAGAGCATGAAAACCCATTTCTGGACGTGCTGTCTGAAAGTCAGAGGCACGCGCCGCATCTCTCCGACTTTCTTCTGCTCTTCAGTGAGCTTCTTCTTGTGCTCGCGCAGCTCAAGAGCCTCTTTTCTCTCTCTCCTTGTGAGCATGCGCCATCTCCCTTTGCCTGAACGCACAGCTTTCCACATCTCTTTGCGCTGCTCTCCAGTGAGTTCGATCCTTGCCATGAATTCCCTCTCTTTGCCGCCTATCCTCAAGAGAAACATACATGATATAAAAATGTTTGTCTGTGAAGAGCGATGTCCTGAATCTGTAGATAAAGACTTTTTTGCCGCGGCTTTACAGTTAAATGCTACGCCAGCTGAGAATAAATTACTCAGAAGCGGCGGCAAAAAAGGAAGATTCGGTGCAAAGCAATGAGCAAAGAGCAGAATACTTCATGCATATCTTCTCAAGAACCAATCTTCCTCTCATCAGCAGTCTCTTCGCGGACCAAGAAGTCTATCTCTTGAGGGCTTATCGCGCAGCCGTTCAGCTTCACTCCCCAAAGCACGCTCTCAAGCAGTTTCTTCCTTGGAGATCTCATCGGGGGAAGGTATTGGTCAAGCAGCCCTAATTCAAAAGCCATGACTACGAGCTCTGTCGAGCGCAGGACTCGCAGCCCTTTTGTCTCTCTTGAGAATTCCTCAAGCGCGCGCTGGTCTGTCCTCAGCTGGGTGTGCAGCTTCCGCTCAAGCATCCTTCCGACTTCGTAAGGATCCTCTATCAACACTCTTGTTGTTCGTTCATCGATTATCACCGCGTCAGCGTTGAATTCCAGAGCGGTAGCGACAGCTTCCATCTCCGCTTTGTGGACTATCGTTATCGTCTTGTTCTTAGCCCAGAAGATCTTGTTCGCTATAGAATAAAGCCTGTCAGCGCGCTGCCTTGCCTGTTGCTGGTCAATCACCTGCAGCACTCCTTTGTTTATCAAGGACAGCACTTGCAATGCCTCGAACTTGAATTTCTTCGTCTCTATAGGCCTGTCCACAAGCTCTTTGCGCACTTCTGTCGGAAGCATGAATTCCCCTCCGAATTTCCGCTTGAGATCCTTGAGAAGCCAGAGGATGGAGTTCATCGACAGGCTGATGATCGGGCCAGTGTCAAAAACCAATGTTCTCATGAATCCCTCAATCATTGCGCAAATTGTTGGAATTCGCAGTTCTCTGTTGTATCCCAAAAATTTCTCTGGCATATTCCACTCTCTTCATTATGCTGCCAGGCTCGCATTCATATTCGCAAGTCATTGTCTTACCGACATAAGGCATGAGTTCCCATTGGGAGATCCCAAGCACTTCAGCTGCCTGCGCTATAGAGATGCCATGCTCATAGATCTTTGATCCTTTCTTTATCTCTGCCTGGGTGATGACTTCCTCAACATAAAGTTTCATCTGGTCGTCAGTCTTCGCGATATTCTTGAGCATCTCACGGACCAATTCAGAGTATTCCTGCTCGTCATTGCGCTCTAAAGCCTGTCTTGCCGCCGAAAGACTGCCGATGATATGGGTTATGTTCTCCAGCACAGAGATCTTAGATTCGGCATCCCTATTTATTATCTTGAATAAGGAATATATTATTACAGCTATAGAGACTGAGTTATTGTCCTGGAATATTGAAGCGTTATGGATTGTGTGATTGCTGATGTTCTTCAACGAACTGTAATCTTTGCGCGAGAAAGCGTCTAAAGTCTCTCCAAGTATCGAGATTATGTCTATCCTGACTACCTCTTCCAATCAGCACCTCTCTTTGCAGTATCAATGCAATCATTCAGGGTATTTAAATATTGCTTGGAGTTGAGCCGGAGCGTTATTTGCTTTTGGAGAGGGAGATAAACTTTGCCGTCGCATAATCATTAAGAATACTCACTTAATGAGGACATACCAGCCACCGAAAATTATATAAATGGCCGCTATGTGGTGTTTCTAATGGTTTTGTAAAGTCGCGGCGGCATGCGCGGCAGCTAAAAGGGGAGATACTATCGCTTCAAGAAAGAAATCAGGTAAATTATCCGGCAAGTCGAAGAAAGCCGCGCATATCTCTTCAGAAGAACCTGTTCTTTCAGATAATGAGGCACAGAATGACTCGGAGCAATTCTCAGGCGCAGTATTGCAGCCAAAAAAGAGCTCTTCGATGTTCGGTTTCTTCCAGGATGTCATGAGCGGCCTTATCGGCGGCCTGTTCCGTTCAAGAAAGAAGGTCAAGCTGGGATTGTACGGCCCTCCTAACGGCGGAAAGACAACTCTGGCGAACAGGATATGCTCTGACTGGCTCGGAGAAGAGATGGGCAGCGTCTCTCCGATAGCGCATGAGACCCGTGAAGTCCAGATGAAGGATCAGGTCACTATCAAATCTGGAAGAAAAGAGCTCTCATTCAGCCTTGTCGACACTCCAGGAATAGCCACAAAGATCGATTATGAAGATTTCATGAAGAAAGGGATGAAGGAAGGAGAGGCGAAGATCAGGGCTAAAGAAGCCACTAAAGGGGTCATTGACGCGATAAAATGGCTTGATGACATGGACACTGTTGTTGTCGTCCTTGACTCGACAAAGGATCCTTATTCTCAGGTGAACATCACGATAATAGGCAATCTCGTTGCGAGGAACATCCCCATACTGATTGTCGGCAATAAGACTGACTTGCGCAAGGCAGACCTGAAGAAGTTAGAGGCTGCTTTCCCGCAGTATCAGGTGATCGGGATGAGCGCTAAGGAAGGGACTAATCTGGATCAGTTTTACCATTCACTATTTGAACTGATAGGATAAAAAAAGAGGAAGACCATGGACTTGACATTGCAGTTTGTGCCATACGCGGAGATTTCCGGATTGAGCTCTGTAGGTCGCATAAGAAAGCTCCTTAAGCTGGCTAAAGAGGGAAACATAGTCCTGCTTGAAGGCCGGCTCCGCAAGGAAGAGGAGGCAGAGCTGATAAAAACAACTATGGAAGAGATCAATGAAGACTTCCAAGGGATAGAATTAGGAGTTGTCTATCCTGACAAGACCGCGACAGACTTTCTCCAGCGCATGAAATCCGGAGTCATCAATCTCATGATGGGCGACAGGACAGGATTCACTATCGTCGGACCAGCGTCGATAGTCAAAGAGATACGCAGGGATCCGAACAAGATACAGCTGCTCACAAAAGCGCCGCAGAAGCTTTCGAAGAAGAAAGCGCACAAATGATCTTCAATCCTTAATTCAAGCAGGCATACTGCTGAGGAATCATGCCACACCAATGCGTCCGTTGCGGAACATTCTTTGATGATGGAGCTAAAGAGATCCTGAAAGGCTGCTCCTGCGGAGCGAGACTGTTCTTCTATGTCCGAAAAGACCATCTTGAGAAAGCGCGAGAGATAACCCAGAATCTCACTGTCGTTGAGAAGAAGAAGATAGAGGCCGATGTCAAGGACATAATCGGTATTGACCGGGACGAGGAGAAGCCTGTAGTGCTTGACCTTGAATCGATACGCATCCTCAAGCCAGGGAAGTTCGAGCTGGATTTAGTGCACTTGTTCAACAAGAAGAATCCTCTGATCTACAAGCTCGATGAAGGGAAGTACGTCATCGATCTCGCTGAGACGTTCAGGAGGAAGAACGGCTGATCCAGGGTGTAAGCCATATTTCTATTAAAAATTGTTAATGATTCATTTTATCAATATTTCAACGTGTGAATGTAGCTTTTTTATCCCAGACATTATCTCATGATAATTTCTTTTAGAAAAAGATGGATTGAATAAGACTATTATCAGATAATCATATTGTTTAGTGTACTTGATACATTTTGCTGGAAGAGAATTAATTGCGTTGTCATCTGTTGGCCCTTTAATCTCAATTGCCACATTATCAATAACGATGTCTGGTCTTGATGCTCCAACCTGTACTTCAACTCTAGAAGTTGGGAATTTATGTTTTAAGTGCCCTTGCAGTTCTCCTTGATATCCTTCTTCTGAATGCCAATTTTTTGAAGGTGTAAAACTATCAATCTCCTTTAAAATTTGTTGTATTGTATCAGGAAGTTTATTACGAAGATATTTCAGTTTTATTTGTAGCACAGTCCATCTAATCAATGCCATGATCTCTGGAGAAAAAAGAAGGATTCCAATAAGTAGAAACATCCACCCCACTGCTTTTATTTCTTGAATAGAACTTAATATTACTCCTAATGCTAATATTACTAATGCTCGACTGTACCGTCTTAAGTCTTTTTTTGGGTTCATTTCATCTCACTTGCTGCTTATTATCTCAATCACATCTCCATACTTGAGCGGGTAATCCCTGCCGACAATCTGCCGCTTCTTCACATCGATAGCCCGTATGAACCCTTTCGCAAGGTCTGAGTGTATAGTGTTGGCGAAATCATACGCTGTGCTGTTGGGTGGCAGCAGGAAGCAGTCTGGAAGTATGTTTCCGTACTGGTCTCCGAGCTTGTTCATACCTCCCGGGAATATCGGGATATACCTGAGCAGCTCAAAGACTGCGTGATTCAGCACTTGCTGCACTCCTGAGCCGTCATTTTTCCGCAGCACATTCTTCCTTATGAACTCTAAAGCTTTCTTCTGGTTCTCATTCAGCGCAGCCTCATTCTTCAGGCTGTAATCTTTCTCTCCGGGAACATAATCGATCATCCCTTTCTTCGCCGCTTCGCGCAGCGCGAGCTCTGATTCAGCGGAGCAGGGGATTATTGTCAGGTTAGGGAATTGTCTCTTTGCGCGTTCAAGGTTTGCCTGGCTTACGCTCACATCCATCTTGTTAGCCGCAATCACTATAGGTTTTGTCGCTTTGCGCAGCTCAGTGGTAAGTTTTCTCAGGTCTTCAGCAGTCCAGAAAGTTATGTTCTCAGTGTTGAGGTTCATCTTCTTCATGATATCTTCAGTCATGGGTTCTGTGACTTTGAACGCTGATAATTGGTCCGTGATAGCTTTCGCGATCTTCTGCTTGCTCTGGAAGACTGTGCGGGCGAACCGTTCCCATCCCTTGTTGAGTATGCCCAAGTACCATAAGTCTATCTCGACTTCAAGGAATGTTATGTCTTCAAGAGGGTCATGGCTGCCTGCCTCTACAGGCTCTCCGTGCGCGTTCGTGCTGCCGCTCATATCCACTACATGGATCAATGCGTCTGCCTGCCTCAGGTCGTCAAGGAATTGGTTGCCTCTGCCCTTGCCTAAGTGCGCGTCAGGCACAAGGCCCGCCACATCAATGAGCTGGAAAGGGACGAAGCGTATACCATTCAAGCAGTAGCCTGTTCGAGGATTGCACTTGGTCTTGAAGAAAGTCTCAGCGCATTCGACTTTGACATAGCCGATGCCAGTGTTCGGCTTTATTGTGGTGAAAGGGTAGTTGGCTATCTCGACTTCCGCCAGAGTGGCTGCCTTGAAGAAAGTGCTTTTCCCAGCGCTTGGCTTGCCTACAAGTCCGATGATCATGTTATTTTCACCCTGATATAATTTTTATCAATCCACTAATTAAACCTATTAAAATTATTATCATTATCAATCTGAGCATTTCCATCTGACTTCCTAACTTTCTACGCCACCAAGTTTGATTATTATTCTCAGTAGTTAAATGTTGATTCATTGGTAATATTCTTTCAATTTTTTTACATCTATTATATTTCTGATTACGATAGTTTCTAAATTGCTCGAGGCATGGCCAAAATAGTATTATTAATATGATCATTATATAAATGATCCTAATCTGTTCAATTTCATTTAATGTTTTAGTCATAATATAGTGGAGTGTCCCAGAAAAAAGAGTTAAGAATATTCCAAAACAAGTCCAGAAGAGGGTATCATAATGTTCTGCAGAATCTTGACTTTTTTGATATTCGGTCAATGATACTTCAAGTTGCTTTTCTGTAAGATTTATTTTTCTCATTATAATTATTACCCCCTAAGGATTTATCATTATGTCGTCTATAAAAATGTTGCGTGTTATTTCAGAAAATAATCAGTTATTTCTCAGTCCAATCCCTAGTCGTCCCTGTCCCAGAACACTATATTTAAATAGTCCTTATGCTTTTTCCATCATTAATGGCTGAGGGGTTGTCGCGCAGTAAAAAGAGGCTGAAGAAGTATATCCAGGAACAGCTTCGGAAAGGCAGGTCTTCTGAAGAGATCCGCAAGCACCTTGTCAGCTACGGCCATAATGACCGCGATATCGAGATCCTTCTTGAGGAAGTCATTGTTGGAGACACCAACCGCAGGCGCAAGGCGATACATCACGCTTTCGAGGCATTGTTCATAATCCTTTTCATACTTTTCGTCTTCTGGGTGAGCGCGACTTCATCTTCTCCTGGAGAAGCGATAGTTGTAGGATTCCTTCCAGTCATAGCGTTCATAGCGGTCTCGTCATTCCTCATAGACCAGCGCGAGCAGCATCTGAATCTTCTGATGGCTCTTCCTTTGATCCTTGCGTTCCTCTATTACATCTCAGGCAGCATCGGCGATGTCCCTATCCTATCGCAGATGGAAGTAGGGAAGCTCGCATTGCTCAACATGATAATCTCTTACGTCTTCCTCGCCACGCTGCATTATTCAGACATCATGGATCAGGAAGCGGTGCAGGACCTGATATCTCCTGAAGAGGAGATCAAGAGAACGAGGCAGGAAAGGATCACTGAAGCAGTCATGCCTCAGCAGCAGTTTTCGCAGCAATCAGCCACAATCCAGTCAGTGAATTCTCAGGCAGCAACTTATCAAGCAGCAACTTCTCAGGTAGCAGCATCTCAGGCAGCACGCCCAGTCATAGAGATCACTCCGCGCGATGAGCGCTCAGGTTATCTCTCGATGCCAGCTCCGCAGGAGGAGCCTCTTGACAGGCTCGTGCATTCTATAGAGGACAAGGTCAAGGCCATTAATGGAGTCATTGGAAGAGTCTATCGCAGATCCAACGGCGGCACAGAATTGGTGCGGAATCTCATCAAGATACGCAGCGAATGGTATAATGAGTTC
>DATDYN010000036.1:0-35144 GCA_035289005.1 Candidatus Nanoarchaeia archaeon
CATGAAGAATCGATAAGTTCGCTCCTTGAATGATCAGATTCTAGAACTTCTCTTCTCTGCCACAGTCCCGGGAGCCCTTCTGCCAATCACCGGCCCATCTCTGACAGTGAAGCCTGCAGCTGACAGCCTTTCTCTGATCACTTTAGCGCAGGCGTAAGTCGTCAGGATGCTGTCTTCGGCCATGACAGAATAGATATCATTGATGAACTCCTGATCCCATAACTCAGGACAGGCCTTGATTGAGAAAGAATGCAGGAACACTATGTCAAATTTCCTGCCAGAATTTCTTGCGCCGCAATCTTTAATGAGCCGCTTTATCGTCACTCTCGCGTCACCTAATAAGACCTTGATCGAGGATCTTCCTGAAGAAACTTGGAGATCATCGCTCGCCGCAAGTTCCTTTATCAGATGATAGCTCTTGAATCCTGGATTGATATCTTTAGCCGCGCGGATTATCACTATATCATCCTCAAGGCCGAGTATCTCTGAATCTCCCAGGATATCTAACGCGGCGGCCGAATTGTATCCGAGGCCGTAACAGATGTCCAGTATTCTTGGGATCCATCTCCCATTCTTCTTTTTATCCCTATCCTTCCCGCTATTTTCTTTCTTCTCTTCATTCCATCTCTTCTCTTTGCGCTCCTTCAGCTCAAGGCAAGGCATTACAAACTTCTCTCTACATTCTTCAACGCCTCCTGATTTTGAGTGATATATCTGGCCGAACTTCTCGCTGAAGAAAGTCTGAGAGCCGTCGCCGGTGAGTATAGGCTTTTTCATATCATTATCTGTTTCCATGAAAGCTTTAACCTGTGATCAATTCTTGCAGTGGCATATAGTAATATGAACTTAGATATTTAACTGATGATTTATTAGAAAAACTGGATTTCTAGGCTACCGTTTGTATGTAAAATTATCTTATATTTGCCTTCTTCAAGTTTTTTAGAGATACGTTTATAATTAGAGTAAGCATCACGTTTATTAAAATACTCCTCAAGATAAATTGCTTGACTGATTTCATTACCGGAACCAGATTTAGTATATACCATCAATTCTATCATTCTTAAACGTCTTAAAATACGGGGTTTATTTTTAGTTGGAAAAGTATCTTTAATCTGGTTAATCAACAATTCGATTCTGTCTGGTTTAGATATAACTGCCTCTATATTTTTCTCCGAAGGAGCGGAACTAATAACTCTTCTTTCCAATATCTCATTAGGAAAGTATATGTGTGACATAGATTAACGTTAATGACATGAGATTATAAATATTTATAGCCTAAACAGCATAATCAATTCACCCAGTATCAAAATCCTTAAGGCTTACCTGCCCTTTGCGCCTGTTCTCAGGCACTACAATCCTATCCACATCTTCCCCTACCTGCTTCTTGATCGATATCGCTACGCTCTTTCCCATAAGCTGCACCAATGAGGAAATGTCTGATTTCTTTATCGCTCCAAGATCCTTCAGCCCTGAATTGTAAAGCCTGCGCGCCCTCACTCTGCCGACGCCTTGCAATCGCAGCAGGGACAGCAGCTCTTCTTTGACTCCGTATTTCAGGCGATATCTTGCTTTGAGCAGAGTCTTGAGTATCGGCTGCCTCTTGAGCAGCTTGGCCAATTCCTCAGCGGAATAGAGCAGCCAGTCAGCTCTCTCTAGCTTGACCCTTATCTCTCCAGGCCTTACACTGTATTTCTCCAGTAGATATTCCTCATCATGCTCTTCCATCCATTCCTCGAAGAACAACGCGGTCTTTACACTGTCCATGAAATCATCATGCTCTGGATCATAGACGCTCGGCTCTAGAGTGATGTGCAGTGATTCACGCTCGACCAACTCCGCAGTCATCTTCTCAATCTCTGACTGCTTGACCCTTAGCAAAGGCCTGAGCTCCAGGCAGCAGCTCACTAGCTGGAGGAATGAGTATTCAGTTACCTGCTTGCTGCCGGCGCGGCCGAGCGCGATGATGATATTGTGCGCTGTGAGAGGATCGATGTATAATTGCGCTACGCGCTCTCCAAGCGCTGTCGCGGTGAGCTTCCCTGACGCGCGCCGCTCAATGCTTTCAGTGATCTCTTTCGCGCTGATGAACGCGTCATCAACTGACTGATCCCAGGATATCTCTTTAGAATCATTTGCTGAGCCATCATCCGCATCCTTTCTCCATCTCTCAGAATCTCTCGCCCTGTCTTTACGCGCATCCTCACCCTTATAGACGATGAATTCATAGTCCTCAAGAAGGATCAGCATCTTCTCGATTATCTTGTCAAGCTTAGCGAGATCCCCGTACTGCTGCGCCCAAAAAGTCCCTGAGAAGAATTCTGTGAGCGAAGCGCGGTCTGTGATGAATCTTGTAGCTATCAATGAGAGTATCGCTGTGCGGAGGACAGGCTCGACAGCGAGCTTTGAGACGACATCTTCAGGATCACCATTGATGAATCGCTCAATGATCTCATCCCTATCTTTATCTCCGCTCAGTACGCAGATGGCTTCCCCAAGGTTGTCATACTTAGGCCTTCCCGCTCTCCCGCATATCTGCTGGTAATCCATGACAGGGATCCAGGCAAGGCCGTGATGCCCATAACGTTTAAGATCCTTGATTATGACTCTGAAAGCAGGAAGATCGACACCATACGCGAGTGTCGGAGTGCAGCAGATTATCTTGACAGTGCCGTCCTTAAATGCTGATTCGATCAATGCGCGCTGTTCAGAGACAAGGCCTGAATGATGGAACGCTATCCCTTTAAGGAGTGAATCAGCAAGCCTTTCGCACTGGACTGTAGGATGCGATAACGCTGCCTTAGCTTTTTCTGAAAGAGTGTACAAACTATTGCTGTTCGTGATTGCCTCTTTCTTTATCTTCGCTGCGATATCCTCAGCTGCCTTCTCTGCAGAGCGTTTTGTGCCTGCGAAGACAAGCGCCTGCTTGCCCTTCCGGATAGTGTCAAGAGCTAAATCAACAACTTCGCTATCCGTGATCTCAGGAATATGTATCTTAGCTGAGAGCTTGCGCGACTCTGGCAAATCATCCTTAGAAGAGATCTCGATTCCGGGAAGAGGTCTTTCTTTATCTCCATCGCCTTTATGCTGTCGCGATGCTGATTTTCTAGCCGGCATAAAGAATCGATATATCAATGAATTTATAAATTGAGCGCAAGGCAGGGCGATGCCCTGAATCCCCCGCAATCTTTATAAACTTCTCTCGGCATCAGAGAGCTATGGCCCAATCTCAGTCTAAGCGCACTGTCATCACTGCCGCGCTGCCTTACGCCAATGGCCCTATCCACTTAGGCCATCTTCTGGAATACATCCAGGCAGACATTTTCTCAAGATTCCTCAAGCTCAAAGGAGAGAACGCGATCTACTGCTGCGCTGAGGACACTCACGGAACACCTATAGACATAGCCGCTCAGAAAGCAGGAGTCCAGCCTGAAGACATCATCAATAAGTACGCCAAAGAGCACAAGGAGGATTTTAACGCTTTCTTCATAGATTTCGATTCCTACTATTCGACAAATTCTCTTGAGAACAAGCAGTATTCTGATTATATCTTCAACACTGTGAAGAGCAAAGGGCTGATCTACGAGAAAGATGTCGAGCTCGCCTATTGCGCGAAGTGCAAGCGCTTCCTCCCTGACAGGTATGTCAAGGGCAAATGCCCTAAATGCGGCGCTGATGACCAATACGGTGATGTATGCGAAAAATGTAACGCCGCTTACAGCACTACAGAATTGACAGACCCGTTCTGCACTATCTGCGGCTCCGCTCCGACAAAAAGGACCTCAAAACATTACTTCTTCAAGGTGAGCGCCTGTTCTGAACAGCTGCGCCAGTGGCTCGCGACAAACCATAACCTGCAGCCTGAAGTGAAGAATTACGTCATGAACTGGGTCTCTGAAGGATTGAAAGACTGGGATATAACAAGAGATGGGCCTTACTTCGGATTCAGGATCCCAGGAGAAGAGGATAAGTATTACTATGTCTGGATGGACGCCCCGATAGGATACATCGCTTCGACAGCTAATTACTGCAAGACCCACTGCAAAGAGCTTGACACGCAGGCTTGCGTAGATGAATACTGGAAAGCTGGCAAAGGAGGAAAGATAATCCACTTCATAGGCAAAGACATCGCTTATTTCCATTTCCTCTTCTGGCCGGCCATGCTCATGAATTCAGGATTCAATACTCCAGACACCATCAATGTGCACGGGTTCGTGACTGTCAACGGGGAGAAGATGAGCAAGAGCAGAGGGACTTTCCTGACAGCGAAAGACTACCTCAAAGCGCTCCCTCCTGAACTGCTGAGATATTATTTCGCCGCTAATCTCGGCAAAGCGCTTTCTGACATCAATTTTGATTTCGACGATTTCACCGGCAAGGCCAACAACGAGCTTGTCGCCAACATAGCCAATTTCGCTTACAGGGTGCTTAGCTTCGCGAACAGGAACTGCGGCTCGCGCCTGAGCGATTTCCACAGGGATGATAAGAGGGTGCTTGAGCTTTATGAGCAGATACATAAAAGGACTGCTGAAGCCGAGCAGCATTATGAGCAGCGCAATTTCAGGGAAGCGGTGCACGCCATCCTTGACATAAGCTCTTTAGGCAATAAGTATTTCCAGGAGAACGCCCCTTGGGAGATGATGAAGAGAGGGGAAGCTGGCAAAGAGGAAGCGCAGCGCGTTGTCACAGTATGCGCGAGCATTGTACGGACAATCTCCATAATCATCAGCCCTATACTGCCGATGTTCGCTGCCACATTACAACGACAGCTCAACATCCCTCCTCAGAAATGGAAAGACGCGAATTCAGCGCTCACTAACCACACGATAAATGAGGCGAGCATAATGATCCAGAAAGTCGGCGATGAGATAAATATCCTGAAAGTCAAGGATGTGTTCGCGAAGCTTGACCTTCGCGTCGCTAAAGTGATTGTGGCGGAGCCTCACCCTGACGCTGAGAAACTGCTGGTTCTGCAGATAGACTTAGGAATTGAGAAAAGGCAGCTTGTCGCTGGCCTGAAACTGCATTACGCTCCTGAAGATCTTATCGGAAGGAACATAATCGTTGTGGCGAACCTGAAGCCAGCTCAGCTGCGCGGCAAGATGAGCGCAGGGATGCTGCTCGCAGGAGATGACGGAGCTGTTGTCCGCGTGCTTGAAGCTCCGACAGCCAAAGCCGGAGAGCAGGTATTCGTCAATGGAGTCAATTCCTCGCCTGAGACGCAGATAACTATTGATGATGTCCTTGCTGCAGGATTGGCAGTGCATGACGGCGTACCAATGTACAAGTCAGAAGCGCTGCGCACTAAAGACGGGGAGATCAGCATCGCCGATGTGAAGAGCGGGAAGATCAAGTGATGCCAAGATACAGTGACGATTTCTGAGACGAAAAGTTTATTAATCACAGGATGATGAATAGGGCTATGGAAACTATTGATGGCGGCGATTATTTTCTTGATTACAGGTTATATGTTCAATGGTATCATGCTCTCTGAGCCAGCCTCTCGCAGAACCTCTTAACTTCTGAATACACTCCCGCATCGACCTGCCGCGCTGTCAGCCGCAGTGTCGCGACAGGCTTCCTGCTCAGCTCCATCATCGTCTCAAATACCTTGCCGTGATTGCCTCCGCAGGTGCAGAAAAAAGCCACTTTATTACTATTGTTTTTACCTGCCTTTCTCCCTTCAGGACCTAAAGGATTATCCATCAGGTAAGTCCGCATAGCTGGGGTAATATCATAAGACCATGTCGGAGTTCCGATGACAACTAAAGAATATCTCAAAGGATCCTTGCTCTGCGCGATCTCTGTGCGCTTCTTGAACATAGCGGCTCTACCGGCGAACAGGTAGCCCCAGATGCCTGTCCTCTTCCTCTTATCCTCGATGAGATCAAGATCCGCTTTGAGCTCTTTCGCTATGGCGCGGGCTACTGAAGAAGTATGGCCGTCTCTTGAGTAAGCCGCGACTAGGATACTCATATGTGGAGGATATACCTTGGAATTTAAATGTTTTTGGCAAGATAGCCACCAAGACAGCCCCAATAACAAGAGCATCAAGTACTACTAGAATGAAGTGATGCCAATAAACTTTATATATCTCTCTTGATTATCCGGAAGAATGACCGCTCCAGAGATAGAAGGCTATGATCTCATCCCTGGGAGCGCTTTAGGCCTGGTATATTCCAATAGAGAGACAATAAGCACGCCCTATGAGCCTAAAGTCGAGGTATATAATATACTTAAACTGCACAGGCAGAGAGACATTCTAGGAGAGGATATCTCTGATTTCGTGATTAAAGTGATAAATGACTCTGACAGCAAAAAACGCTTTGAAGAGATCAGGAACAAAGGACGCGTCAAAGATCCACTGAGGATATTCTCAAGAGAACAGCGGGAGATGATAAGGATACTCATCAGCAGCATGCCCTCTGAAGTCATCGAGAACCTGATGTATGGCGCAGAAGAGGAGCTGACATTCTTGAAACGGCATACGAACAGTGTCTATGCTGATATGGCTATTCAAGAACTCAATGAGATAAGATGGTTCACCCCTCTGCTTGAGATAAACTATCTGACAATGCGCTCAGAAGAGATAGATACGAGACGCTCCAATAAGCTCATCACGGACAGCGGCTTCTACAAAAGCCTTATTGATGACCATATGCGCCTGAAGATGGATTACGCCACAGAATACACAAGGATAAGACTGCCTGCGCGCGGATCGCTCCCAAGAAAGAAAAGCATAGATTTCCTTGTTAAGAATGGCGCGCATGAATCAGACTTGTTCTTCGCGAACATGCAAAGATTCAACAGGAAACACGCGCAGAAAGCTGTTGACCTGGCATATTCCGCGATACCGAACAGGGGCTGCCTGAAGAATATCCCTGAGATAACAGACGCGCTTCTCGCAGATTACACCATCAAGATCCTCATGAATATGCGGACAAGCCTTTCAGTGAGCGCAAATCCGCAAAGCTTGATGAATGAACTGCAAAGACGCTTGCAGGGGATGCAAGGGAATAATCCGCTCAATAATCCAATGATAATGGGTATTCTCAATAAAGCGAACAGGAAGGGATTGAATTAGGATATTTATTCTGAGCAGGGACAGCCAAGATATATCCCCTTGACAGGGACATATCCATTGAGGCGTGAGACTGCAACTCTGCCGTCTGAAAAAAGAAGGTATTTATACCTGCGCCGAATACTCAGGCAGGGCAGGTGGGATCAATGGACAGAGCTACAATAGGAAAGACAGCCATAGAAGATCTTCTCAGGGAATTTGATTCGCTCAGACATGATAAAGTTAATAACAGCGCAATTGAAAAGATAATAAAAGCTCTTGATGATATTGCCCATATAGGCAAGCATGAATGCGGTTCAGAACTCTATTGCGCCGCGGCAAGCATAAGCAACCGGATTGTGCCAGGGCTTGAAGACCGGTTTTTTCACATCTGTGAAGAAGAAGGCATAGTTGCAAGATTTAAAGAATCTTACCCTGACTCGCAATATCAGGATACTCCCCACCAGATCTGCCCTTCATGCAATACTGATTACACAAAAATGCTTCTTGAGAAAGGCATTGATTATGATATGCTTGCAGAAGGGACCAGCCATCTGCCTACTGCAGGGAGTGAGAACTGCATGGATCTGCACAGGATAGTATTTGAAGGAGGGTATGCGATCTGTTCCAGAAGATGGAGCTATGATGACGGCGACATGAATGATGATTCAGGAGAGGTATTCGCGAAAGTCCCTAAAGAATTAGTTGACAGATTGCTCAATGATGTGAAAGGCTCAAAAGAAGAAGTCGCGGTCGTAGACTCCATCAATTCCTGGGCTTCATCAGCAAGATACTCTGAAGGGCAGAGCGAGGATTTAAGAGAGGTTGGGTACAAAGGCAAAGCCAAGCTCATCTTCACATATAAGGATGATGAGCTGAGATTCAGGCTCATACCTACAGCGCCGGCAATCCCACAATACAGGCTTACTGAAGGAAGAGATTATCTGCTGCTTGAGAAGGAAGGCGAAGCCGCAAAGTAAAGCGAAGATTATATTGCGATCAATAAGAATAATACGGTGAGAATGATGGATGATAGGCAAATGAACCGGCTATTGCATGGAGACATAGCTCAGCTGATTCTTGAACTGGAGCAGAGATACGCGAATAATACTAAGGATACTGAAGCTGAGAACGATCTTGCAGCAGCCTATACCCGAAGAGGGATGTTCAAAGAGGCGATTACGCTTTATGAAGATTTATTGAAGAAATATCCTGATAACCCTGGATGCATGGTGAATTTAGGATTCTGCTATATACGCATAGATCCGACTAAAGCGGAGGCATTTCTTAGAGAAGCAATACAACAAGCAGAGCACAACCCTATTGATAAAGTCACCCTCTCTCTCGCACTCACGAATATTGGAACGCTATATGAGGACTCTCAGCTGTTTGAATTCGCTTATAGATCCTATCAGGCCGCATCCAAGATAAATGAAGAGAATACTATGGCTAAGAAGTATCTTATAGATCTTGAAGTGTTGGCAAACCCCGCCAATAATACCAAGGGATTTAAGTTTGACAAGAGCGGAATCGTTGTCATGAATTGGGATGATGCTTGTCTGAGAAGGATCAAAGATTTGCCGATAGATATATCTAAATTCAAGATCTTATGAGCCATCACCCTTTCAGCACTGCCTTCTTCACAACCCATCTGCAGACATTTTCTTTCTCCTCTATGATCTCCGCATTGATTATCTCTATCCTTTTCCTGAACAGTGGGCAGTCAAGGACAAGGCTCTCGTACTCGCCGCCCTCTCCAGCGACATTGATGCCGTATTCTTTCTTCAGAAGGACTAGTTTGTCCACATCCTCCTGCGCAAGAGGCCTGCCAAGCCAGCCCTTATCTAGCCCTTCGGCAGCGATGCTTGAGATGACTATCTTGAATCCCTGCCTGAGAAGGCTGCGCAGCTCCTGTTCCTGATCGATATGCCAGAGCGGAGAGAACACTTTCAGGCCGAGCTTATCGCATACCTTCTCGATGCGCTCGCGCTGGTAAGAGGAATACAGCGCTCCGGTTATCACTCCCTCGATCTTATGCTTTTTCTTAGCTTTCCTAAGCGCAAACTCTAGGTCATTGAGCTCTCCCTCTTTCTTTCCCGCGGTCTTCTGGACGATTATCGGGATGCCCATAGCTTTCGCCTGCAGCTCCGCCATCCTGACATTCGGGGTGTGGAACATGAACGAGTCAGGATTAGCGCTCTTCATCGTTATCATGCAGGAAAGATCATAATTCTGCTTCTTCATCGTGAAAGCGGCGAAAAGCCCGTCTTTGCCTGAGCTGATCATCGCCCCAAGCCTGAGGTTAGGCATGCCATAGAATGACTTGAGATAGGAAGATTTTGAAGAATATTCATTCTGTGAAGCGAGCTTCCCGATCGCCTTGTCAAACCCGCTGCCGTACTGCGCTGCGCGCTTCTTCTGGGACGCTAGGATTGGAGAGATTCCCAATTCAAGCGCCAGAGTGCGGAGTATGCGTTTGTCTATCAGATTATCAGCAGCGCTTATTGAAGCATCATCTACATTCCCTGAAATCTTCAATCCGGGATCTATGCGCAGGCCGAGAGAGACGACTTCCCTGTCAAGGAAAGGAACTCTCAGTTCAAGAGTGTTATTCATTGTGACAACATCATCACGGTAGGTGTTCTTCTCATAGATCTTGAGCACGTCAGAAGCGCAGTCCTTGTTCAACTGCGAGAGGGCTGAAGATTTATATCGGTTATATCCCGCGAAGACCTCATCAGCACCGCTGCCTGAGAATATGACTTTACATCCGTCATCATGAGCTCTTTCTGACGCCGCGAATATCGGGAGAGCAACTCCGACTTTTATCACGTTGCTGTCTTCGATAAGAGGAACCACCTTTTTCAGCAGAGACTCGACGCTTCCCTGCTTGACAATGACTGTGATAAGCTCAAGCCCTAGCTCTTCAGCAGCTCTCTTCGCTGTGATGATATCCGGGCTATTGGCGCTTGTCGCAGCCACATAACAGGTGAAACTGCGCTTCAGATCCTTAAGGATCTTCGCGATGATAAGAGAATCGATGCCGCCTGAGAACAGCAACCCGAATTTGTGCTTTGGGATGCGGACTTTGACGGACTCTATCAGCGATTTCTTCAATGAGTCAAGAGCTGCGCGCTCATCCTCTATCTGGGGTGTGAGAGTGAAGAACTCCCTGCTGCGCACGCTGACCTTTCCAGTATTGATATCGTATTGGAGCAGCTCTCTGGGGTTGAGTTCTGTGACGCAGTCTGCGGGATTTTCTGCTTTCAATGCTTTGTGATGGCTGCGGACTTTGCTGTTTTTGGTTTCATCACGCCTTCCGATGACATCTATGCTGCGCAAGGCCTGCAATAACGCTTTCTTCTCAGAAGCGAACAGGAATGAGGATTTAACCCTCTCCAAATTTCCGCTATTCTGCGATGCCGAATGGCAATACCACAAAGGCTTCACTCCGATTATATCCCTGCACAGCACAACACTATCCCCTTTAGCGTAAGCGAAAGCATAAACTCCCCTGACCTGCTCTAGCGCTTTGATGATGCCGAGCTTATTGATTATCCTGAGCAGGAGTTCAGCGTCATTCTCAGCGCGGATCTTATGGATGCTGCAAAGCTCTTTCCAGTTATATATCTCGCAGTTTGCCGCGAGGACAGCGCCGTCTGCAAAAAGAGGCTCTGGGACAATATTCACTAATGCGTGCAGCAGATGGCCTATCAAGGAATCCGAATTGGAGAACGTGGACGATCCTTTCTGCAGCCTGTCAAGAGTCTCAGCAAGTAATATGCTGCCGCTGGAGAGATCCGCGATTCCACAGCCATCCCTGCCTCTGCCTTGCATGACCGCAAGGCCATCCATCAATGGCTGCAGAGCGTTCTGCTGGTTGATGATCCCAATTATGCCGCACATGGGATAAAACAGGGAAAAAGGGTTTTTAAGGATTGCGGCGAAATATCATTAATAGAAACGCACGAAAAACAAAGATGGCAGTAAACTATTTAAATACGATATACCTATGATAGTTTGTGAAGTAAAATGAAATACAGAATCACCATTGAGCAAGATGAAGACGGGATATTTATAGCGCAATGTCCTAGCCTTCCAGGATGTATCTCGCAAGGCAAAACACGAGCAGAAGCTATCATAAATATAAAAGAGGCCATGAAAGGATATCTAGAGAGTTTAAACAAGCATGGTGAGCCTGTCCCTCCATCAATAGAGGAAGAAGTGATTGAAATCTATGCCTAAATTACCTGTTCTTTCTGGAAAAGACCTTGTTAAGATATTGAGCAAAGTTGGATATCAAGCAGATCACCAGACTGGAAGCCATATCATTCTTAGGCATAACGAACCACCACATAGAAGACTCACAGTCCCAAATCATAAAGAAATAGCCAAAGGAACGCTTCAAGCGATCTTGAAACAAGCAGGATTATCAAGAGAAAGTCTTCTTGAGATGCTGAATCTGTGAACGGCTTAAGCAAATATCTCCATTTATTCCTATTCAGAAAGTTCCCACAGCAACCTTTAAAAACACCTAGTGCAGCAATCCTCTCATGGCAGTATCAAAAGCCCGCAAGGCAGTCATGAAGCGATCCTCAGGCCTGCCTAAAGGCTGCGTAACTGTCAAAGGATATGATTTCAAC
This sequence comes from Candidatus Nanoarchaeia archaeon, assembly GCA_035289005.1. Classification (GTDB taxonomy): domain Archaea; phylum Nanobdellota; class Nanobdellia; order Woesearchaeales; family UBA12501; genus DATDYN01. The sequence continues at coordinate 11,701 of DATDYN010000036.1, forward strand.
GCTGACGGCAAGTCAGGAAAAGTCAATTATTCAAAGCTCTTAGACAGCTATCTCAGCACAGGATTCCAGGCATCGCAGTTCGCGAAAGCAGTCGAGATAATCAGAGAGATGCGCAAAAGCGAGTGCACCATCTATCTCGGCTATACTTCTAATATGGTCAGCTCTGGACTGAGAGAGATCATAAGATACCTAGCGCAGCACAAGCTCGTAGATGTCATCGTGACTACAGTCGGCGGCGTTGAGGAAGACCTTATCAAGACCTGGGGTGATTTCGGAGTGAGCTTCGAGAAGCAGGATGACAATGCTCTCAGGGAGAAAGGTATCAACCGCATGGCGAACATCCTTGTGCCGAATTCTGGCTACACAAAATTCGAGGACTGGATCAATCCTCTGCTTGACAGGATCTCGGAAGAGCAAAGGTCAGGAAAGATACACACAGCTTCAGAGCTCATAGCTTTCTTAGGCAAGAACATGAAAAGCGAAGAATCGATATACAATTGGGCTTCCAAAAACAACATCCCCGTGTTCTGCCCCGCGATAATGGACGGCTCTCTGGGAGACATGATCCATTTCTTCTCTTATAATAAGCCGATCAGGATCGACGCTGTGAGAGACGCGCACATACTCAATGATTTCACAATGAAGCAGCAGAAGACAGGCATAATCATACTTGGCGGAGGAGTGGTCAAGCATCATATCTGCAATGCCAACCTCATGCGCGACGGCGCTGACTTCGCTGTCTATATCAACAACGCTTCAGAATTCGACGGCAGCAACGCGGGAGCTGGGCCTGAGGAAGCTGTCAGCTGGGGCAAGATCGCGCAGAAAGGGAAATCTGTGAAAGTCTTCGGCGACGCCATCCTGCTTTTCCCCCTCATCGCTGCGAAAGCGTTTGTTGAGAAGTGAATAGGAAAGAATTATTTAACTGATGATCAAGAAAACTCTTCGAGAGACGTTGTATCTTGGCCTAACCTGCCACTTCGAGGACCTCCAGTCTGGATAGAGATATGAAGGCCATTCTTATATGGCTCTGCCCGCGCTAGATGAGGTACCCATTTAAGATTGCCGCCTAACAATCTTGACAATTCAAGAACTTCATTCTTATCCTCATTGAAGAGCGCATAAGGATTATAGGAGGCGACAGCTTTCAAGAAGACCTCCTGCGCGATATCCGCAGCCTTATCCTTTGATCTTATGAGACGCTGATAATAAGGATATGATGAAGCGTACTCAAGAAGATGGCTATATGCCCGCTGCCTGATATCAGGCTCAAAGCTGTACAGAAGCCTTCCGACTCTGAATTCGAAATCCCTTGATGAAGAAGGATCTGCCAATAGGGGTGAATCAGATGAGACATAATCAAGAGGTAACTCTTCAATATCTGTCAAAGGATTATCAGCGCTGTCTTCGATTGCGGCTTTAAAGTTCTTCCAGTTTCCAAAGTGTTTCGAGATGGTGACGAGAGTCGGAAGATTAGGCGTGTCCCTCCATTGACTGCTCGTTGTGATTCCTGACTTCTGACCGATACGGATAAGATTATTCTTAGTATAATGCTTACGATGAGGTGATCCTTCTTCTTTCGACGACCGAGACACATAAAGTTGCACAGTCACAGGAGAAAGCCCCAAGCGTGATGCAATATCTTCAGTAGACATATGCTCATCATCATGGAGTTTTCGCGCCTCAATCGCATTTGGAGACAGTCTCTGATGATAGACCCCGCAGTCCATCGCGGGCACTGGAGAAGCGAGGATCTCTTCCAATAAGAGAGCGTCACGTGCGATAGTATCTTGAATGAGCGAGTCTAATTGATCATGTGATTCCGGAGAGATTAACCTGGTAAGATATAATAAAGCTCTTTTCCCAAGACCTCCCCTAAGGCTTCCTCTAACGCTATGCCCGCGTTGTATCTTGTATCTGAAAGCGAGATAATCTTTCATGTCATCAGTGATGGGGTCAGAAAGAGCGGGAAGATCCATCCCTCTCGCTAAGTATCCGATTCCCCGTGAAGTCAATTGCTCGAGAGGCTCTCCAAGCTTCATCTTCCAATGTGTTGAGAATCGCGGATCATTGAGCTGGAGCATCTGTCCGAGCGCGGTCCCATTCGACATAATGCTTCCCCATCCTCTCTGGCTAGAGAATCCAAGCTCAAGACCAAGCGCGAGACGACCTATCGATGATCCATAAAGATCAAAGAAGAAGGAAGGATCATCGGCGTATTTCCACTTAAGATGCTCAAGCATGCGCTGCATATCAGAAGTAGAGAGAGACTTAAGATGCTGGGACTGACGCCCCTCTTCTGCCTGGTCAATAGGCACCGCTTGCTCCCGCAATACTTGTGGAGTCAACAAGAATGAAAGAGCGATAATGTCTTTGAATTCAATTCCTAAGGATGAAAGTTCATTTGCCAGAGTAGCGACGCCTTCTTTCCCCATATATCTATAGCCAAAAGATTCAGGATCCTCAGCGAATTGGGAACGCAGATAATCAAGAGATTTCTCAACAACAGTAAACTTCCCTTTACATTGCTGTGTTCTCCAGAGAGTTTCAAATCGCCCATCTTCAATCCCTAAAAGATTAGCTGCCTTTTTTCCATTGGCGAAAAGAGTCGATAAATTAATAAGTTGCGAATCTTTTTCTTTCTCAGAGTGGATATCTCTCGCCATGTCAAGTATGCCGCTCATCTTCCCGTATTGTTGGAAGAATTCCCCCGGATTCAGCTCATATTTTGACCTGAAGAAGTCAAGGAGGAATTCAATCCTATCATTATTGGAGTAATTCAATATATTGACATTCCATCCTGTTGAGAAACGGGAATCTTCTATCCCCAGAAAAGAAGAGAGCGCTTCTCCGTCAGAGACTATGCTCTTGAGGTTGGATACGGAGATGCCTGCCTTCTCTTCAATATCTCTTGAAAGGACAAGCTGGCCATCGACAGAGCCATAACGTGAGAAGAACGCGTCACTATCCCGATTATAGGCTTCCTTCAGGAAATCAACAGCGACATCCACATCACGCAGGGACATCTGTATCGCCCTAGGTTTCCATGAAGATTCGAAACGCTGATCGGATAATCCCAGCAATCTTGCGAGAATATTCCCTTTGTTGATGAGAGTGCCGAGTCTTATGAGATGAATCGGAACTCCTTTCTCAGCCATCTCTCTCGCGAGGACATAGGCTCCAGTCGTTGAGCCATAAACTGCAAAAAAAGAGTCAGCATCTTTATGATATTGCCGCCCTAAGAATTCGAGCAGAGATTCCATCGTGTCAAGATGAAGGGAGAACTGTCGCGGAGTCCAGGAGGCTGCAAAACGCGCATCATTAATTCCGATTAAAGACTGTAGAGTTGAAGAAGACGACATTGCCTGCGCCACTTCTTGGAGATTTATTCTTTTACTGAAGCCAGATTCATCCCGCAGATCCCGAGCGGCATTATAGCATCCCTCTTCACAACCATATCTTTCAAAGAAAAGGCCATTATCTTCTGAATATCTTCTCTTGAGCAGAGAGATGAGGTCATCAAGCTTGCCACCGCGCTGATATATCTTCCGCTGGCGCCAATCCTTGAACCTCCCATCCTCAATCCCAAGCAGCAGGGAGATATCCCGTCCATGAGAAGCGATGGAGACTATATTCTCAGCAAGCAGATCGATATTTTGCTCCTTCTTTAGATCTTCAGAAAGATGCACAGCGCCTATATCAGAGCTATAACGACTAAAGAAAAGGTCTGAATCCTGATTATGCTTTTCCTTCAAGAATCGGACAAGAGACAATAAGTCTTGAGAACTGATCTGAATATTTCGAGGATTCCATTCTTGCTGGAATCGCGCGTCTTCAAGCGCGAGCATATGTGAAAGCGCGTCCCCATCACAGATGAGGGAACTGATATATAAAGGAGGCACATCTAGACTATAACGCTGCATAAGTTCTGTCATCAATAGAGCAGTCCCTATCGAGGCACCGTAAGTGGCAAAGAAAGCGTCAGGATTCTGGAGATATCTTTGCTTAAGATGAGATATGATGGTCTGGCATTGATCGCCATGAGTGTATATAACACGGGGGTTCCAGTGTGTCTTGAACCGGGAGTCAGGAATATGAAGAAGCGCTGAAATGACCTGCGGATCAGTCATGAGGCTGGCAATCTTCTTTCCATGCAAAGATCTTCCTTCCTTTTCAAGCTCCTGCATCATGTTAACGACACCTTCAGAAGCGCCATATCTCTCAAAAAAGATCTCAGGAGAAGAATCATACGTTTTCTTGAGAATAGATAATATGCGATCTGCATCAGAAAGAGTCAGATCTAAGTATCGGGGATCCCATCTTTGGACTGAAGAGGCCTTCTCAGGCCCGATGATGCCAGCGAGGGTATCTTTTAATCTCAAATATTTAGATATCAATGAAAGACCAGTGATATCAACATCATGCTCTGCCCGGATATCTTTCAGAAGAAGATACGATCCTGGCGCGCTCCCATACAGAGAAAGCTTTTCTGTGGAAGAATGAGAAAGGTGTTCCTTAATGATTGAGAAATCCTCTAAGGACGGATACGATGGTCTCAAGGAATAAAGACTTGAGAATTGAGTGAAGTATTTTCCTGTAGCGAATAATGGCTTAAGGATATCATTAATGGAGAAAGAACGCCCTTCGGCATGTAATTGCTCAGCGATGCGGTAAGGGAGAAGATTCTCTGTGGCAGGATTGTCTGATGCCAGCTCAAGAATGCGCCTTTCCAGACCAGATTCAACAGCAGCGCCATCTAAAGACTGCAAAGATAGAGAAGAATGCCCTGCGGTCCCTTTCCGCTTAACCATGGTGCCTCCGCTGCGCATCATAAGTTTTAGTAAGGTCGCCATCATACTTTCCCGCAGTGATATCAGAACTTAACGTACGCTGAACAACAGCCGCAGTAAGCCCTTCCCGCTTTAGGACCGCAAGCTGCTTCACAAGAGTGCCGTTTCTCTTGATCTGCGCTATGTAACGAGAAGGCTCATCAAGGACGCTGATGTTCGCTTCTTTACGATAAGCAAACCCATCAATAGGAAGACCCAATGATTCAGAAGGGAGCGGTTTCATGAATTTCGCGAATTTCTTGTCATTGATGCCGATGAATAGAGAGACAATACGGCCATCTGAAAGAACCTCTTCAAGCAAGGGAAGATGAGGCTCAAGACCGAGCTGAGATGAGGCATAATCAGCAAGAGGGGATGGTTGAGAAAGATGATTGAAGAATGACTTCCTGTTAGAACGATAAAGGGACTGCAGGAAAGACGCGAATTTCTCACCATCATCAAGGGTTATATTAGTATAGGTGATATTCCAGAAGGATGAGAGACGAGGATCCTCGGAGATGCCAAGCAATCTTCCCGCTAGAGCTTTGTCAGAAAGGATGCTGGAAATATCACTTGGACTCATATCAGTATTGGAGACAAACTTCAGTTCCTTTGAAAGAAGCAAAGAAGATGCAGGATTGCCATAAAGGGAGAAGAAAAGATCTGGATTCTGCGCATAGCGTTCCATAAGCTGCGCTATAAGCCGATGGACATCCCTAAACGATCCTGAGATAGGTTGAGGATGCCATGACTCCAGAAGATGCTCATCTTTGACGCAGAGCAGAGTCTCAAGAAGAGAAGGCGAACCTGTCAATGCATGAAGAGAAGCGATATCCCCGATAGAAATATTCGCTGCCTCAAGATCATACGCGAGATTATAATCTCCTTCGATCGCGCCGTATCTCCTGATGAATTCAGGACCATTCTGAGAATAACGGGATTTTAGATAATCAAGAATTTCATGCAGCTGATCATAAGAAAGATTAAGATCGAAAGGACTCCACTTTAAAGAAGCTAATCTCTCCCAAGCAGATGGCGAATCCATGAGAGAAGAGACCTTTTCTTTTGTGGCGATGAGCGAGAATAAGTCGCTTAATGAGACATCTTCACCAGTGATGCCTTCAACGCTCTTGGCAAGGGCATAAACGCCAGAAGGCGAACCATATTCAGACAAAGCCTGCGCATCAGCATCATTTAAGATATCTCTGACCGCATTGGCAAGCTCTAATGATACTCTTGGCCTCTCAAAGTGAGAAGATTCAAGAGAGACAGACTCATCGATGACCGCGTAGACAAGAGAAGGCGATATCCAAGGCGCATGAATCGCATCCCTAAGCGCATCAGTCAAGAAATAGATGCCATGAGGGCGAGAGTAATCTCCAGAGAGTATGAGCGTAGTGGCTTCTTGCTCTATGATTTTACGAGAGGCAAAACAATCGCTCTCAAGGGAAGCATCAATGCCAAAATAGCGCCCTTCCCGCTTGAATGCGTCAACGAGACGAATAGTGCCATGATCACTGACAACCCCTTCAAGATCGACCTCACTGAATGGGAAATGCTTTCCTTCGCCAAATAGCATTCCAAGAAAAAGGCTATACTGCACGTAATTCTGGATGAGAAGGCCATGATTGCGTAAATCAGATGAAAGATGCCGCTCTCTCATCGCTCTTGAGGCGGCCTCATGCGCAATGGTGATAACCCTAACCAGTTCTTCGTCGGAATTGACGCCGCGCAAGTAATCATGTACAATGGGGTCTATAAGAGTGAGAATCTCAGAAGAGAGTGACGTCTTTGGCCGTGAGGACATGTTAAAAGAGTCCTGCTCAAGGATGCCTTCAAAATCCTTCCTGAAAGGACCACTGAAAGAGGGCTGATATAGGTGAAGGCCGAGTTTTTTTGCCCATGTCTTTGTGGGCGCGTGCCCTTGACGGCGCTGATGGCGAGAAAGCTTCTTCTTGAACGAAGGATGCTGACGCAAGACGTCATGATATGGAAATCGGCCCATATCTGGATCAGGACGGTCATAAAAGCCATCACCATGTTCACTCTTAAGAATATTGATATGATCCCCGATATCATTAAGATGGTTTTTTAGAGATTTCAATCTGCGAGAGATCCGCTCATGATCATCATCAGCCATGGTTCTCTCCATCAAAAAGCGCATCCAATGAGTTGACAAGATGGTCAAGTGCCCCTAATTCCACCGGAGCGATGGATGAAGACTGATGAGGATAACTGTTTTTAAGATACGCATCCTGGATAGCGCCCGGGACAGACCCGCTAAAGTTAGATGCGAGCATATTGACAAGATGATCACGCGCACCTGATTTCACACAAGGGGATAAAGACCGATAAAGATGAGAATAGCTCTTTTGAGGATATGCATTCTGGATAGCGCCTGGAACAGACCCGCTAAAGTTAGATGCGAGCATATACCCAAGATCATGGTCGTGGAAAGTCTGACGGATGACCTGAGCAAACGCCGCTTCAGGCGTCAAATCAAGAAGATCTTCGCACATATAGCGGGTCACAATCCCAGCTTTCCGATTATTGTCATGGCGAAAGAATCCGTCAGGAAAAGGATGATCATTGATGAGGACAGACTGATAAATCTTCAGCGTTTCTTCTTCGGTTGTCAAAAAATGAGGGACAGTAGCAAAAGCAAGGGCTTTTCCCCTAGAAGAAACACCATGATCCAGAAGGATACCAATACGCTCCTTTAAGGCAGGAAGCCTTTGTTCAAGATAAGAACTTGTATCATCACTGAATTCAATATCAGGCAAGTATAAATTTTGATACCACCTTTCGCCAAATACAGAGCGCATGAATCCTAACTCTTCCATTGCCAAAAACTTGTTTAAGAGATAATAAAGCTCGCGTGTACGCCGCATGACAACATGGCTGCACTCTTCATCGAGAAGGGACGCCAAAGGACTGCGAAGACGCCCTACAATAAGGCCTGCAGTATCAGCATGAGATTGCGCATCCTGCATATTTGATGCCACTGATTCATCTAAATCCATAAAAGCCCTCCCCAGACTATATATTAATAAACGTCGATAAATCACTTATCCCTATTTAAATCTTTCTATATTAACTACTTTGGAGTAATATATACATATCCATTATAGAGTAGAACAAAACGCTTTAAATAAACGATGTGATCTAATTCAAGACAGAGATTGCTATTAGAATTATAGTGCTTAAATAAGTAGACTTCACAGAATACTCATCCGAAAACCAGCAGCGCAAGCATGATCCCTACGCCCGCGGCGAACGCGAAGAACTGCAATAAAGACTTGTGCGCCTCGACTTCTCTATGAAGTTCAGGGATGAGGTCAGAGCCGGCTATGTAGATGAACGTCCCTGCGGCAAAAGGGAGGATGAAATGATTTAGGTTATCGATATAGCCGCTAAGAACAAACGCCACAGCTGCGCCTACGAGCGCAGTGAGAGCAGTCACAAAATTGTAAGAGAGAGCCTTCATGCGCGAGAATCCGCCGTGCATAAGCACTCCGAAATCGCCTATCTCCTGTGGCACTTCGTGAAAGAATACAGCCACAGCAGTCGCTATCCCGATAGGAACGCTCGCGAGAAAGCTTGCCGCGATGATCATCCCGTCAATGAAATTATGGACAGCGTCTCCGAAAAGGTTCATGAGCGCCAAAGGATGGATATGATGCCTGGTTATAGGGAGATGGCAGTGCCTCCAATGGATGACTTTCTCGACAATGAATGAGAACGCTATCCCCCCTATCAAAGAGAGCGAGACAGAGAGAGTGAATCCTGACTTGCTTGAGGCCTCAGGGAGCAGATGGAAGAACGCATCGCCGAAAAGGCTGCCCGCTGAGAAGCTGACAAGATAGAGCACGATCTTCTTCAGGCGCCGCTCGCTAAGCGAAAGAGTGGACAGGCCGATGAGAGAGGCCAGGCTGATCAGGATCACACTGACAAAGATATAAGTTAGGATATACGGAATTATTGCACCTGCGGGAGAGATTCAATCACTCCATTGAGTTATCGCAGAAAGGACATAAGTATTTAAATCTAATGGCAAAGAACTCCCCTCAAGAGATTATTCAGACTCCGTTCACTTTCGGCCTGAATCTATCTTGGGTTGGATAAGGATTCGCCACTGAGTCATAAAGCCGATTCAGGTATTCTGCGGAGGTATTGCAGTCATTGATCCAGAATTCCACCGCAGGAGGGCATTTGAATCCGCGTTTGATGCTGTCTTTGCCGAAAACTATAGCCGCCCCTAAAGCATCTTCAGATAGAGGAGAATCACACATAAGAAGCCTTTTCATATCATTCCTCCCCTTGAAATAATCTTTCTGCCATGAGTCAAGGAATTCATAAGCCATATTAGACGAACGCAAAAGCCGCTCAAGACCATTGCCGCTGAATCCTTCCTCAGAATTGAAGATTATCATTCTTCCTTCATGCAATACGGAATTGATGTCCTTCTGCACTTTTAAATAAGTGAGAGCCATTATGGCATCGGCTATCTCTCTCATGCGTGAACCTATGAAGCGAGATTCCTTATTCGGAGAGAGTGCGCGGCTGTTCCTGTAAGCTATCAATGCAGGATAGCTCATATCGTTCACGATCAAAGAATCCATTCTCTCTCCAATGACTACAGCGTTAGTGAATACAAAATCTGACAGATTGTGGTATTGACTGCATTGATTCATCATTTGCACTATTGAATATTCTCCACCAACCCTTTATCCTGAAAATGTCTCAGCAGATGAAGCATTTAAATAGTTTTCGGATGGTACAACTATCAAGGGGAGATAAGCGGTTAAGGATTCTGATTAAATCCAGCAAAGATTTAAAAACAATACCCCATTAAAGAGCTGCAGAGGGAAGAATCCCTTGAAAGGAGGCGAGATTATGTGTTGCATGTGTGAAAAATGCATGAAGATAGGCGGAATAGTCATGGGCCTGGCGGGCATAGCGTTACTGCTGCAGGATCTAGGCAGATGGGATATCTGGGGTCTTAATTGGTACACATTGGCTTTCCTGATAGCCGCTTTCTCCTGCCTGGGCACTAGCGCCTGCAAGGACTGCAGAGCGGTCAGGAACTGCAAGAAATGATTGCCTGAAGGCTAACAACAAGTTTTATTATTTTTTTATTCTCATTAAATGATTCTAATAAATCTTATTGATATGCCAGCTGCTCGTGAAACCTGTCAATATCTGTGATTTACCGGGAATTCATTCAACTATTTATATATCTCAATCTTTACCGGGAATCCCGGTGAGACTCATAAAACCCGCTATTCCAGGTGAATACCTCAAGCCAGTATAGTTCACCACTCTGCGATAAATAAATATTTATAAAGACTTCCTGTCTTTCTCTCTGAGAGATGAGAAACCGAAGCAGAGGGAAAAGGAAGATTGTGCTTGATAATGGCATGACTGTGATGTTTCTGAACACCCCTACACAGACAATCACTGGCAGATTGAGGGTATACCATGGGGGGCTTAACGAGAGAGCTGGCGAAGAAGGGCTGGCGCATTTCTTGGAGCATTCAATAATGTGTGGGGGCGGAAGGAATCATTCCCCTGAAGAAGCAAGAAAGAGATACGAGACTTTTGCCATGATAAATGCGAACACATCACCTATATCAACCCAATTCACAACAGATATCATCGCAGAGGATCTAGAATCCTTCCTAATTATCATCTCAGACATAGTGTTCCATCCAAGGCTTGACAAGACAGCCATAGAACAGGAGAGAAGAAGGATATTGCGCGAGATGATGGATAGACGAAACAGCCCATATTATAAGCATCAAAGAGATTTTGTCAAGGCTCGCTACGGCATCAATTCTCCTTTCAGTTATGATACCCTTGGGAAAATCAGCGTCATAAAGAATGCATCATCAAGAGAACTGCGCGCATTCCACAGCAGAGGGTACAACCCAAATAATATGGATCTGATACTTGTTGGAGGCCTGCCGGAGAATTTTGAAGACTTGGTGACCAGATATTTCAAAGATGAGAAGAAAGGACATATAGAAAGGTATGATCTTCCAGAAGATCCTGGAGTGAAGAGACAGACAGTCCTGCAGAGATATGACCCTGATTTATACAACAAGAGCGATCCTGAAGAAAGCAGCGCCTCTTTAGCCATGTGTTTCTTAGCTCCGCCAATAGAATCAGAAGACGCTTATGTGGTGTCCAAACTGGCAAATATCCTTGGAAGCGATTTTGATACCAACTCAAGATTATTCAAGCGAATAAGCCAGGAGATGGGGCTGACTTACGCGATACACAGCCAATATGAGAATAGAGAAAAGACAGGATCGTTCAATATCCATGGAAAAGTCCAAGCGAAGAAGAAAGATAAAGCGATAGACGCAATATTTGAAGAGATGGACATATTGAAGGAAGAACCGATAGATCCCGAAGCCCTTAATAACATGAACAGGAAGAATGACTATTTTATTGCGAAGTTTCAGGAGAGCAATGCCGGCCAGTGCACGCTGCTTGAACATGAACTCGATACAGGGATGACTCCTGAGATGCTCAGGCAAAGAGCAAAAAGCGTCACACCTGAGATGATCCAGGCTGCCGCTAGAAGATATTTCCCCACTGACAGGGAATCCGGCAAATACGTCATGCTGCTCAGGAATCCCCTGAAAGAATGACGCGAAAGATGAACTGAGTCTTGCGATCATTGCCATTCGAGAAGAACGAGATGTCAAAAACTCGCACCCGCCATCGGTCACAGACCGATGGCATGCTCGCCACCTAAGACGCTAAAGGCGTCTTGAGGTTCCGAAAATCGCCCTGCTGATTTTTGGTATTTCGGGGCTCGGAGTGCTCGTTTTCGAGCATCTCTTTATACCACTAGACCACCAATGAATACATTGGTGGTATAAAGAGATGTCAAAGGTAGACAAATGATTAGGATAGCCGATCGATGCAGCCTTCACAAGAAATCACTTCTTGAACATGTACTTGAACATATTCCGTTTTGTGACCTTGAACCTCACTGATTTGCTCTCGCGCAGCTTCTTCAGGCTCATAGTGACTGAACCTATAGAAATCCCTAATTTCTCGCTGAGCTCTTTAGAGGTATGCCACTTGCGAGGATGCCTCTTAAGGTAGTCATAAATGTCTTGCTGTCCCATAAAACCCCTCAAACTGCTGAGGGTAAAGAAATCGAGCTTATTTATATACCTTTGGGTTATTTCAGGAGTAGTGAAAAGTCTGCCTCAGAACGTATAACCCCCGGATTATGGGTTTCTAGAGGTTATAGCGCGAATTGACTATTTATTATGCTTTTTATTGGCCAATTTAATGTTTTTAACCGCTTTTTCCTGTCCTGCAGCAGATTCTTTCATCTTGAAGAACAGCCAATTCTTTCCCTTGAAGTTCAGGAGCGCGAAATCTCCTTTCAGCTTTGAGCCATGCATCGTGATGACCAGCTTTGAATCTTTGCGAGATATGACATCAAAACCTCCTTTATCCCAAATAATGACTTTTCCGGCACCATAACTGTCTTCAGGGATTATTCCAGAGAAGTTTATGTAAGACAAAGGATGATCATTGACCTGCACTGCAAGCCTTTTCATTCCAGGAACCATGGAGGGCTCTTTAGGTATTGCCCAGGATTTCAGGACTTTATCCAACTCAAGACGGAGATCCCAATGGAGATGGGTAGCATTATGTTTATGTATCACGAAGCGAGGCATGAGAGTGCGATGTCCTGAATATGCGATGAAAAGACTTTCTTTTTGACATTGCGAGACAATCGATCATATCTTAGTTAAAAACTCGATATATAGGGGCGACGGCAAAAAAATAACGAGAATCACCAGAAGGGGATTCTCGGAATTGAAGATCGATATATGTTGATTTTCAATGGTGATTCAGGACAGAGCCGAACTATAGTAATATGCACAAATAAAAAAACAATAAAAAGACGATCAGCCGTTGAAAGTCACAGTGTGCGCGGCATACTGGGTCTCATTGACTCCTGCCGCTTTCGAGACGCAATTGACAGCGAACAGAAGCTTGACCTTGTTCTCCTTATCATCAAAGATGAACTCTGAACCTGATTCAGAGAAAGTCATATACTGTGACGTGTAGCCTGATAATGAGAGGGTCTTCTTGACAGCTTGCTTGCCCTCTCTCAGCACCCAATAAGTGCATTGATAGAATTCAGGCTCTTTATTGATTGCGAAATACTTAAAGCTTACCGGCGCGCCTGATCTTGACGCTGAAGAAGTGCCGATGCCTAAGCCAGCCATATCAGTGAGCCTCGTCTCTATATGCTTTGAAGAGAGGACATACGGGACACAGGAATACTCTTTCTTGGGAATTCCGGTTGTCAGGCATACCGCTCCTGTACCGCATCCGCAATCAATCTGACAGGTACTGCAGCTTTCGCTCTCTCCGCAGACATTGTCTCCGCAGCCTTTGACAATCTCAGGGACAGTCCCTTTGTTCACAGGCGCTGTGACTGTGCCTGGAGCGATCTCAGCAAGAGGAACCTGAGCTTCAGGCTGAAGGATGGCCTCCTCTTCAGGCTCAGGAGCTATCTCTTCAGGAGCAGCCGCGGCTGCCTGGTCAGAATCACAGATGTCATCAGCGTTCTCATCGAGACAGCAGTCATCTCCCACAATGATGTATGGAGGGCTGCATTTCGGGGCTTCCTGACTCGCTAAAGAGCATCCAGCAAGCAGAATAGCGCCTATCAACAATAATATTCCAAGAATTTTCATATCACACCTCACTTATTTAGCATCAAGAATTACCGAGCATTAATAAATATTATGGTTTCGCGGCTATGTACAGGATATATGACCCAAAAAAGAGCAGATTATCCAGATTCTGACAGATTCAACTAAGAATAGGATACTACCCCACAGTAATATTTATATTGTGGCCGCTTTTCTCTGAGATCATGGCAGCGGCTTCATACAATGAAAGGCTCTTTCTTGTCTCATCAGTCAATGAGATAGGGCAATTGACAGAAGACAACTTCAGAGAAGAACGGCACTGCAAGGCTGCGGAATACATATTCACTCAACTCAATCCGCTGCTCATCCCTCAACGCAGGCTTTACAGAGATTTCATATTCGGCATAGGGGACATTGACAATTTCTTCTCCTTGAAAGGAAACAGAAAACATGATGAACTTAAAGCCGGAAGATATGTAATAAAAAAGACTTACGACCGCGAATGCGGCGAGAGACTATTAAGCTTATGGATAAATGATATCAATATATCATTCTCTCGCTCCGAAATCAATAAGAAGGGCAGCTCCCTCCTACGGCTGGTTTACAACGAAGAGGACAGGCTTAACGGGATATTCAGGATCAACCTGACGCTGAAACACCGCAGATTTCTGTCCTTCACCTATCAGACAATGGATGAAGAATATGATTGCCTCTGGACAATAGCGGATAAGGAAGACGCTGAAAGAAAGAAGAATGAAAGCATATCCATGCGGGCAGCCCAAGCTGCTCAAGCGCCGCTTGAAACGCGCATCGAGAAAGAGCTACCCATCTCAGCGCAGGATTCAATTGAGAAGAATTAGGATGTTCATCATAGGATCTGAAAAGAATAAGAAAATATATAGGAACAGTAGAGATTTTATTCAGCCTTCCTGATTATCCAATGCTGCTTCTCGGAATGTGAATGCTCGCCATTGCCGCTATACCCCTGACCCTGACCGCTGTGCTCATGGCCGCTATGCCCTGAACTGCCTGGATCATGGCTTCTGTGACCTGAATGGCTGTATCCTCCCTGTCTGCTAGGGCCTTCATGCCTCCTGTGCTCAGGATGGCCATAACCGCCCTGCCTTCTCTGACCGAACCCTCCATCACGCCGATCACTGGAACTGTCTTCCATATTGCGGCGAGCGTCGAATCTCAGCTGCTCAAACCTCTCATCTGGGCCTTTCTCTATCTGAAGAGTATAGCGTGAGAGTATAGCGTTGAAATTATCATGGTCTCTCGGAGCGAGAAGAGTTATCGCCTTGCCGCTCTCTCCTGCGCGCGCGGTCCTGCCGATGCGATGGATATAATCCTCAGGATTGCCAGGCACATCATAATTGAATATGTGGGAGACCTGCTCTATGTGCAGCCCTCTGCCCGCGACATCAGTCGCTACAAGGAGCTGAGGCCTTCCCTTATGGAAAGTCTCGATGACTTTAAGGCGCTTGCTCTGCGACATCTTGCCGTGCAGGACATCAGCGTCAAAACCGAACCTTCTCAGGTTGCGCGCCACTATCTCAGCAGTGATCCTTGTTCCGCAGAACGCTATCGCGCGCTGAGGCTTCTCCTTCCTGAAGATATGGACGAACAATGAGAACTTGCTCCTGTCATCGACATCATAATACTGCTGCGCGAGATAGTTCTTCTCGACTTGAACATCAGCAGTGAGAGTTATCGTATTCTTCATCTGCCTTTCCTTTAACGCCTCAATCTCCAGACCGATAGTCGCTCCGAAAAGGAACGTCTGTCTCTGGACAGGTGTCTGGTTCATTATAGTCTCGACATCCTCGATGAATCCCATGCTGACCATCCTGTCAGCCTCATCAAGGACCATGAATCTCACTCTTGAGAGATCAGCAGCGCCGCTCTGGAGATGATCAAGCATCCTTCCCGGAGTTGCGACTATGACTTCGCACCTGCGCAATGCCTCAATCTGAGGATGCATCCCTACACCACCATAGACTGCAGCGATATGAAGATGCATATGCTTTCCGAACTTGCGCATCTCTTTCATGACCTGTTCAGCGAGCTCTCTTGTAGGGACAAGCACAAGCGCTTGTACGCCATACCCTTTCTGCACAACCTGCAATATAGGTATCGAGAACGCGAGAGTCTTGCCAGACCCTGTCTTTGATATGCCTATGATATCTTTACCCTCAATCGCGTGAGGGATAGTCTTGACCTGTATATCTGTCGGCTGATCAATGCCCATCTCTTTCAGTGCTTCAACTATCTCTTTATGGGTTCCTATCTCTTCAAAATTCATCATATTTCCTCTGTTCGTCGATGCAGAAAACCTTTAGTTTCTTGCTCGTAGTTTTTCCACGAACGAAACAATCCCGCGCGCATTACGCGCTGGAACTGAAGAAATGAGAATCAGCAGTAACCCTTAGGCCAAGCCAGTTGCATTGTCGTGCAAGCGGCAGCCTGAGCTGTCCCCGCACGCGGCCGTAGTAGCGCTGTTAAAAACCATTTCTTAACGCCGTCGTGAATAAGTAGTGACATATGTCACTGTTTATAAATGTTTGGGTTTTATTGACAGTAACAAGAGTGGCATTCAAAGCCGATCCAGTACATCCTCAACGCCCGCTATGAGACCCGAATTCTCTTTCCTCAATTTACCGATCTTAGGGACCTTATTGGCGCTCAATGCTTCCACGATATCTTCCTGTTCATAAAGCAGTCCGCGCGCAATCAGAAGAAGGCACTCGTCTGAACTGCCATAGCGCATTATGCTGTAACTCTTCATTTTAGTATTGCCTTCTTTTGACAGGAATGCCTTCCCAGACAATACCTTAAGCCTCAAGTCTATCACACAGCGCTTGACAGAGGACCTATGCTCGCCCAAATAACCGTAAATCCTTTGCTTGGGGGCGCGATTGAGATGCGCCTTAATAGCGAAGACAACATTATTGGCGATATCGTCAAGATCCTCATAAGGCACTTTGAGATTCGCAGGTATGTCCCTCCTCCTGAGATCATTGTCAAGATCGATGACCTTGCCCATCAGCCTTGAAGTGCCATAATCAGCTATGAGATTCTCGACATGCATTCCGACAGCGGAATTATCTCTGCGGATGCGATCAATATCTGACTTTGATATCCGTTCCAATAATTCGCCGATACGTTCATAATTAGAATCTATCTTCCTGAGATAATAGGCTTCTCTCGGTGTCGGGTCGTCTCTGATAAGATAAAGGCCGGAAATGCTATCGCGGACTAGAACCCCTTCATTCCTTAGAGAAGTGAATCTGTTGCCTATATCAAGCTCAGTCATCAGCCCATCATGCAATATCCTTGCCACATCACCCACTCTCGCCTGCCCGAAATTCTCCTTTATCGCGCCAAGGATCAGATTGACATTATGACAGTGATCAGCCATGAGGATGACGCAGAACTAAGGATATAAAAAATTAGCGCTGCCATGAATAATAGATAAGAAATAACGCCCCGCCGGTAACAGAAATCAGGATTGCTGATTTCCGGAACCGTCGGGCGCGTTCGCTTCGCTCACGCCCCCGCCGGGATTTGAACCCGGGTCTTCGGATGTTTTTGACAGAATCAGGGATCGATCCTCGTCACGAAAATCCGGAATGCTTGGCCGCTACACTACAGGGGCAATAATGCTGTTCTTATCATTCTTGACTTTCTTACTTTTTATTTATTATTTATCTCTTGCGTGAAAAAACTGGGCCTGGCGGGACTTCCATACAGCGCTGCTGTTTTTGAACCCACGACCACCAGCTCTCCTCGACTGAACCGTAGTCATATAAGACTGGCGCTCCACCGGGCTAAGCTACAGGCCCATTACAGTGGCCTTTATGCAGCAGCCGGGATTTGAACCCGGGTCACGACCTTGGCAAGGTCATATCCTAACCACTAGACTACTGCTGCATTAGGATTGCGTTCCTGCATGAACATTTATAAAGGTTTCGGCATGGTATAACAAAGGATTATCCTCGTAGCGATTGAATGATTAAGAATTTATCTGACGTTTAGGGAATGGGTTGAGAATAAAAGACAATCTCTATGCCGTCCCTATTTGCGGCCTGTAAGTATTAGCGCCTTCCCATTTCCATCCGCCCCAACTGCATGATACAGTGGTTGTCCCTTGCGCTGTTTCGCAGGAAGCGCTGCCGCCGCAAGCCACATCACCGCAGACAGTCCCTCTGCAGACTGCCTCTCCTGAGATATCAATCGTAGGCTGCCTCGCGCAAGTGCAGCTATCTTTACCGACAGTGCTGTAATGGATAGTCGCGCGCTCTTTGCAATAACCGTTCTGATTCAGATAATTGACGATATAATCACTGTAAGCTCCGGCTTGCGAGACTACCAATCCTTCGCTCTGGCAGTAAGACTCGCATACCATCCCTGAGCAATCCCAGCATTGGACCTCTCCCTGGCTTGCGACAACCTTGCAGGAAGAATAATATGACGGACAATTCTGCCTGCACTCCGCCTCAGTCTTCCAGGAGCCGCTGCATGTTACTGTCTTGCACTGCATGCAGTTAGTCCCGTCAGGAAGCGTCGAGTATTTCTGGCAGAGATCGCATCCTTCAGGACAGGAGTTCTTTGTGGTTCCTGAAGGACATTGCTTGATAGCTTCGCATTTATAGCAGGGAGTCTTGTCATCGCGTTCATTCGCTGATTCAGCATAGACGCACTGTGATGATGTCCCTGTGCTCTTGCAGAGCGCGTCGCATTGCGCTTTGGTGAATGTTCCCTCAGCGCATTTAGGGCCGAACTCACAGCTGTAGCAAGATTCAGGTTTTGAGGAATATCCCTGATAATATCTTGAGCCTGTCGCGCTGTCGATGCAACTGCCACCATAACATCTCTGCATGCAGTCAGCGGCTTCGCTATAGCTGTCTTCAGTGCATAGTCTCTGGCCAGTATTGCCAGGGATGACTCCCACTGTCGGAGGAGGGAGAGTGATGTTCTCTGTGACAATCGTGATAGTCTCATTCGCGCAAGGACAAGTGCAGCTCCTCTGCGTATGATAAGACTGAGGATTCTGATTGTCAATGCGCTTCTTGTACTCGTCATTCATGCGCTCACGCATCTGCGCGCCGACTCCTGATCCTCTTGTATGGGCATCAGCAGCTGTCCCTCCGCGGGTTATGCTCTGCTGGAATCCTCTGCTGTAAAGAGGTATGCCCTGTACCGCTACTGCTGGATGGAAAGCGTCAGCGCTCATGAACACGCTCACTCCAGGCCTTTTTATCATCTGGTGATACTTGATTGATCCTGAGAAACAGGCATCAGTAATGAATATGACATTGCAGGATTTTATCTTCTTGAGAATCGGGTCAAGGACTTCTCCGTTTATCAGCGCTGCTGTCGACATCCCTGAGCTCTTGTATCCAAAATACCATCCTGAATGAGTCTTCTCTATCACTGTCGCATCTCTCGGGATCCCCGCTCCGTTCAATCCAGTCGCGCTATCGACAGGATCTCCTATATAGAGAGGGATAATTCCTTCCCTTCCGTTCCGCAATCGTATCTTTACATTTGTGTATTTCGGGACTCCATGAGCTTCAAGAGCGATAACAACCTTATCCTTGCACTGGATATCTTTAGTCGAGGATTCACCTTCAAAGAAAGCTTCCTGGTCTGCCTGGAACTTTCTGCTCACCTGCTGAGAGATCTGGTCGCTTATCTGAGGCATGTTCTGCCTGCCGTTCTGGCTGACAAGCTCCCTCACTTGCCGGTTGAATTGCTGCGTATTGATGCCTATGTCACGCGCCACATCGATCCTTCCATCACCACCCATGGCGCGCTCAGTGACTCCCCAAGCGCGATCTACCTCCCCTGCCCTGAAATTACTGTCGGCGTGAAGATAATTCCAGACATAAGCGTAAGCTCTTGGAGGTCGTGAAGGGCAGTCCAATATCCAATCCTCTCCTGTAGGGGTTGCAGGACTGGATTTCTCCACTGGCTGTCCTGGGGTGCTATCTATATTTGTGCGCTCATCCTGTCCTTGACTATTCGTAGGATCAGCTCTTGGCTGCGGAGGATTCGCTGGCCTGAATCCTGGAGCCCCAGGAATCCCTGGAGGAGCCTGAGCTGTTGGCTGTGGAGAGGATGCCTGTCCTGTTTGAGGAGCAGTTGCCGAAGGAGTTGTTGAAGGAGGAGTAGTTGCTGGGGTTGTCTGAGAAGCAGTTGATGGAGGGATATTTGTTTGGGGCGTTGTCTGAGGAGTAGTTATCTGAGGGGTTGTTGAAGGAGGAGGAACAATCACTTGACCTTTACAGGTGAAACAGATATCCTGCGTCCCCGGCTTTGTTGTCGCCATCTCTATATTGCATATCTTGTTCTCGCTCCTGCATTTGGTATCGCAAAGAGTCCTTGAGCCTGCCTGACCGCCGAGCATCGCGCATGAAGCGCTCCATTCGTCAACAGAAGTAAGCCCTGGAGTTGTTATCGCAGAAGCGCTTGTCGAGAGAGAAGCTCCGCACTGATAGCAATAAGTATTTGTTGTTCCTGGTTTTGCCTTAGGAGCGCCATTGCCTTCAGTGACCTGATAGACGCATTGTTTCTTCTGCGTGATCTCGCATTCCTGCCTGCACTGTTCCTGCGTCCCTTCCTTGCCAGACTGCATCGCGCAGCTCGCAGCCCATTCATCGGTTGCGCTCAAGCTTCCAAGAGTCGAGGCTTCGCCGCATTTGTAGCACATGAGGCTGTACTCATCAAGATAAGGCTGTGAAGGATTCTCAGGGTCATTGATAAGATTCTCACACGCAGAATTCGACCTTCCGCAGATATTATTGCAGGCGTTCTGGCTTCCCCAGGATCCTCCAAGATCAGCGCATCTCGCCTTGTAGTATTCATTCGCGGCAAAGACTGAAGGAAGAATGAGCAGAGCCAGGACTATGAGCGCAGGAACCAACAGATTCTTTGATATTCTCTTCATTTTTCCCTCAATTGTTTATCATTCGACGCTCGCTAGCTCTTCAGGGATCTCTCCCAATTGCAGGCTGCCCTGCACAACATTCGCTCTAGTACCTGCCTGCAGCCAATCATCATCGCCTATCTTAGGAGTGAAGCTTCCGACAAAGATATCAACAAAGCCATCGCCATAGATCATCACATAATAAGTTGGATGCGGATAAGAGCTGCCGTACTGCCTGTCGATCCAGAACAGCCAACCATCAGAGGATAATTTCCCAACAGAGCCTATGACTGTCTCTGACTCATCAATCCAGGATCCTGCAGTTAATTTCTCAGGCCAGGACATGATCAGAACTTCATTTGAGATCGTGAAATTTGCGCGCATCTTTTTCTCGGCTTCTGCCTGAGAGATCTCTCCACTGACAGATTCATGGCCTCCGTAATATTCTTCAGGGATCTGCAGAGCAGGATCTATGATGACTTGTCCAGTGTCAATGACAAATGATTCAGCGCCATCGTCACCACCAATCCCGAATCTCTCTCTTGCCCAGCCCATGCCCGCATCCCACTTGTCAGGCTGATAAGTATAGATATAGAACAGGCCGCCGCAGATGATTATCGCGAAGATGAAAAGATTAATCAGGAAACGGGGGATTCTTTTGCCTGAAGGTCTCGCCTCAGATGCCTTATGAGGAAATTTATCTTTTTTTGCTGACAGACCACACCCCCTAAGTTGATTCCTTGAATTATTGCACGCAATAAAGATTTGTTATTAAATCTTTGCTTTTTCATACGCTGATGATCTTCCCGTAAGGCCCCGGATTGATGACTCTGCACTTGCCGACCCTGTCCTCTTTGCCTGCGCATTCATGCAGATGCCCGGAGATAGCGAGGACAGGCTGAGCTTTCTCTATGAATCTCCTGATATCCTTATTTCCGCAGTGCTGCCCACTGATCTTGTCGATTGCAGTGCCATAAGGAGGAGCATGAGTGATAAGGATCACTTTCTTGCCTTTCTTTTTCTTGAGATCCTTAAGGATTCTCTCCCCCCATGCGCGGAAGCGAGGATCATCATGTGAGAAGCCATTGCCTTCCCTGCCTACAAATATGAATTCTTCCCGTTCTAGCATGCTATTGTCAAAATTCAGCACGTTCGGCAGCGCTTTTGAAGCGAGAGAGATGTGCTCTGAAGACTCATGATTGCCAGGGATGACGAGCACAGGAAGGCCTATGCTGTTGAGCTTCTTGAGTATCCTCTCAATATCGCGCTCGAAGACTGTGAAGTCTCCAGCGCAGACTATGACTTCAGCTTTCTCGCTGCTGGCGCGCTTGGCAATCCCTTCAAGAGATTTAAGATTGCCGTGCATGTCCGCGAAAGCGAGAAGTTTCATAAATCAGAAATATAGAACGATATTTTTAAATGTTGCTATTGGCAGCAACAATCCTGTCGTGCGCTGAAGCTCACTTGCTGTTGACTAACATGCCATCCTGCCGCGTGATTATCCTGTCGCAGTCATCGCAGTAATAAAGCTCATTGCCTATAGTCCTGAGATTATTGCCGCACTCTCCGCACCGCTCCATGATCTCCCCCCGACAAGAAGTACAGCATTGATATGCCTTACCGCGCATTCACACCCCTTCTTGCAATAGTATCATATAGCTTTCAGAATATATAAAGCTTTCGGGACAGAACTGTCGAAAATTCCTATCTCAATCATTTCTGAAAGTTTTCAGAAGGCCTCAGGACAAACAACCGATGGATATAGATATCATTGAGAGAGTCATGCCTGACGAAAGAGTCAGGGTCAGAATGCACAATCTCTATCTGCTCTAATCTATCGCCTTCCTTGCTCACAATGCCGTACTGCCAGGGAAGGAATTGCTGGCTGTCTATAAGCAAAGCTCCTGCTTCAGAAGCTGCTGCTGAGATATGGGCATATTTTGATTTAAGGACTCCTTCAGTTACGGGGATAAGGAATAAGAGAATATCTCCACGAACGAGCTTTGAGTAATCAGTATGCGCGTAAAGAGTCCCTGCAAGATTCTCTACAGGACGACCATAAGCCTCGCTTGAAACCATCTCTCTAGGAGTTTGCGGAAGCGTTGTCCAATCTTTACCGACAGTTGAAGCATACGCTCTCAGTATGAGCCCTAACCCATCAAGGCCTGGATGTTCCGCTGTGCCCCTGCCGCCCTGCGCATAAGGAACATTGAGATAACTCTCTGCATTGCACACAAGCCTGTCAGATAATGATTCCCTCTCGCTGCAAGAGACATTCTCGCTGACTTTCTTCTCGTGGCATATGCCATGGCAGTCTTCTGCTGCGGCAGCATTCGCGCCATTAAAAAGAAATGAGGATGCCAGTAGCGCAGCTGGAAGATGATTCCTTGCTGATTTCAGAGAACTATTGATGAAGGCCATGATAATCAAGAATTTTTAAAGTTTTATAAATGTATCCTGCATGAAAGATTTATTTTATCGCGCGTCGCCTTCGGCGACACGACTTACCCCACGAACCGCGCTACCGTAGTAGCCGATGCCCCTGTCACCAGCGAGGAAATCATGATCGTAGTCGAGATAGCACGCCCGCGCAACTAACCCTTCTTTATTCTTTTTTAATTGAGATCTCACAACCTTCTCTCGTAAAAGAAAGATTTTCTTTCCATCGCCAGGATTGCTCATATCGTAGACTCCGGTGAATAGCTTCTTGTCCTCATCAGTGTTTCCCTCACCTGATTCAACATAACAGTAATGATCGCCACAGCCTTTGGTCATAGTCCTCAGACCAGAATACCGCACAGAAACGGTATGCCCACCGTTTATCGCATCCATGACATGCGCTCTCATCTCTTCAGGAAGGACAAAGAAATCATTACTCAAAATGCCCTCATACGCGTCTTTCCTGAACCGTTCATCAACAAAAAGATTACCTTCCCTGCCAAGAAGATCAAACACGACCTCTCCATTGACGATTCTGTAAATGCC
>DATDYN010000037.1:0-26107 GCA_035289005.1 Candidatus Nanoarchaeia archaeon
TATTCATCCGCCCAGGTCATGCCGCGCATGACCTAATTTTTCTCTCCTCCGACTCTGTCAAGGGGAGAAAAATTAGCCTTGGCTTTCAGCCAAGGCTGGGCGGTTTAAAGATATAATTTGAGCATGACTCGCTACTAAGCCTGTATGCGCGTAATTAACGCGTCAGTCCAAAAGAAACCTTTAAAAACCTGACGGAGATTTACCCTTCCATGGTTCTTGAATCCCTGATAAGCCCCTTAAAGGCGGAAAAGCGTCCCTGGGAGCTCATCCTTATCGGGTTCATATACTCAATAGTTGCATTCTTCATTAGCATGCAGATATTCTCTCAGCTCGCAGGCCTCGTGGCAGTGTTCCTTACCGTCATGGCGAGCATACCCCTGATGTACGCGGTCATAAAGTTCGAAGAAGAGAAAGACCTTACAGACCAAAAAGAGCTTTCGCTGCTCAAAGAGCATGGTAAAGCGCTCACAGCGTTCTTCGCTCTTTTCATAGGGATATTCCTCGCGTTCAGCGTATGCTACATCTTCCTTCCTGAGCAGACCATAGAGACGGCGTTCTCTCTGCAGATCTCCACAATAAAGAACATAAACAGCGGAGGCACAGGGGCAGCAGTGTACGTCGACATGTTCTCACGGATATTCTTCAATAACCTCAAAGTGCTCTTATTCTGCATCCTGTTCGCGTTTTTCTACGGAGCTGGAGCGTTATTCATTCTCACCTGGAACGCGTCAGTAATCGCCGTGGCCGTAGGGGCGTTTGTCCGCACTAACATCTCAGTCTATGCGGAGCGCGCAGGCCTTTTCAATGCCGCGGCGTATTTCCACATCTTCTCTTTAGGGATAGCGAGATACATGATCCACGGGACTCCTGAGATATTGGCGTATTTTGTAGGAGGGCTTTCAGGAGGGATAATCTCCATAGCGATAATAAGGCATGACTTCATGAGCAAGAAATTTGAGAAAGTCCTGCTTGACGCCGCAGACCTATTGGTCATAGCGATAGTGCTTTTGCTTGCAGGGTCATTCTTAGAAGTTTTCGTGACTCCCGCATTGTTCTGACCTAAGTGTTGTGTCGTAAGAGAATTAAATGCGCGGTCTAATCAGTCTAAAGTTTTCAGCAATCCTGGTTTCGCAAAGAACACGCTCCCGTTCTTCAGAAGCGAGTCGATTATCTTTTCTGCGTCCTTGATCCCTGAGCCCGTAATGACTGCCTGAGAATCGGCTCCGTTGCCAGCATCAAGTTCGCGTATGGTCTGCAGCACAGCATCTGCAGCACTGACATTTTTGATCCCAGGATCGGCCGTAAACACGTTTTGATCATCAATCTTTTTTTTCATCGCATCGTCAATGACGCGTTCTTCTTCAATCCTCAACGCCTGCGCGTTAGGCCGTGTTGAAGGCGCATCTTTCCATATCTCTGAAAGCTCTCTTTTCCGCACCTCAATCCATCTCGGATCCTCAATCTTCCTGAGTATCTCAGGCACGATGAATACCTCTCCTGAAAAAGCCCTTGGCCGCCCTATAACATTGATCATGCTGCCAATTTCTGCAGCGTCAAGCAGGCCATTAGTGTCAAAGGCGCGCAGTATCACTCTTCCAGTCCCATCATCTATCCTAAGTACAGGAGAAGGGGAATTCGCAGCCTGCTCTTTAGAAGTGATCACTCCGATGATGTTAGCGCGGAAAACCTCTTTGTCCCCTACAACCAGGCAGTTAGGGGCATTCGCATGCTCTATGTATGTTCCCCCTAGAAGCGCAGTGATTGTTATCTTTATCGCTGGCTGACGTTCAAGAGCCATAGTCTTTAGTACATGCGCTGTACTCCTCCGCGTGATGGCTCGAAAATGTCTCCTTGCCGTTTCAGGCGTTCAATGATCTCTTCAGTCTTTGCGCGCTCTATCCCCTTCATCTCTGCCTCTTGCATTATGAGATCGACAGGGATAGTCTTCTCCTTGATCTTCTTCTCCAACAATGTTATTATCTCTTTCACTATGATTATCTGGCCGCGCTCGCTCGAAGGGATCGATGTCGCTATCCTGTCAATATCTATCTTCCCTGTCTTCTGGTCAAGGCCGATATTGCGCAGGCAGAAATCAAGGATATCTATCGCTCTTTTGGCGTCTCTCTTGCTCGCCTGCTCGCTAAGCCGCATCCTCGCGTTCGCCTCTGTCAGTCGTACAAGAGCTTCAAGCTGTCGCGCAGTTATCGGCACAGATTTCACTATGCTTTCCTCAGAGGATTCAGCGTTGCGCATAGAGACATAATACGTCTTTATCTCGTCTATGGCTCCGTCTGTGAGTTTAGGGAATATTTTTGTGCGCGCGTAAGCGATGTATTTCATCAAAAGGTCAGTTGAGATCTCTCCGGGCTTTGATTCTGTGTTCTGGTGCAGTTCAAGGATGAATCCGGCAAGGCGCTCATCAGTGCCCTGGTCAGGTATGTCCTTTATCGGGAATATCAGGTCGAAACGGTTTATGAGCGTCGGAGGAAGATTTATCTGTTTCGCGATTATGTCATAAGGGTCGAACCTTCCGAATTTGGGGTTTGCCGCGGCGAGAACACTGGTCTCCGCGCGCAATGTCGCCTGGATGTTAGCTTTGGATATCGTGATGGTCTGCTGCTCAAGAGCTTCATGCATCGCCGAAGTGTCATCTTTCGACATCTTGTCAAGCTCGTCAATCATGCAGAATCCTTTGTTCGCCAGAACAAGAGCTCCTGCTTCAAGCGCCCATCCTTTCAGGAATTCATCCTTGACAACTGCTGCAGTGAGTCCCGCTCCACTGGCTCCTTTACCGCTGACATACCTTGCTTTTGGAGCTATCGCGACAGCTCTCTTTAATAACTGCGATTTTCCAGATCCGGGATCTCCGATGAGCAGGACGTGCATATCTCCCCTAGTCACAATCCCGTCATCGCGCGTCTTTCTTACGCCGCCTATAAGCTGGAGCAGAATGGCTTCTTTTATCTTCTCATGCCCGTATATGGAGGGAGCGATGCTCTGTACCATGCGTTCGATGAGTTTAGGGTCTTTTGAGAGTTCAGCAATCCTCTCTTTCTCCTCATCAGTTATCTCTAATTCTCCGAAAGACTCTTCTACCGGCTCTACATAATTAGCATCTATGAGCAGGTCGAAAGTTATCGACTGTCCGCCAGTGCGCAGTATGATCGGAACCTCTTTCACTATACCATTGACTACAATCTTTGTCCCGGGATTCGTCTTCTTGTCCCAGAGCGGGCTGACAAGATCCTCTTTCAGGAAGATATTGATACGTTTAGGCTGCTCTCCGCCGTCAAGGTCTTCAGGAGCCTCTTCCAGGACTATGCGTTGAGCGTCAATGAGCTCTTTGCTCAATAAGCGGAACATCCCTTTGCGCCCGCAGCCGCATCTTGAAGGCTCTTTGAATTTAGTGTCTAATTGCAATACTGCTATGACATTTCCGCAGCTAGGGCATTCGAAGCGCGCGCTTGTCACTTGAGGACGGACATCAGATTTCTGCCTGACAACCCCTTCTGTGAAGACGAACTTGTTTATGTGCTCGCTACGCACATTCCTGACCATTGTCAGCTGAGAGTCTGAGAAGTTGGCGAACCTGACCCTGAATTTCTTCTTGCCTTCCTCTCCATGAAGGTCGAAGCTCTGGATCGCGAGTTCTGCTGCCTTTATGACATCTTCCGGCTGGTCTAAGAGCGTGTCCGCGAGTTCCGGAGAGAATTTTGTCAATTCAAAGAAATCTATATGAAGGACATTCTTCCCTGTGCGGGATTGCTCAAGGACTTCGTCATAGTACCTTTGCTGTATGAATTCCTCGAATGTATGCACTTGTTCAGAAGCGTCCATGGGTCCCACCACCCAAGCTGTTGCCAGCTGCCAACAAAACGCTCACTTGACCTTCTTCAGATGGTCGATGAGTTTTGCAAGAGCCTTATGCACTTCTTCCTCGCTTTTAGTCCCTGTGCAAACAACCTTTCCGTTGCTGAAAAGCAAGAATGTGGCTTTAGCCTCAGCAAGCTTGTACACAAGCCCTGGAAACTGCTCAGGCTCGTACTCAGTGTTGTCCAGCTTCATCGCGAGATTGTTGAGGTTAAGGTCCATCCCCACAGTCCCTGAAGCGACTATGTTCTGGATCTTTATCTCAGGCTTGATCGTTATTTTGACGCCTATCTTCTCAAGGCTCTTGATTATCTTCTGGATGCTCTCCTCAACTTTATCCATCGATCGCGCGCCAGTGCAGACCACTTTTCCGCTTGAGAACACAAGCGCCGAAGTCTTCGGTTCCTTAATCCTTATGACCAGTCCTGGAAACTGCTCAGGATTGTATTCAGTGTTAGAAAGCGTCGCAGCCATCTTCTCTAAAGGGATGTCATGCCCTAAAGCGGTTGACACCACTATATTAACAACTTTCATCTCAGGCTTTACCATTAGTGCACCCCCACGATGCTAAGATTTTTTATTAAAAACAACCCGTCGAAGGTATTTAAACGCACAAACCTTTATAAATCTTTTTAAACTTCCCGAGAAAGATGGCAGGATTGAGGAATCTGAGGTCAGGAGAGCGTATCGTCGCTAAGTGCCGTTTCTGCGCTTCAGTCTGGTCAAAGGCGCTAGGATTGATGTTTTCGCGCAGAAAGCCAGGATTAGGCCTTATTTTCATATTCAGAAGGCCGATTAAGGCCGCATTGCACATGCTGTTCGTATTCTACTCTCTAGATGTGTTGTTTCTCGACGCAAACCGCCGCATCATCGAGATAAAACAGGATTTCAGGCCTTTCTCTTTCTATACCCCTGAGAAAGCAGCTGTTTTTGTGATAGAGCTGACTGCGGGAAAAGCAGCTCGCTGCAGGATAGGGGATAGGTTGGAATTCTGAACAGTCGTTCATGATCCGGAATCCAAGCGAGTGATAAACACTTCAATCAAATCATGCACAAGTTCTCATTGAGGACATCTGGAAAGTTTAGTGCAGTGTTCAATCATTGCTTATTTTCGGCATAAAATCTCTGGCAAGCACGAGGCTGTTTTCAGTCATCTTTTTATACTCTCATATAACTCCTGATTTTCAGGGTTGCGATACATGCCTGTTCTCGGGCTGTATGCTGCTCTTGGGGTTGTAGTATAACTTGGCCAGAACAGCTGGCTCCAGTCATAAGGAGCGATGAGCCGCAGAATCTGCGGCGATGATTAGTTACTGTTGAGGCTTATAACCGTTCAAGGAAGAGACCAGCGGATCAGGGTTCAAATCCCTGCAGCCCCATACTTTTCTTCATTCTCTCTTCTTACACATTAATGGCAACGAATGTTTAAATACTTGAGCTGCGCGCCACAGCATATGTCTCGCGTAGCTCTCTTTGAAGCGATCTCAACAATAGTCGGATGCGTCGTCGGCGCAGGGGTTCTGGCGATACCTTACGTCGTGAGCCAGTCAGGATTCTTCATAGGGATGATCCATCTTCTTGTGATCGGAGCGGCGATGCTTTTCATCTATCTCTCTCTTGGAGAAGTAGTTCTAAGAACGAACGGAAAACACCAATTGACTGGATATGCTGAAAAGTATCTTGGCACTTGGGGGAAGCGCGCGATGCTTTTCTCAATGATCTTCGGGATGTATGGGGCATTGACAGCCTACCTTCTTGGAGAGGGCAACGCGATAAAAGCGATATTCGGCGGATCAGCGTTGTGGTACACTCTAGGATATTTCGTGATTGTGGCGACGATAGTCTATATCGGGCTTGAAGCGGTAGAGAGATCAGAATTCCTCGCGTTCTTCATCGTCGCGTTCATAGTCGTCGCGATAGTCATATTATCATTGCCAAAAATCTCTCTTGCGAACCTTTCAACAATAAATCCGGGGAGCATGTTTGTCCCTTATGGGGTTATATTGTTCGCTTATATGGGGCTGATAGCGGTGCCTGAAGCGCGGGAGATACTCATCCACGAGAAAGAAAAGCTGAAGAAAGCGATACTTATCGGGGTGGCAATCCCTTTCGTGATATACTCCATCTTCACTCTGGCAGTTGTCGGAGTCGTCAGCGCTTCCCAATTCTCAGCGCTTGATCAGGGAGAGCGAATAGCGACAGTCGCATTAGGCATAGTCCTTGGCACAAAAGCGGCAGTCTTCGTGAATATTTTCGCGATATTCGCCATGTTCACTTCATTCATAGGCATAGGTCTTGCGCTCAAAGACATGTTCATCTACGATTACCTGATGCACAAGACTGTCGCTTGGGCACTCACCTGTTTCATTCCTCTAGGTATAGCGTTATCAATAACCCTGAGCGGATTCACAAATTTCATTGATGTCATAGGCATTTCAGGCATTGTCGCCGGAGGGGTTGAAGGGGTAGTGATTGTCCTCATGGCAAGGGCGGCAAAGCGGAAAAGCGAGCGTGATCCGGAATACTCGATGCCTATGAGGTGGTGGATTGCCATTCCGCTCATAGCGTTCTTCGTGCTCGGAGTGGCTCATCTAGGGATAGAAGCAGTCTTGAATCTTCTAGGATAGCGAGATAATAGTTTCTAAAGCTGGACGAGAAATATCATTCGGATTATGAATCTCTTTTTGTTCATTCTGACAGGATTAAGAATTAATCTCAATCATTTCAACGAGATCTTCGTCTTAGCTCTTGCTTTGTGCTTGGTATCCTTGCTTGCGGACTTCTTCCCTGAATAACTCTCCTGAGAGATAGGCATGGCGCTCTCTCTGTCCTTCTTGCGCAGATAAAGAATGATCGCGGTGAGCAGCATAATGCCCGCAAGAGCGTAGATGAGGTAGCTCAAGAGGTCAGAATATCTGCTTGTCCTGACGTTCAGTATGAATGTCTTTGTGAAGATCGCGTTCTGTCCTTCGATAGCCACATCAACCCGGTAATCTCCCGTGGTTATGTTCTCGTCAGGGTTTATTATTAGATTGACCTGTCTTGATTCGTTCGGGGAGATCCTGATTATCTTGTCTTCGATATATATCCAATCCGTGCCTCCTGAGACCTTGATCTTGAAAAGGCTGGTCTTATTCGTGTTCTTGATGACTAAAGGAATAATGGTCTGCATGCCTGTCTGAACGAATAATTCTGTAGGCTTGGCAGCTGTCTGTTCCCGTGAAGGTTGAGCGCTCTGGTTCGCTTTAAGAGCGGGAGGCGGTGATACTGTCTCATTGGTCTTATTGACTGTTGGCTGAGGCAAAGGCGCTTTATCAGTGCGTTCCATCTCTACAGGGGGCAGTTGAGTGTTCCCTTCAGCGTCAGTCTGTTTTGACAATGAGTCTTTGATTGTTGAGTATGCTTTTGGACCATATAATATTCCTGCGGCGACTATTCCTGCTATGATGAGCAGCAATAATATCCCCACAATCCATCTCTTGCTTCTCTTGCTCTCGTTCTGGTCCTCAATCAAATGAGCAGTTTCCTGTTTTGGCTGAGAGTAGTGTGGTTCTGCAGTCTTTGGATGCTTCTGGCGCCATCTGCTGATTATCGCGGCAAGCGATAGCAATGCTAATATCGCTCCGCTCACAAGCAAGTACCATTTGTACATCTGCCAGAAAGGCGTCTCTTTAGTGATCCTCAGCACTATCTCTTCGACTATCGGCTGCTTGCCAGGGACGTTGATCGTGAGTGTTATCGAGTAATCTCCAGTCTCGACTTCAGGTCCTGGAGTGACGATTATGTTCAATACTCCTTTAGCCTGCGGAGGGACTGTCAGGGCGCGCCTGCTTGTGGTGATCCAGTCGACAGTCTCTGAGATCTTTATGATATAACTGTCTTCTTCCTCATTGTTCTGGATCGTGACTGGGATCGTGACATTCTCTCCAGTGCCTATCTCTACGACATTGCCATTGCCTCTCAATCCGGTCCTGTCGATGAATATTGTCGAATCTTCTACCGATTGGTTCTGGGATTCTGGGACTTCAACAGGTAAAGTCTCATTGATAGTGATGTTCTCTTGGACTATAGCTGTCTCATTGACCTGAGGCCCCGCCATCCATGCTGAAGTAGAGTTCATCATCCTTCCCGCCACTGGAGTCAACGCAGGAATTCCGTATTTGACAAGGGCGTAACCGCCCGCGATCAAAGCCGCAAGCATGAGCAATATGATGAACACGGCGAAAAGCTTGCGGTGCCAGGTCTTTGGCTGCTCTGTTGTGAGTATCTTCTGTTCTGATTCAAGGTCTGATTTTCGCAATACCGCTTCTGCGCTAGCGTCAGATGAATGGAGTGTCTCTCCGTATTCTTTCTGGTTGCGCATATTGATTATCAGGAGTATGACTATAATAAATATGACCAATGAAGCAAGGCCTATGACAAGGTAAAGCCAATAGTTGGTTATCCATTCGCTAAGGCGTTGGCTGAAAGAGAGTTCCTGAAGCTTGACTTTGAAGTCTGTTCCGTAAGCTATTTTTCCGCTGTCAGTCTCGAAACCTTCAAGCACTGCGTCAACAGTGACTTTGTATTTTCCTTCTTCAGTCTCATTGAATACTGGGGCGAGTATGAGGTCTATAGCCGCATTGCTTCCCGGAGCGAGGGTTATCCTGTTCTGAGAGATCCTTGCCCAAGAGCTTGGTTCATCATCAACAAGAATGTTCAAAGAATAAGTCGCTGGTCGTACACCAATGTTCTTTATCACTAATGGAAGCGCGCCTCCTCCATAATCGATCTTGACACTGTCAGTCTCAGCGCTTATATCGGCATTCCTTGACTCTTCCACAGAATAAATCATCAAAGGCATCTTCACTGTCCTTGAGAATCCCGGCTTCTGATCCATCTGCGCAGTTATCTCCACTTCATACTTTCCTGAAGCGTCGCAGGGAGCGTCAATGTATATCTTCGTTGCGGATGACTGCTGAGGGAGTATGCTGTAAGTCCTGTTCTGAGAGCTTACCCATTCAGAGCCTTCTAGTGAGAGGGAGTAATTGTTCGATAATGATCCGTCGTTCAATATGACAGCTTCAGCTTCATACTTCTCGCAGCTGACAAGCGCAGGGACGTCTTCCGCCTGCAGGTCTAGTGAGTAGCATTGCTGGACTTCGATCTGCACTGGAGTGCTGGCTTCGAGGCTTCCTCTTGCCGTGATCGCTGAGAGCGTCGCTTCATAGACTCCTGGCTCGACATCTTTAGGCTCGATAGATATTATCGCTGATCCTGTCTGGCCTCCTTTGAGGTCTATCAGGGGATTTTCTATCTTTACCCATTTAGGGGATGTTGAGAGCGCGTAAGTGTTAGCTATTGTGGCTTTGTTCTTCACGCTTATTGGCGTGAGCGAGAAAGCGTCTTTGCAGACAGTCACTTTTTCAGGAGCGCTGACTTCATAATCATAGCACATGTTCGTTGTGGTGCTGAAAGGAAGTTCGACTGTGAGTCCGTTCTTTTCAGCTGTGGCGTGCAGGACGAAGTCAAGCTGGCCGTAAGTTCCGCATGCAGGAGTTATGAATGTGTAGATATCTTTCTGCTGGCCTGGGCCGAGTATGACAAGCTCTTCGCTTAAAGAAGCGATCCCTGTGTCAGGGGTTATCTTGAGAGCGTATTTCTCTACGAAATCCCCTGAGTTCTTGAGAGTGAATTCCGCTTTGATAGGCTCGCAAGGGCAGGCGCTTTCAGGCCGCGCTTTCAGGTAAAGCTGAGAGTTCTCGCACTGTCTGACTGTAAGGCTTTGAGAAAGTGTCTTTTCAGCTCCAAAAACGGTTGATATCTTTGTATCGAGATTGAATTTTCCAGTTATCCCGCAAGGGACGCTGTAGAAATTATACGCTTCTTTGCTCTCTCCTGGCCTGAGTGAGAAATCAGACGCGCTGAGGGCTGTGAACGCCGACGCATCTCCTTCCTGCGAGAGGGTATAAACGCTGGTGATAGTCCCTGTGTTCTGGATGAGCAGGCTGTTCTGCCCTGTAGAGCACGCGCACGCGTAGATGTCTGAATTAGGGCTTGAAGCGGCGAAATTCTCTTCAACAGCGAGACCTCTTGCCACGGTCACAAGCAGCGCAAGCGCTAACAGGATGAAGATCAGGATCTGTTTATTCCGCATTGGGGGTACCTCGCGTTATCACTGCAGGATGACGCCCCCCTTTATAAATGTTGTGGTTTTTTTACTCCTTTCAGGGAGTGTTTTCTATTAAATCCGTGATTTTGGCCTTAAGTCCGTAAGGTCGGGCATGCAGGCAAATTGTATGAGCAGTCCAAACATATAAAGCGTATCTAACCGCAACGTTTAAATTGCGTGCTTGAATTCTTACTCATATGACCATATATCTGGATAATGCAGCCACAACTGCCATGGATATTGCAGTCGTGAAAGTAATGCAGCCATTCTTCTCGGAGAAGTACGGCAATCCTTCTTCAACTCATAGCCTCGGGAGAGAGGCACGCGAAGCAGTCAATAAGGCAAGAGCAAGCATCGCTGCAGCTCTTGGCGCGAGGCCGCAAGAAGTGATATTCCTTGGTTCAGGGACAGAGGCGAACAATCTGGCGATAAAAGGGGCGGCGCTCGCATTGAAGAGCAAAGGCAATCATATAATCACGAGCAGCATCGAGCATGATTCGGTGCTTGAGGCCTGCAAGTGGCTAGAGACTCAAGGATTCTCAGTCACTTACCTGCCTGTCGATAATGACGGAAAAGTGAGCATGGCCGCGCTTGAGAAAGCTTTCACCCCTAAAACAATCCTTGTCACGATAATGCACGCTAATAATGAGATCGGCACTGTACAGGACATCCAATCAATCGCTGCTGAATGCGCAAAAAGGAAAGTATTATTCCACACTGACGCTTCGCAGTCATTCACAAAAATCCCGATAGATTTCGGAAAGCAGCAGCTAAGCATGGTCACTGTAAGCAGCCACAAGATCCACGGGCCTAAAGGGATTGCTGCGCTGGTAGTCCGCGAAGGAGTAAAGCTTATGCCTCTAATGCACGGCGGAGGGCATGAGAGAGGTGTTAGATCAGGCACAGAGAACGTTCCAGGGATTGTTGGTTTTGAAGAGGCAGCTAGGCAGGCAAAGCAAGAGCATGTTTCTAAAATGGAAGAATTAAGGGATAATCTTATCTCTGGTCTGGAGAGGATGAAAGGAGTCATCCTTAACGGGCCTAAAGGTGGGGAGCGGCTGTGCAATAACGTGAATGTGTGGTTCGAAGGGATAGAAGCTGAGTCATTATTAGTGTTGCTCGATAAGGCAGGGATCTGCGCCTCTACAGGATCCGCGTGTTCTTCAAAAGAGCTGGAGCCAAGCCACGTGCTGCGCGCGATAGGATTGACACCAGTGCAGGCGCACGGAAGCGTGAGGTTCTCTCTCAGCAGGTTCACGACGCAGCAGGAGATTGAGGAAGTGCTGCGAGTCATTCCAGGGATGGTTGAGAGGTTGAGAGGGAAGAGGGGTTGCTCCGGAAGAATGCGTCTTCATTGACGATTTCCAGGGATTCGTTGATACCGCGAGAGAGTCAGGCATGAAAGGGATATTATTCCAGAGCGCAGCGCAGCTGAGGAAGGAATTAGGATCTTTTGGAGTGAAGACAGAGTAGTGCATGGTGGGATGCGATTGCGTATAAGTGCTGTTATGCGCTATTCAAGAAATATTTCTCTTTTAATAAGGAATTTTGACAGGCTTTTTTTAAAGGGGAATAAATTTGTTTTTTAATTTTTATAGAGGGAAAATAAGGTGTTTCCTCCGCTTCGCTACGAAAACGATTTATTTATAAAGGAATAAAGCTTAATTGAAAATATGTCGTTAATAAAAACATTCAAAGAAATTACAAAATCGGATACCATGATAGCGGGTGGTAAAGGTGCTTCACTTGGTGAGATGGCACGAGCACGTATTTCAGTGCCACCTGGTTTTGTTATTCTATCAGATGCTTTTGAGAAATTTTTAAAAGAAACAGACCTAAATGTTGAGATTGATTCTATCTTACATTCCATTGACCGCAGAGAAATACATACAATAGAAAACGCTTCAGAAAAGATAAAAGCGTTAATCCTGTCAGCAGAAACACCAAAAGATATAAATAAAACAGTTAAAGAAAATTTTAAAAAACTTAATTCTCAATTTGTAGCTGTTCGCTCCAGTGCAACTGCCGAAGACAGCTCTACGGCCGCTTGGGCTGGTCAGCTCGAAAGCTACCTAAATACTACAAAAGTTAATTTATTGGAAAATGTAAAGAAATGCTGGGCTTCATTATTCACACCTCGCGCCATATTTTATCGATTTGAAAAAGAATTGCATAAGCAAAAAATTTCTGTTGCTGTTGTTGTTCAAAAAATGGTCAATAGTGAAAAATCTGGCGTCGCTTTTTCTGTCCATCCTGTAACACAAGATAAAAATCAAGTCATCATTGAGGCTGGTTTTGGACTTGGTGAGGCAATTGTGTCGGGACAAATTACGCCTGATTCTTATGTTGTAGAAAAACAACCACGACGCATTATTGATAAAAATATTCAAATGCAATCAAAAGGACTTTATCGTTCTGAAAAGAGTGGCAATGAATGGCGCGACATTCCGAAAGAGCAAGGAGAAAAGCAGGTTTTGTCTGACGCGGAAATTATGAAGCTTTCAGAGATAATTTTACAGATCGAAAATCATTATGGTTTTCCTTGCGATATTGAATGGGCTTACGAAAAGAATAAATTTTATGTTGTGCAGAGTCGACCAATTACGACATTAATCTTAAAAAATACCTCATCAGTAAATACCATTAATTATGGCGGGAAAAATTGGTTTTTAACAATTTCCAGAAACATGTCCCTGTGGCATCAATTTCTTTCTGACAAAGGACACCACCTGCACTTGAAAGATTTTGGAGTTAACGCCAAATTAAATGCTTTATCTATAATATATAATGGCACTCAAGCACATATTTTTAGACACAATCCAAACTATGCTGATTTTAGCAAAGCCGTTCTTGTCTCTGTTGATTCGCCAGAGAAAATAAAAGCTTTAAAAGAAAAATATCATAAGTATGCTGTAAGTTTGGAAAAATCGTTAAACCTATGCCTTAAAAAATTTAATAAGAACAATTTAACCGCATTCATAAGCGAATATCAAAGATTCTGCGCCGGATTAATGCTTACAGCTACACTGGGAAGAATTGGCTATGAATCCTTAATTGAAAAACTAAAAGCAAAAAATATTCCTGAAACGGAAATAGATGATATAATTGCTACTATAACTTATCCAGAGGAAAACACCCCACTTTTACTTTCTCAATTAGAAATGTTAGAGATTGCTAAAGAAAACAGAGATTTTGATGGTAAATTAGAAAAATGGTTGGAAAAATATCAACATATTCCTGTAAATTTCTGCGGTGATCCGTGGAATATATCTGATGCCAGAAAACAGTTTGAAGAAGCTCTGAAAAAGGATTCGGGTTCTGAAATAGTAAGAATAAAGGAGAATCAAAAAAATAAAATCTTAATGAGGAATAAAAGACTCAATGAAATTAAAGACAAAAAGATTAAAATTCTAGCTTTTGCCATTGCCGAAGGAACATATCTCAATGAATTTAGAAAAGGAGTATTTTCTAAGATTTCTCTTAATTCCCGACCAATATTCAAGAAAATTGCTAAAATGTGTGGGACAACCAATTGGCGTGATTGCTATTTTATAACTCCTGACGAAATGATTTCCGTATTAGATAATAAATCGATTTCGCTATCTGAATTAAAATTGAAACGAAAAATTGCTGTAATCGTAAGAATTGATAATATTTCCATAGTTTTAGAAGGCCAAGAGGCAGAATCCCTTTGGGAAAAAACTAAAATGATAATCGGCACAAATAAAAATGACACCGCAGTAAACACGAAAAAAATTATTAAAGGCGTTTCGGCAAATAAAGGTTGTGTTAAAGGCATTGCAAGGTTAATACTGACACCGCAAGATTTTGATAATCTTAAAAGAGGAGAAATTTTGGTTACCACAATGACCTCGGTTGATTTTATCCCAGTTATGGAACGAGCTGCAGCCTTTGTGACAAACGAAGGAGGCATAACTTCTCATGCTTCAATCGTAGCCAGAGAAATGAATAAACCCTGTGTTATTGGCACCAAAATAGCTACGCAAATTCTAAAAGATGGTGATTATATCGAAGTTGATGCCAATAACGGAGTAGTTAAAATTTTAGAATAGGAGTTTTGGGCTTCGGGCATTCACCCCTTTAATTCCCTTCTGCCCTTCACCCAAAACAAAAAACAAATTTATTATTAATTGAAGAAAAAGCCTGTCAAAATGAAAATGAGTGAGAAATATTTTCTGAACTCGCTCCTTTCAGTCGCGCCACGCTGCGCTCTCGCCTCCGCTACGGCTCGGGGCGTATAACAAGTGATAACCGGAAAATGCCTCGGCTCGCATTTTTCCCAAATTTGATTTTCCAGCTCTGTTCCGCCTTCGGCTCCACGAGGGAGAATCAAACTTCGTTAAATTCCGATGTTATGCGAGCATTAATATCTGCGAGATTTTTAAAATGTCTAGAGTGAGTTTAATCAATGATGATGTCTTGTTCTTCATTAACGCTTTAAAATGATCCAATCGATTCTCAAACAAATCTTTCATAACCTTTATAAGCGACTTTATCATTTCAGCATTATAAGCGTTTCAGGGATAGGGGGTTTAATCATGGCAGTTCTCAACCAGTTCAAGACAGTCATGCTGTTAGGGCTTCTCACAGGGCTATTGCTCGGGGTAGGATTCCTTGTAGGCGGGCAGCAAGGATTGCTCATAGCATTGATATTCTCAGTGCTGATGAATTTCGGGACTTACTGGTTCTCCGATCGCATAGTCCTCGCGATGTATCGCGCGAAGCAGATAACTCACAGCGAAGCTCCAGAGCTTTTCAGCACTGTCAAAGGGATTGCGCATCTCGCAGGAATGCCAATGCCTAAAGTCTACATGATCCCTTCAGAGGCTGCTAATGCTTTCGCTACTGGGAGGAATCCAGCGCACGCAGCAGTCGCAGTGACTCACGGAATAATGCGCATACTCTCTAAAGATGAGTTGAAAGGAGTTCTGGCGCACGAGATGGCGCATGTCAAGAACAGGGATATACTCATAACAACTATCGCCGCGACAATCGCGGGAGTGATATCTTTTATCGCTACAATGGCTCAATGGTCCGCGATGTTCGGCGGCTTTGGCGGAAGAGACAGCAATCGAGAGGGCGGAGGGCTTGTCGGTTTGCTTGCGCTCGCGATAGTCACCCCATTGATCGCGATGCTGCTCCAGCTAGCTCTCTCAAGAAGCAGGGAGTATCTCGCTGATGAGATTGGGGCGAAGATGATCCATAACCCTTTAGCTCTCGCTTCAGCGCTTGAGAAACTAGAATCAGAAACTAAACGCACGCCGTTAAGGATGGGCAGTGAGGCCACGTCATCACTGTTCATAGTCAATCCTTTCAGGGCAGGGATGTTCCTGTCGCTGATGTCAACGCATCCGCCTATGGCTGAAAGGATAAAAAGATTGAGAGAGATGTGATTCAGGGTTCTTCGTACTTCTCCCCCAGCACTCTCTGTATCTCTTTTGCTTTCTTCTCTCCTATCTTTTCCACTTCCTTGAGCTCGTCAGTAGTCGCAGTCATGACATTTCTTACATTGCCGAACTTTTGCAGTAAAGGCTTAGCCAGTCCGCCGCCTACTCCTGGCAGCGCTGAGACGATGTACTCTTGCATCTCTTTCATAGTCAATGCTTTCTTCTCAGCGTGCGGAGAGTAATGCTTTGTCGTCTCGTCCTGCTCCCGTTTCGCCATGAGAGCGATTATCGCCGCGCTCTCCTTAGCGGTCTTTGTCTGAAGGATAGGCACCCCATAGCTCACAGTTATCGTCGCAAGCATCCCTCTTATCGCGTTCGGATGCACATTGCGCTGGCTGTAAAGGTCTTCAACCCCTTCAATGATTATTATCGGGCGCTGGATCAATCCCCGCATCCCCTTCAGCTGCTCAAGCAATCTTCCATCAAGTATCGAGTTCACGAAGTCAGGGACTTTCTTGTACTCTATCGCGCACCGTTCAGAGATGACGTAATCCCCGACATCAAGCCGTTTCAGCTGCACACTGACTCCGAGATCGACAAGCTCCTTGATCAATCCTGCCCCTTTCTCCCGGTCATCAGCGAATATCTTCAGGTCAAGCTCTGGCGCGATGTAATTGTTAAGTGAAGTCTCGCGCATCTCAGAAACCCCAGTGAAAGCCTTCTTCAGGTCTTTGAGCGTGCTCTTCATGCGCTTCTCTTTGTGCTTAGCGCTCCACCTGTAGGATTCATCGCGCGTCCCTTTGGTGACCAGTATGACGACTTTCCCTTTCTCAAGCCTTCCAGTCCTCCCTCTGCGCTGGATGCTCCGTATAGCGGAAGGGACTGGCTCATAGAATATCACTGCGTCAACTTGCGGAATGTCAAGCCCTTCCTCCCCTACAGAAGTAGATATCAGGACATTGTACCCTCCATTGCTGAACTTGTCAATGATTTCTTTCTGCTTCTTCTGCGACAATCCGGTCTCTCCTTTCTTTGTCTGCCCGACAAAAACAACAGGAAATATTCCAGGAACTGATGAAAGCTCTTTCTCTATCCTGACAGCCATCTCCCTATACTGGTTGAACACGATTATGCGCTTGCTCCCTGAGTTCATCATCGATTGGATGAGAGCTTTCACTCTCTCAAGCTTAGGATGCTCTGCGCCGTTCTCTGAAAGCGTCCTTGTCTTTATCAATGCGGTCTTGAAACGCTCATCGATCACTAGATTCTTCACAGCCTTGCTCGCCCCTCTCTGCCCTTCAGAATTCAGGCGTTCAAGGTAGGACAGCAATGGAGTTATCCCTTGAGTCTCGACAAGCTCTGACCCGTGCTGTATCTTCATTGCTTCAGCGGACAACGATAACGTCCTGAAAAGCTCTGGCGCTCTGCTCCCTTGCGAAAGCTCTGCCTGAAGCTGGCCTTGCAATTGCAATATCTCGACTTTTGAGGGGAGCGCGGAGCGCGTGCTCTTGAGGAATCCCTGATTGCGGATCTCTCTAACACGGTCAGCGAACAATTCCTGAAGGTTCCTGCGCACATCAGAGAAAGCGTTCGGGAAATCAACCATGATCCAATCGACTTCTGTCTTCTGGATATACGGCTTGACATCAGGATCCTGCTCTGTGCGTATCTCAACATCCTCTATATATAGGTTCGAGCATATCTGCTGTATCTTTTCCTGATCAGAGCCCGGAGAGGCTGTCAGGGCAAGGATTCTTGGAAACTTCGCCTTGCTCGCGTACTGTTTCGCGATGAAAGTGTAAGAATACTCTCCTGAAGCGCGATGAGCCTCATCAAAGATTATCAGTGAGACAGAACTGAGATCAACCCTTCCAGAGATTATGTCGTTCTCTATGCATTCCGGCGTGCCGAATATGATTTTAGCGCTCTTCCACTGTTCAGCCCTTTCTTCAGGGCTGACGCTTCCCGTGAACAATACCATCTGAGCATCTTCATAATGCATATATCTCTTGAAGCTTTCCTTGTGCTGCATCGCCAAAGGCTTTGTAGGCGCAAGGAATATAGCACAAGAATTAGGGAAATTATGAAGGCGCTGCGCTGAAAGCATCAAGGCTATTGCTGTCTTGCCCATCCCTGTGGGAAGAACGACTAAAGTGTTTTTTTTAGCGCAGGTATCAAGGATCGTCTCTTGATAAAGGCGCGGGGTAAAATCTTTAAGCATTGCTTAAATTCTGCACTATTCGTTTAAATATCTTATGCGTCTAAGTCCAGTGGGGTGTGATGTCATTGCTTCGTTATCTTCCAGAACGTCTCAAAACTCTCCCTGAACCCTTGCGCGACAGCTTTCTGGCGTATAAGGAAAGCCGAGGGAGGCTCACTCCACACGACTATCGCGACATTATCCCCATAGATGTACTGCGAGATCGGGCTCCTGTTGAACTCTCTGATAAACCTTACCCTGCACAAAGGGGGCAAAGGATTATCCTTCAGCATTTCGCGATAGCTCTCATCAACAATCATCCTCACAGGGATATCGCGCTCTTTGCGCTGCAGGTCATGCGAAGGGAAGAAATATCTCAGCACGTTCTTGATATTCGCAGTTGTGGCATTTATCAGGATCTCTTTGCCAGTCTTTATCTGGTCATTGAATATCAAGCGTAATCCAGCAGTGCCTTGATAGAGCAATGCTTCGTTCTTATCCTGTTCCGCTCCGTGCTTGCTTTGCAGCATTGGCAGCAGAGTCTCAAAAATTTTTGTTCGCTGCCTGAGCATCTCAAGGAGCTCTTCAGGGGCTATCGCGGAGAATATCCTCCTATTATTGCTCTTGACAGACGCCACAAGCCCTCGCTTTGACAGCCTGTCAAGGCAGTCATACACATTTCTTCTATGGATTCCTGTCTTTTTCGAGAGTTCGCTAGCGCTCGATCTTGAGTCAAATAATGAGATAAACACTCTAGATTCAAGGGCTGTGAGCCCTAATTCAGCCAAGAATTCCGCAATCTCTTCAGTCATGATTCATGTCCCCCTAGCAGTTCTGGATAGGATCGCATGAATAACTCAGGTATATAATTATTGTGGTGGTATTAATTACCACATATTTTATTATATCTGGAAGGTTTTCATCTCCTTATGGCAAACACAACGAATGAGATCATCCCAAGGAATTATGGCATAACCCTGCATTCTCCGTATAACAAAAGATTATTCCTTTGCCCAAGCCAGTACATGCTCGGACATCTGACGCTTGAGACTTCCGCAGAGATACGCGCGCGTCTGCATGAATACTCGGAGCGTAAAGGCATCCCATACCGAAAACTCAGTAGTGATTTCAGGGCTAAAGTCATGCGGCGCGAAAAGGGAACAGGAATCATTGACCTCTCAAGAAGGCTCGCGCTTAAAGAGGTGAACAGGTACGGCGGCAAGATCTCAGCGCAAGTCCTCTCTAAATCCGGCGTGGACCATTATCCTGTGAACATTTCAGACGCGCAGAGATTCCCTTCAGGGAGACTCCCTCCAGGAATAGAATATCATGACAGCAAATGCTCCTGCGAAAGCGCGTTCTGGGCAGACGTGAAAGAGATTGATATCTCCTGCCCACATATCTCTGCGCTCGAAATAGCCTTGGTCAGCGATAATAATTCTCCAAAGGATTCTGCGAAGCGCAACATAACCGGATTGACCAAAAAAGCGCGCGGAGATTTCAATGAATTGCCGTTCGCGCTCTCAAGGATAGGGGCGTTCAGCAATGGAAGGATCGCGATCCCAGAACAGCGGGCATTGACTGACCTCATGATGGGTTATTATCTTGAGAATAAGAATCAGTATGATATCGATGTCGAGGCATTGAGCGATGAAATGATGTATACTCCTGCATTGAGAGCTGAGATGCTCAATGGCAGCGCAGTGTTCAGCGTGCTGCGTCAGAAAGAGAGCGCGGCAAGCGATCTTTCTTCATCAGAAGCGAGATATCAGGGCGCAGTCAGGGCTTTGGTAGAACGAATAAGTTCAGAGCTTCAGACTCGAGATTATCGCTCTAAAGGGTACGCGCGCGAGTTTGTAGGCACAGATTTTGAGTCTGTAGCGCGGCGTTGGGAGAACGGGGTCAAAGCGTATCATATCTGCACTTCAAGGGAGAATCCCCCTCTGATTGTCGTCCGTCATCTAGAAAAGAAAGCGCATGATTGGATGCGCCCAGATGATCCAAGACAGGATTCACCATTCAGACGTATCGGTGAGAGCTATACCTCAATAGATGACGCATCAAGGCGTGAAGGATCGACGCAGGTAGTGATCCCAGGAGAGCGCCCAGACTCGATGCTGTTCGTGCCTGAAGAGCTGAAGAGAAGATATGCCGCGCTCAAGAGAGGAGAGTGACTCTCAAGTCTCAATAATCATGCCCTGGCGCGAGCGTAAAGTCTTTATACTTTCTTATTCTTTCAAGAGATTTTGCAAGCTTTTCAGGAGCAGAGCTCGGAAGGTCAGTCCTTCCATACATCCCTTTGCCAAAGAATGTGTCTCCTGTGAATAATACTTTTTCTGATTCATGCGCAATGCAGACTGCTCCAAGAGTGTGGCCTTGGGTGTGGATTATTCTTAATCTTCCAATCTTTGCAGGCAGCGGTCTCAGCCGGATAGATTTCAGCTCTCTCACTGCGGCGCTATTCAAAACAGCGCCGTAAGCGTCCTTCCTGAAATAGTCAAGCTCTTCTGCGGAAATGAATATATTCGCTTCAGGGAATAACGCGGCATTGCCTGAATGGTCATAATGAAGATGGGTGAGAATCACTTTCTTCACTTTATCGAGAGCGATTATCTTCTCTATAGCGTTGCGCAGCGCATCCCTATCTTCAGGATCGCCAGTGTCTATCATGATAGCATCGCCTTCTTCAAGAATCAAGTAGCAGTTCACCTCTCCAGTGCCTGAGAATTTATGGATGTTTCCTGAAAGCCGTGAATGCCTCATTTTCAGACTACCTTATGATGCGTTTGGAGTGCAAGTACCAGCTTATTGTCGTTCCGACAATGAACAGGAAAAGAGTCATCTTCCAGCTTCCGTACCTCACACCGATAAGGTATCCGACAATTCCGCCGAAAACTATCAGATAGAAAGGGAAAGTCTTTCTCCTGTAATAGAGGAACCTGCCGCTCATGAGGCCGAAGATAAAGACAACAATATAGTTGAACACTAAAGAGCCTATCGAGACAGATAACGCGAAAGAGATTATGAGGAGAGTGAACATAAGCAGCTCTACCCACTGGTCGACCATCTCTATCCCTTTCTTCGATTCAAGAATCCTCATTTTATTCTCCATTAATGATCATTTCTCAATCACGAAAGCATTCAATACTACCGCCCCTATCCCTACCAAGAGTCCGATAGGCAAAGCCCATATTATCGGCAAGTAAAAGAGCGCGAAGCATAACGCTATTATTGTCCCGAAAGCGAAAGCGTACACCATCCTTGAAGCGAAGAACAAGTGCGTGCCGTCAAGAGGGGGAATAGGCAGCATACTGAACCCCGCGAAGTAAAGGTTGAATTTTAGCGCTAGAAGTATCAGAGCGTTCTGAGGGAATACTCCAAGCATGACTTTGAAGAATATCGCGAGAATAAGGCTTGAGACCGGGCCCATAAGTCCTATTATTCCTAAAGGCCAGTAATTAAGCCCATACCTGAAAGTTCCAAGCCTATGCCCTGCGAGATGATAGACGACAATCCCTCCAGGAGCGAGGAACCAGAGTTTCCCTTTAGAGGCAAGAGCTAGGATAATCCCTATCCCTAAGCCGTAAAGCCAGGGCTTGTATTCAGGCTTGAACCCTACAGCTGTTGAAGTGGCGCGCTGCGCGATCTGCTTGACTATCAACGCAAGAAGCACTATCAGGAAGCAGTTGAAAAGATTCCTCAGCCAATAACCCATCACGAATTCAG
Organism: Candidatus Nanoarchaeia archaeon; assembly: GCA_035289005.1. Classification (GTDB taxonomy): domain Archaea; phylum Nanobdellota; class Nanobdellia; order Woesearchaeales; family UBA12501; genus DATDYN01. Next base: position 21,356 of record DATDYN010000037.1, read on the forward strand.
GACTGCCGTCATCCAATCCGATGATCAATGCAAGAACAGCCGACCCTATAATGATCGCTGTGATCTCTTTTTTCTCTAACGAAGAATATTTTTTGAAGCTGAACCAGTAGCTTCTCCACGTATTCACCATTGTCATGGTGATTCTTCAGAGAGAGCGTCTATTTAAATAGTTTTCCTCATGAGTGGCGATGTCCTGAATTTGTGAATAAAGACTTTCTTGACGTTGCTTGAATAGCCAGATTTTACTCCCTCCCCGACAGAGTCAGGGGGGAGTAAAATCTGGTTGTATTGCATACAACCGCGTTGATCTTTATGCAGGTGATTAATGTACTGACTTGAATTGGAGGGATTACTTTCTACTAAGAAGGGCAGTCCCGCACCAATTCATCCCAGACTCGCAGAGAATTCAAAAGATTGCGCTGAAGAGTCATCATCGTTGAGCAAGGATCTTATCATCCCGATCATCTCCTCTTCATGGCCCGCGCCGACAACAGCAATGATGATCTTATCCCTATTTGATTCCATGAGCCTCACAAGCCTGTGAGACATGAAGATGTTACGTTCCTCAATAAGAACCCTATATATGTTAGGATATCTGTGCTTCACTTCAAGGATGAGTTTTTTTATGAGCTCTTTAGAAGGCACTTTTGAAAGGTCAAGACTGGTTATGCCCAGCTTTTTGATCTGGCGTCTTGGTGCGAGTATCGCAGCGATTATGTCATAAGGGACGCGCAAGCGCTCTTTCCAGGTCAGAGAAGTGGAGAGGCGGCGCAATGTCACGCTTATGTCCTGATCGATCAGCGCGAGAGTCTTGCCTTTCTTCCTGCAGGCTTTGACAGCGGCGAGCATATCCGCTCCAGGATCTATGCCTACGCTCGCTCCAAGCTTCTTCTGCACCCAGCCGCCTATGATCGCGAACAGCCATCCTGTAAGCCCTACAATCCTGATATCTGAGAGAGAAGGCCTGCGGCGCTTGCTGCTCAGGAGAGCCTGAAGACGATTATTATCAAGCTCTACAGCGACAATATCGACCTTATCAGTGATCGCGGCATTCACTGCGCGGATACTCTCGCTGGCGATGTGGCTTGTCCCAACCAGTGTGAGATTCCTGAAATTCTCCATAAAGAATGAAATACTTTAAGCTTTTTAAATCTGCGCAGAATACCATTTCACTTTATCGCGCTTATCTCAACATCGCTCCAGAACACTGACTCATTCACTATTCCTCCTGTGAAATCCTGCACGTTCTTCCGCGTTGTCGTAAGCTTGGCTAAAGGCACGTCATTGACAGTGTTTATTATCACGATATTCTCATACTCGAAACCCGCTGCCGCGCCCATCAGCATCCCCCAATCGCCAATAATCTGCCCGTCATAACCTGTCGCGTCAGAAGCCTCGTAAGTTATAGTGATGGTGTCTGCAGTCAATTCAACATTCTTGAAAGGGACGCCCTGTTCTTCAAGCACGTCTTTCACAGTCTGCTTATTCTCTCCGCATCCTGAGAGAAAGATAAGCGCCATCATCGCAATAATTATTGTCATACGCGCAATAGTCTTCATGTCCACACCTTCAATATCCTGATATCCCTTCAGTGTCGCAGTTTTCAGGGTCATCAATGCATTTGTTCAACGCGTTAGTCCTTTTAGCCCGTTTTTCCGCTAGCTTTATAGTCGTTGCGAAAGTCTCTTTAGTGATTGTTGACACAGTGCTTCCGAAGACAGGCACGTACTCTGTGGCATACTGCAGTCCTTTGCCGAGCAGCACAGCCCCTTTGAGCACTCTCGCCTGGCCTTTATCAATCTCCCCTTTAGCTATCATCTTGTTATACTTATCAACATTCTGGTAGATGCTTGAGAGCTCATCATAAGTCTTCTTTATCTTATCCAATTGCTCGCTTATCTTCTCGTACTGCTCTGAAGCCTTGTCATACCTCTCTTTCATCTTCTCGAGCTGGCTCATCCCTTGCTTCAGCCTTGAGCCCCCGTTATCCTTGAACCATTCCCAGCTCTTCTCTTTCAGAGCGTCAACTTTCTCCTCAATCGCCTCTGTCTGCTCTTCAGTCAGCGCTTCTGCTGCCGCGCCAGCGTTCTCTTTAAGCTGGTCGACAAGCGAATTTGCCTGCGCATCAAGATTCTTGACAAAATCCTTCTGCTCTTTTATCTCCTTGAGCTTATCGAGCAGCTGATCGACATCCTTTGTCGGGTTCTGCTTCCTGTAATCAGTGAATTCCTTGACAATCTCAGATCTGACATCGTCATCCTCGACATCGCCCATTATCTCTTCCCTATTGTTCTTGAAGTAATCAGCTTTCGTTCCTGCGGGCATTACGTCAAGCATCGCCTTTCTCTTATCCTCAAGCTCTTTTAGCTTCTTTGTAGCTTCAGCATCATCAGGGTCAGAACCTACATCGCTCTGAAGATCGCTGATCTCTTCATTTATCTCTGTGAGCTTTTCAGGAGTTATAGCCGCTCCGACAGTCTTCCTGCAGGATTCTCTTGCGGTTCCGGCGAGCTTTTCACAACCTGAAGGGTCTTCCTGCGAGAGCGCTGCTCCAGAAACGCATTCTTCTTTTGTGTATGATCCTGCCCCACCCTTGATATTGTCACAGACATCATAATCTCCGGTTTCCTCAGCTATCTTGAGATAGCATTTATCTTTCGGCGGATTAGAAGCTGTGAATCCTTCAGGAGCCTTGACTTTCTCGCATCCATAAGGATCCTCTTTCTGGATCGCCGCAGACTGATAGCAATGCGATGGGTCAGAGACAAAAATGCATGATAACTCCAAAAGATCTCCAAGGCATCCTGTCAATAGGAATGGGAGCGCAAGGATGGGTAGGAATGGAAGGATTTTTTTCATGCAAGCCTCCTGAAGCAGATTATCATCCAGGCAATCGCGAGCAGGCTGAGCAAGCTTCCCGAGACGAGCAGCGGAAGCCCAGCGTAATGGATGATCGCTCTAGTTATGTCTACACGCCCCACTTCTCTGAACATCAATTGGAATCCGAAAGCGGCCCAAGGGGCATATCCTAGAAATAAAAGTAGGGGTTTCATCACAGCGAACCGCATCAATGTCACTGCAGCGAAAATCCCATAGAGGATATAAGTTCCTATGAGAGTTATGAGCGCCATCCCTATCCCGAAGAACTTATGATAATCTGAGAATATCTCAAGGATCTGCGAGTTCCGGATATCTGTTGCTGGCGAGAGGAGGAACTGGGCGCTGAGGAAATAGATTCCCGCGAAAAGGATGAGCGCGAGGAAAGGGAATGAGGCATTCTCGAAGAATAGCCTGTGATGAGCAGCATGCTCGTGATGGGTCTCTTTTGTCATTAAAGACGTTTCTTCAGAGGCACTATATAAATTTTTTGTGATATCAGCATGTCATAACCTCTGAGCGACAGTTATTGCCGTAATCTGCGCATGCTTCGTGCAAACATTTTTATATGCTTAGGTTTAATCATCATATCCAGTAATGATTGCGATCAATATAACGAAAATCCGCCATTCGGGGCTATCCTCGGGCTTTAGCCCGAGGTTTTACGTCCCTCGTTATGACGGGCGGATCACACAAAAATCGTAAAAACGATTTTTGGTGCACAAAAAATCCTTAAGAATTTTTTTGTTGTTTCGGAATTAAAAATTGCGTTATAAATGGTGGGGTATCACACCCAGCGCATTTTTTAATCACAAATCGCGCAGTCATATCGAGGTAAATCTTATGTGCGCTTTTTTTCAATCACGGCCTGGAAAGATCAATACTTTGAGCAGGGAATTGGAAGAGTTTGAAGAAGCGTTAGAGACCTTAAAATCCATCCAGAAGGCAGACGTCATAAAGTATAACTCTGAGAAAGACCGCGTCGAGAAGCTTTTTGCGCAATTTCAAAAGACCGCAAGAGAGATATTCTCTTGGGATAATCCTGGCGTGTTTCATGACGCGGTGAAGGGCGCAAAAGAACGCGGAGCCGACCTCTTGGAGATAATAACAAAAATAATTTTATTATCAGAACAATATTCGAGGATCATAGAGCCATGATGATCAGTTCTTAAAACACATGCAGATAAATCTGGGGGGTTGGGCATAATAGCTTATACAATCCTTCAGAATCGAGGCCTTTCTTTTCCATCTCATAAACTGGCTGATGCATGATTATCACTGCGCTGCTCTCTTCTTGTCCTAACGCGCCCATCATCAAAGGCACTTCACATTCCCCCTTTCTATTGATGATATGGTGATTTCCTGTAATGACCATTATTCTCATAAAGCCTGAAAGCTGGGTTGATAATGATCTTATTGATGCTCTGACTTCTCTGCCGCTGTTAGCTATCCTGGCGTCACAGTCATCTTTAGGATTATCCGGTTTAAGATGATATATGCCAAATACGGATAAGCGCGTTCTAGAATCGCATTCTTTTATCGCGTCATAAAACGGCTGCAGTATAGAAAGTTCTGGATGTTGCGTCCTTAAATCATAATCAAGTGGCGTGTTACGGTCAATAATGATTACCGGGCGCTCTTTCTTCATTTCTTCAGTCAAAAGCGCGACATTCTTCCCGGAGAAAGCGCGTTTCATGATCGCATAGTAGTTTGCAGTTGTCCAGCATTTTCCATGCGATACCCCTTCAAGGATGACCTTGCTTGCGATCAGCTTAGCTTCAAGCTCAGAACACTCTACTTTTTGAGTATGCGGTCGCAGATCATCGCAATCATAGAGCATAGGGTAATCACCTTGGGACGCTCAGGAAAGCGCAT
>DATDYN010000038.1:0-48241 GCA_035289005.1 Candidatus Nanoarchaeia archaeon
GCGCAGCATGACCTGGGCGGATGAAGAATATGCAACATTAAAGACTCGCTACTAAGCTTACATCATTCTCCTACCCATCACACTCACCCCTTAGCAGTGCGCACAAATCTTTTAATACTCGGCATGGTTATTCTTAAAGCAAGGGGGTCAGCAATAGCTGGGATTATCTCAGGATGGCTTGATTCCTTGAAAGAGGGGTGTGAAGCAGTGGCATTGTTCGGTCTATTCGGCAAGAAGAAAGTCCTTGTCCAAGGAGCATTTCCTACACCGCCAACTCCACCCTCACAATCCCCAGGCTCTACAAGCACAGCGCCTCAAGTTCCTGTTCCTCCTCCTGTGCCGGTTTCATCAACGCAACAGAAAGAGCAGCGAACTCCTGCATTCACTGTCAGCCCTCCTTCAGCAAGCCCATCCTCTCAGGATATAGCAGCTCCAAGATTTGTCAGGCAACAATCGCTTTCTTTCGGAGCGGACATTCCAGCCCCTCTCCCTCCCTCATCCATTTCTCAGTTCAAGCAGGACGGCATTAAGAGAGGGACTGATGATTTTGACATGCCCTCTTCAGTCAAAGAAAGTTTCAGGCTTCCTTCTCCGGAGATAGGCCAGAAAGATCTTGAAGAGATACAGCACGCGATATCTGGCGCTTCACGCCTGTCAGACAAATCTTTTGACACTCTTCCAGAGATTGAAGAGCCTCTCTCTTCTAAAGAGCAAGTATCCGAAAAAGATTCTTCAGAACGCAGTCAAAAAGTCTCTGCGCCAGCTAAATGGATGAAAGCTGCGCAGCAGAAGCAGACAGTGATTCAGCGGGCGGCAGCGCAGAAAGCCAGAAGGCGGGAGACGAGAGAGGAACTTCCCCCCATACAGCCGCCCATTCCTTCAGTCACTGACGCGAAAGGGATGATCTTCATTTCAGCGCCGCAATACTCCTCGATCAAGAATGCTCTCTCTTCCATCCGTTCAGGATTGAGGGATGGAGAGAAAGTCATGGGAACGCTCATAAATCTAAAGAACGCGCAGGATTCCTCTTTTGAGGCATGGCATCTCTCTATTGAGTCGATACAGCGCAAGCTGTTCAGCATCGACAGAGTGCTTTTCGAGCCAGAGGAATGAGGATAGCGCGCAAGAATCATATTCATTATATGCCTTTTTTAGGCAAGACTGAACAATCATATAGCGAAGGTGAAAAACATGAATGAAAGGCCATTATTCATCAAGATTGACCAGTACGACGACATAAAGGACACTGTGAAGCTTATAAGAGCGAAGATCGGAGAGGCGCGCACAATCCTTGACAAGATCGGACAGCTAAGGCATGAAGAAGAGGCAGAGCTTGAGATCTGGCGCCAGGAGCTTGATGACGTAGACAAGAAAGTCGGATTCATAAACGAGACGCTCTCACCGTCTGAATGATCGATCAAACTTTTATTTCAGTGATATTAAAGAAAGAGGCATGAGGTAAATCATGGCAAGTGAGGATTCATTGTTCATAAGGATTGATGACCCGGTAGAGTTCCGCAAGTCCTTGCTTGAGTCCTCCCGCAACATAGTCCATGGATTGCAGGCTTACGAGCGCATCAAAGTTCTTCGGGTGCAGAAGCTTGAGATGATGGCGCAGCTCCGCGATGTCATGAAAGACGTCTCCTCGCTCTCTAATCGCCTTAACGGCCAGCTGCCTGCTGTCGAGATCAAGCAGCCAGAGAAGCGCGCAGCAGAGAAAAAGGCTGTCAAACCTGCAAAGAAAGAGCAGGAAGTTAAGAAGAAAGAGACTACGAAAGCTGCAGACGTTGCAAAGAAAGAGGGAGCGGCAAGCAAGAGCAGCGGCAAGGACGATCTTGCGGATCTCGAGAAACAGCTGAAGATGATCGAGCAGAAACTTTCTTCTTTGTAATTTCTTCTGAATATTCTCTTGTAACAAATCAAGAAACAAAAGCAAAGAAATGATCTAATGCGGGAGAGGGGATTCGAACCCCTGAAGGCACTAAGCCACAAGCTCTTGAGGCTTGCCCATTTAACCGCTCTGGAACTCCCGCAACGAGGGAGAGTTCTGAATGATTTAAAAAGTTTCGCTGTATGCGGGTGATGTCCTTAACCACTTTTTTGTCGTTGCTTATAAGCGTCATTTCATCAATTCTGATTGAAACATAACTACTCAAGCAATGTCAAAAAAGTCTTATTTACGGATCCAGGGCGTCGTCATATCGCACAAAACCTTTTTAAATCACTCTTGTATTTTGCTCATTGATGATTGAAGTCTGCACTGTGGGCGGCTATAACGAAGTCGGCAAGAACTGCACTGCTGTAAGAGTGGATGATGAAGTCATCATCTTCGATCTCGGCCTGCACATGGAGATCTATGTGAGGTACACTGACGATGAGGATGTCGTTGATTTCTCTCCTAAAAAGCTCACAAGCATAGGCGCAGTGCCAGATCTCGCTATAATCGAGGACTGGAAGCAGAAAGTAGTGGCGATAATCCCGACGCACGCGCACCTCGACCATATCGGCGCAATACCTTTCTTAGCAGGAAAATATTCAGCACCTGTAATCTGCACCCCTTATTCCAAAGCTGTGCTCTCCGCGATACTCAAGGACAATGATATGCGGCTACGCAATGACATAATCGCTGTCAATCCCAACGCTTCTTATACTCTCTCAAAGAATCTCACTGTTGAATTCATTCACGTCACGCATTCAGTGCCGCAGACAGTCATGGTCGCGCTGCACACAAAGTACGGAACAGTCATCTACGCGAATGATTACAAGTTCGACAATACTCCGACACTGGGTAAGGCTCCTAATTATGAAAGATTGAGGGAATTAGGGGATAAAGGGGTGAAATGCCTGATTGTAGACTCTTTATACTCAACTTCGCACACCAAAACCCCTTCAGAAGCAGTCGCCAGAGAGATGCTCAAGGACGTGCTCCTCGGGGTAGATTCAAAAGACAAAGCAGTCATCGTCAGCACGTTCTCCTCTCATCTCGCGCGCATAAAGACAATCATCGAGTTAGGCAAGAAGATGAACCGCAGCGTGATACTTCTTGGAAGATCCCTTGGAAAATACGTCCTAGCGGGACAGGACACCAATATAATCCATTTTGAAGGAGAAGCTGAGATTGTGCGCTATCGAGAGAAAGTCGCGAAGAAGCTGCGCAAGATAAAGCAGCAGAAAGGGAAATATCTCATAATCTGCACAGGGCATCAGGGAGAGCCGAAGTCAGTGCTTTCAAGGATGGTGAATGGAGAGTACGATTTTAGGCTTGAGAAAGGAGACCATGTCGTGTTCTCTTGCACAGTGATTCCTTCAGAAGTCAATATCCTGAACAGGCATCTTGTCGAGGACAAGCTCATGAAATCAGGAGTGCGCATCTTTCGCGACATACACGTCAGCGGGCATGGCGCCAGAGAGGATCTCAGGGATCTTTTAGGGATGGTAAAGCCAGAGCACATCATCCCTTCGCACGGAGGCCCTGACAGGGTTGAAGGGGCTGTGCAGCTCGCCACAGAGCTGGGATATAAGGAAGGCAAGACCTTGCACAGTATGAAAGACGGGAAAAGATTGGTATTGTGATAGCCCCTTCATCAATTGGACGCATATTCTTCAATTTATATCGTTAAGACTCACAAACTTTAAATATCCCCATCCATGTTTCTCTTGTATAAGATAAACGACGGAAAAGGGGAGACTATGAAACTTGTACTAGCAGAACCTAAATTGTTGCGCGAAAGCGTCACTATAATTTCTGACCTCGTAAATGAGGCCACTTTCAAGATAGACAGCAACGGCATGGAAATGGTAGCCATGGACCCAGCCAATGTGGCGATGGTCATATTCAAGCTCCTGTCCAGCTCTTTCGCAGAATATGACGTGAGCAAGCCAGTCGATATCTCTGTCAACCTCGCCAATATGAAGCAGATACTCAGGAGGGCAGGGCCTTCAGACATGCTCTCTCTCGGACTGGACGAGAAGAGCAATAAGCTGACTATAACTCTTAAAGGGGGGACAACACGCACTTTCTCTCTTCCATTGATAAGCCTGGAAGACAAGAAGCAGAAAGTGCCAGAACTCTCTTTCGGAGTCACTGTCAAGACCTCTTCAGACATACTCACCCAGGCGATAGAGGACGCTGACATAGTCGGAGAATCAGTCATGTTCAGCATCACAGACCAGGTATTCTCCATAAGGGCTGAAGGTGAGCTCAGCAACGCTAACATCGACATCGCTGATGACGCAACCACAAAGATAACCTCGCATGACAAAGGCAAGGTCATGAAGGCGAAATACTCTATCGAATACCTAAAAAAGATGATCCAAGGCGCAAAGCTGTGCAATGAAGTGATGGTTCATTTCAACAACGATTACCCATTACGGCTGGATTATAAGACAACTGACAGGCTCATGCTTTCCTTCATACTCGCTCCTAGAGTAGAGAATGATTGAGAAGTTCTCTTTATTTTTTTAGACTTTCTTATAAGACAATTAATAAACAATTAATAGTCAATAATATAGTGTTCAGGCGTCTTCTCTCTTCATGAACAGTCCGCACCAGCAGCTCTTCTGAGCTTCCCAGCATTTCTGTTTCTTGAAATCGCAAGGGCACAATAGTTTCTTTCCGATATCTTGCGGAGGGGAGGGGCAGCTCTTGAAACCTGTGCGCCGCTCATTATCAAGCACAGCCCTCGCGAGAATGCTCACCCTGCTCTTGTGAGGGTTTATCACGCATTCGTTCTTTCTAGCGAAAGAGTCCCATAATGCTGCCAATTCTATCTCAGAGAAAGGCCGCGCAGTTGATGATTGTGCATTGTTCTCATTGCTGAAAAGAAGCATCTTCGCTTCAGCAGGATTGGCAGCGAAGAATGATTCCTCATCGCAGTCAGGGCAGCGCGCAGGGGCGGCAATGCCGTTGAACACTGCGTTGCACTTCACACAGCGGTAAAATTTCTTGTCCATGGTTCGAAAAGCATAAAACTCATTTATAAGCTTTATGCAACAATTGTATTTAAATAGTCAATATAGATAAATCTCCTTATGGTTGAGAGAATACACGCTGCAGGCGTAGTGTTATACCGCGCAGATTCAGTCCTTTTAGTGAGGCATACCTCCTTTGCAAAACTTCCAGAAGGATCTTATGGATTTCCCGCAGGAAGAGTTGAGAAAGGCGAAATGCCTTACGAGACAGCGATCAGAGAGCTTGAGGAGGAATCAGGGCTTATCACCTATCTTAGATACCTGATCGCTCTTCCCGCAAGAAAAAACAGGGTCATAATGAAAAAGAGCGCTGAAGATTTCTTCTTTCATCCATTCCTCTGCATGGGATATTCCGGCAATTTAAGATCCAGCAGACAGAATGTACCAGAATTTGTAAGTCTAGATTGCCTGGATAACCTTCTTTTTGTCGCAGAGGATGTGAAAGAGCTCGCTATCCACGGCCATGCGCTCTATCTTCAGAACGTCTCTCCTAATGCAGAGCAAACTTTATAAATAAGTCTCAATTAATGGACATTATGGCGTTAATAACCTTTATTCTTATTGGGGTGATAATTCTTGGAGCTTTAGCGGTCTTTCTGGCTTTCCGTTCTCTTAATAACGAGATTGTTCCAGAATCCAGATGGTTCAGGTATAGGGCGTTTGCCATCCTTCTTCTTGTGATCGGTTATATCGTCCATAATATCGGCGATTTCCTTTCACAATCATATGGCAGTAATGTGGAGCTCAGCATTGAGAGCGTCGCGCACGTCATCATCCTTATCGCGTTCATATTATTCTTATATTCAGCAAGACAGGTATTGGGCATATCAAGACAGTATGGGTTCAGATAATATGGCGGATATAGCACTCCTGACAGCTCAAATCAGCAGCGTAATAGCTTCAATAGTCGGGATATGCATACTTATCTACCTTATCTTCTCATTCCTAAAACTAACCCCTGACCGATTCCGCACACTGATAATCCTCTCAATAATATTCTTTTTTATTGTCATTATTGGAGTCTCGACAATGACCGTGTACCATCTCACTTATAGCTCTCCATCACAGGAACTGCATGAGCTGACTGAGAACGGATGGTATATCTTCATGTTCTTATCATTGATATTCTTGATCATCGAGTCTTTGAAACTGAGCAGTTTCGGCAAATCGATCGCGTTCAGGAAATAAACCTCTTTAGAATTATTTTCAAGGCAATGGCCCTGTCCTGAATAACCTTTCTTTGCTGTTGCTTATAAGCACTTTATCATCAATTCTACTCTAAGTCTGGCTATTCAAGCAATGTCAAAAAAGTCTTTATTCAAAGATTCAGGATATCGCCCATGGCAATTTTTATATACTTGGACGTATTCCTAGCAAATATACGGCTTAATCATAGTTGAGATCAACTAATGGATCAGCCAAACCCCCAAAAGAGCGACAGGCATATCGGCGGATATATCCCTAGGGAGGAGACTCGCGCTGCTGCGGAATTGTTCGTCTATCTAGGGATTATCGCGAATGAAGGATTCCTTCTTGGAGAAGCTTTGCATCGGAGTGTGACTCTTTCTGAAGCTGTAGAGTTCATACGCGACCCGCATTCTTCAATATGGCGGGGTTATTTCTTGGCAAAATGCGACATTGATCATTCACCAAGCCATGAGCGATTCAGGAATTATCCTGAGACTCCGTCAGGCAAAGAGCGCAACTTATGGCTTGACAGGGATGAACACATAAGGAATGCGCGCAAACATCCGATGCTGCTGGAGGATATAGCTGGCATTTACTTCTTCAATAAAGAGCCGTTCATCAAGCCTGAAGGGGAGGAAGACGTGCTCCAGGGAGAATTGTCAAGATGGGAAGCGGCAAGGCAAGGGATAAACCAGTTCGACGCAAGCGTGACTCCCGGCACAGTGCATGATTATTGTAGGATTTACGGATTGCAGCGCTTGGAGAAGAGGATGATGAATCATCTTTCAGAACGCAATCTGTTGACTGTATTCGGAAGCCCTGTTGAAGAGTGCATGCCAAAGAATTATGATCCTGAAACAGGAATCTTTGCAGGCGTCCCTGTATCGTGATTAGCGCATTCCTGTTTTCTTAGATAATATTTAAATACTTATTCAGCCTTGACAGCATTTATGCAATGCCCAACCCACGGAAAGCATGTCGAAGGCACCTGCCAATGGTGCGGCAAGCTACTCTGCAAGCTTGACATAGCCAAGACCATAGGCAAGAAGCTGTTCTGCAAGCATTGCTCAAGAGACCTCTCAGACCATATAGTCAACAGGCAGTTCGATCAGATAAGGAAAGAACGCGAGACTGAAGAGAAGCAGAAAAGCTATTCAAGAATATTCGGCATGTGACTTTTTCTAGACTTTACCTTAGAAGATCATTTGATCGTTGCGCATTGGAAGTTCGTGAATCTGCAACCCTTTATCCCCTGAGTATCCGCGCAGCTGTCCGCACATAAAGGGCTGCGCTTGTTCTGAGGGACATTAGGGATGACGTAACAGTTGCAATCGCAAGGGCTAAGGAAGCATTTAGGGTCTCCTGAAGGGGTCACTTCGAGACTGTTGAAATCAACTCCTTGGTCTTTCACAAGGACATCCCCTTGAGTGTCTCCCTGAGCGACATTCTGCTTATCCATCTGCACAGGCTTGCTTGTCTCTATCTGAGAGGCAGGCTCATTGTCAGAGCATGCCGCTGCCAGGAAAAGCGTGACGATCATGATAATAGCTATCTTTCGCATCATTTTCTCTCCTCAGACAATCTAATATAAAAATCTACTGAAAAAGATAAAAAATAATTAAAAAAAGATATCAATCGGCTTATTTGCAGTTAGCTATAGTGGCTCTGCTGCGCTGGTTTGCGCAGATGACCCCTTTGCTGACTGGGAAGAAGTCAATCTTTGTCGCGCCTTCATAGCTTGACATCGTTATTGAGAATGTCTTGCTTTCTCCCATAATCCAAGCGCTCATGTCTGAGCTCTCTCCAAGCTTTGCGTCTGTATTGTCGATAGGGCGGTAGACTACTCCGTCAAGATCCCCTCTTCCAGTGTTCTGGAAAGTGAATTCGACATTGCTGAGGTCCTGAGTGGCTTCGCATCCTCTGACAGTGATCAATGCTTCAACACCGCAAGTCCCTTCAGTGACTCCTTCAGGAGCTCCTTCAGTGGTCTGAGCGGGGGTTGTGGCTGTCTGCCCTGTCTCTCCTTCAGGAACTGCAGGCTCTTGAGGCAATGCTTCCGGTTCATCAGCAGGTAATCCAGCGTCTGGCTCTTCAGTGGTCAATTCGGTAGGCAAAGCCTCCTCTTGTGTCGAGCATCCGATTGCCAGTACAATAACTGTTATCAGAATCCCTATAATTGCTGTCTTCATATAGTCACCCTCTTTTGATTTTACTCCTCTTTCCCTTCATTATTCTTCCTTCCTTTTTAAATCTTTTTGTCAATTGACTTAATCTTCCCAAAAGAGTAAGCCTTGTCAGCAATGATGAAAACCTCAAAATCTTTCAGGTCCTGATGGAGGTAAGGGCTGAGAAGGTCATATCTCAAGACATCCGTGCCTTCAGTCACAGCGCTCAATGAAGGCATCACTATGAGCGTCTTCTTATTGAACTTTCCTTTAAGGAAGCATTTGTAAGTCTCTGCGCGAGAGCCCTCTCTAAGGTTTATCGCGGGATGGTCATGCCCTATTATGATGATCTCTATCCCTTTAGGCAGAGCCACTTTCTTATGTCCATGTATGACAAGGATATTCCCTTCTCTGTAAGAATCAGTGATCTCAACTCTTTGCTTCCTCGCTATAGGGCCAAGGATCGCGTCATGATTACCTTTCACAAGCACTATCTTTTTCGCGTAAGCAGAGATCAGGTCAAGGATGTTTAGAACATCATTCCATTCCTGCTTTGAGATTGTGCCGAACTCATGCTTGAGATCGCCGTTAATCACCACAATCTCAGGCTTAGCGTTGCGCAGCATCTCCTCAAGGCGCTTGACAAGGTCTTTGAACTGGAATCTCGGGACAAGGATGCCTTCCTTATTCATGGCTTCTTCAATCCCGAGATGAAGGTCTCCGATGATCAAGGTTTTTCCTATCTTGAGGCCTAGCCCTACGATCTCTATCCCTGGCGCGATGTCCATGCAGCAGCCACATCAATCAAGGATATTTAAATGTGATTGAGTGAAAGGCGATGTCCTGAATCTTTAACGGAGAATTCTTTTGCCATTGCTTAAATGAATGACTCATAATAGAATTGAGGTGAGGATGCTTATAATCAACGGCAAAAAATAACGAAAATCACCGATTGTGATCGTCAAAAATATTTACATTCTTGAGCGTGCTCGGAAATCGCTTTGCGGATTTCTGACATTTAGCCCGAGGATAACGAAAATCACCAACAGAGATCGTCAAAAATGTTTACATTTTTGAGCGTGCTCAGAAATGCAGTGCATTTCTGACATTTCGAGATGGGAAATCCGAGATTTTCCATAGCTCCGAGCGGCTGATTTTCGTTATTCAGGACAGAGCCTTGAGCACAGAATGTCTGAAGATTATTATTGTGTTATAAACGCATTGGCAGTCTTTGTACGCTAAAATCACAAACTATAAATACGCTAGAAAAGGCAGTAATCTTATGAATCTCTCAGACATCCCTGCGGAAGTCCTTGCGCGCGCTGACAAGATAGAGATTGTCATATCCTACATCTTCAGGATAGCGATGTTCTTCGCGATGGTATGGTCCGCGTACCAGGGAAATTGGATGAACGCTTTCGGAGCTTTCTTAGGAGTATTACTCACATTCCTTCCTTCAGTGATCGAGCGCAACGCAAAAGTCCTATTGCCGACAGAGTTTGAGCTGCTGATAGTGTTCTTCATGTTCGCTTCGATATTCCTAGGCGAGATGCAGGAGTTCTACACCCGTTTCTGGTGGTGGGACATATTTCTCCATACTCTATCAGGGATGATTCTCGGATTCGCAGGATTCCTCATAGTCTATATACTGAATCATGAGGAAGCGCTCCATCTCAGCATGGCGCCGCGCTTTGTAGCTATTTTCTCTTTCGCGTTCGCCCTCTCTTTAGGAGTGTTATGGGAGATGTTTGAGTTCGCCTCCGACTCTCTGCTGGGTACTGCGATGCAGCATTCAAGCCTGACTGACACCATGACAGACCTTATTGTTGACGCATTAGGCGCTCTTGCTGTCTCATTGCTGGGATTCATCTATGTCAAGAAAGGGGAGTCAAGGCTGATAAACTGGGGGATCGTCAAGTTTGTCGAGAAGAATCCGAGACTATTCTCAAGGAAAAAGCGTTTCCTGAAGCTGAGAGCGGCGATGATCAGGCGCAGAGAGTCTTTCCTCAAGTTCAAGAAAAGGGTTTCTGAACGCATAAAAGAGCGCAAAGAGCGCCTGCGCAATATGCGTGACAGGCGCAAGAATGTCTGAATTCTCATACAAGAGCGATATCTCAGTCACGCGCATAAGAAATCTTTTGCGCGAACCTGTTGCCTTTTCTGAGCAGGAATTTGTGCATCTCGCTACCGGCAAGCATGAGCAGCGCGAAAGGGATGGGTAGCATATATTCCGTAAACCCTAATTGGTGCGTGCCGAACAACTCTCTGAGCGCAGGCACCGAGGTTATAGCGGCAAGGAAAGCTATTTCGATACTGATTCCTAAAAGCACAACCCTGTTCTTCAGCAGCCCTGCGTAGAAAAGAGATTGCCTTTGCGTCCTGTTTATCATCACATTCACCATCTGGCATATGACTATGCTCGCGAAGAAAGCAGTGACAGCTTTGAGATATAGAGGATCAGCCATCGCAAGCTGCTCTCCCCATGACCATCCTCCATTGAACAGGATGAAGAAATAAGAGAAGAAGCCTGCAGCGGCCTGGATCATGCCGAGTATCCCGTAAGAGGTGAACAGCAATGAAGGGGTCAGTAAGTGCTCTGAACGCTTTTTCGGCCTCTGCTTCATGACATCTGACTCAGTACGCTCGCTTCCAAGGCCTATGGCTGGGATGAGGTCAGTGCCTAAATCTATCGATAGTATTAGTATGACTGTGAGTGGCAAAGGTATCCCCAACAAGACAAATGCGATGAAAGGCATGATTTCAGGAACATTGCTGGTCAGTATGTAAGAGACGAATTTCTTGATGTTCTCAAAGATTGTCCTTCCTTCCTCAATAGCGGATATTATCGTGGCAAAGCTGTCATCAAGCAATATCATGTCTGAAGCCTCTTTCGCGACTTCAGTGCCTGAGACTCCCATAGCGACTCCCATATCCGCGTTCTTCAGCGCAGGAGCGTCATTGACACCATCGCCTGTGACTGTTACCACTTCACCCATGGACTGCAGGCATTTCACTATGCGCAGCTTGTGCATAGGGTTTGTCCTGGCGAAGATGAGATTGTCTTTGCGCAGTATCCCTTTAAGCTCTTCTTCATCCAGAGAATCTATCTCCTGGCCCGTGAATATATTAGGAGTTCCTCGTGTAAGCCCTATCTGTCTTGATATCGCTTCAGCAGTGGTCCTGTAATCCCCTGTGATCATTATAACCTTTATTCCTGCTTCAGCGCATTTCGCGATCGCAGCATGGACTTCATGTCTTGGAGGGTCAAGAAGGCCTGCAAGACCTATGAACAGGAAATTCTTCTCCTGCGCCTCTTTTTCAGCGTTCTTCATCCGCTTCAGCGCAAAAGCGAGCACTCTTTCTCCGCGAGAAGCGAGTTTCTCATACCTTCTCAGGATATCTTTACGTTTTTGCGCTGTGAGCGCAATTATCCTCCCATTTATGAGAATCCCTGCGCAGCTAGCAAGAACGATCTCAGGGGCGCCTTTCATGAACGCTGTTGTGCTGATCGGATCCTGATTAAAGGTTATCATGCGCTTTGTCTTTGAGTCGAAAGGGAATTCTCTCATCCTACGATTCTTCTGCGCCAGATCCTGTATGCTTATATGCCGTTCAGCGAATGCCATAAGAGCTGTCTCTGTAGGGTCGCCTATGAATCCTTGAGAGGCACTCTTCAAAGTCGCGTTATTGCAGAGGATCATCGTCTTGAAAACTTCCTGCATTCCCATTATCTGAGAGACATTCTTCTCATGCACGTTATGCTCTTCATTGTTGAGCATCAAGGTATTGAGCACCATCTTGTTCTGCGTCAGCGTTCCAGTCTTGTCAGTGCAGATCACTGTCGTTGAGCCAAGAGTCTCCACCGATTCCAGATTTTTTATCAAAGCATTCTTTTTAGCCATGCGTTTTGCGGCTATGCTCAGGCATAATGTGACTGTAGGCAGCATCCCTTCAGGGACATTTGCGACTATGATCCCTATCGCGAATATGAGGCTGCCTATGGCGCTCTCTCCTATGAACAGGCCTATCACGAAGAATATTACTCCTATTATGAGCGCGATGGCGGAGATCACGCTGGAGAACCTGCGAAGCTCTTTATGGAGCGGGGTGTCCGTTTCTTGAGTCTCTTTCGTGAGCTGGACTATCTTACCTATTTGCGTTCGCATTCCTGTAGCATAGACAAGAGCTTTCCCATCCCCTGACTGCACAAGCGTCCCCGAGAATGCCATATTCCTTGATTCGAGGATATTATCATGAGTGCAGGCAAGAGTGCGCAATTGCGGCTCTGATTCTCCAGTGAGCGAAGAGTTATCCACCTTCAGCGTGTTCTCCTCGATGATCCTGCAGTCCGCAGGCACTTTGTCCCCTGCGGCAAGTATCATTATATCTCCAGGAACTAATTCTTTCGCTGACAATTCAACAATCTGCCCTTCTCTCAAAGCCTTGACCTTGTCAGGAAGCATCCTGCGGAAAGAGGCCATTATGCGCTCTGAACGGTATTGCATATAGAAAGTGAATATCGAATTTATCATCACTACTCCTATGAGCGCAATCCCGATATAATCATAATTCTGCCCTGGAGAGATGAAGTCAGCTATGAACGCCAATACTCCCCCTATGAGTAGGAGTATCGCGAAGAAATTGCTGAACTGAGAGATAAACTTGATTATCAGCGAGGTCTTCTTTTTCGATATCAGGATGTTTTCTCCTTGCTCTCTGGCGCGTATCGCGGCTTCTGCGCTAGTCAAACCTGCAGAGGAAGATTTTAGGCGCGCGTAAAGCTCTTCAAGAGGTATCGTATGCTCATCATTGCCTTGATTTATAGAAGAAGGATTTGAGAGAGGCCTGCCTAAGCTTTCACTGTCTTCACCTCTCTTTTCCATGATCAATCGCAATCAATAGAGGTTTAAATAGTTTATTGGCGATAGGCTCTGTACTGAATCTTTAAGAAAAAACTTTTTTGACGTTGCTTGAATAGCCGGACTTCGAGCAGAATTGATGCCAGAAGATATAAGCAACGGCAAAAAAGGATGATTCGGTACAGAGCTTGAGCAAATTGGCGATGTCCTGAATCCTTTGCAAACTCTGATCCAGAAACTGCAGCGTCAGATAATCAATCTGATCACGCAGCGTATCTGCAGCTCTTTGCAAGCTCTTTAAGCACTGGCAGCGTCAGATCAAGATCGTTCATCGAGACTATGTGCAGCCCTGGAACTCCAGCCCTTAGAAACCTGTTTCCCAGCTCTATCGCGAATTCTTTCCCTGCCTCTTTCACATCTTCTTCATCATATCTAGCGAACCTTTCCCTCATCCCTTCAGGGATTGTTATCCTTCCTATCTTTGGGAGGAAATCAAAATTCTTGTGAGAATAGAATATGAATATCTCAGGAATGATCGGGATGCTGTTCTGCGCTGTTCTTGAGAATCTTTCTCGGAACTTTTCATAGATCGCGGTATCTAGCACAATTTGTGTGAGGGCGAAGTCCGCCAGTTCCGCCTTTTTCATGAAGTTCTGCAGATCGCTGTCCAATGAGATCGATTCAGGATGCCCTTCAGGATGGCAGGCAATGCCTATTGAATGATCAGGGAAAGTCTCTCTCGCGTCTTGCAGGAATCCGTAGCAATCGATGTGATATTTCACATCATCGCCGACATCTCCTCTGATGATTATGAAGCTTTCAATCCCTTTCAGCGCTATGCTCTCAAAAATATTCTCAGTGTCATTCCTTCGTGTTATTACCCTGCCGCCCTCTTTCACCTTATTCATAAGAGTCAGGTGGGGATAGACAGGCAATTGCGCGCAGTAAGCGTTGATGCTGTCTATGCTCCTGATGTTGCTCTCCAATGAAGCGTTGCCTGAGGAGGTTATCGTCACAAAATCAGCTTCTTTGCTGATCTCTCTTACCAATCCTGAATATTCTTCTGCAGACTGTGCTTGCTGCCCTCCTAAAGACCTTATGCGCCGCGGCATTATCTCTACTGAGAGGATCGGATGCCCGTTGTATAATCTATGGACTTTCATTGAGGTATCATCTCTGGATACTTCTAACATCCATTTATATCTTTGTATTCTCTGATATGATGTTTATCGTATCCTAGATAATGTCCTCTCAGGAATGTCATATCATCATCTTCCTTCTCTTCTTCCGCATGCTCGCATTCTTTCTCTCTTCTTTTCCCTTTTCATCATTTTTCTTCGCTTCATTCTCGCTATCAGTATATTTTCCTTTGTCTTCCCTTCTATCTTCTCCCTTGTCTCTGCCATCATTCTCCTCTTGCGCGCTTACAAGATTCTCTGCAGTACTTTGCGGAATCCTCAAGTGCTCTGGCAGCCGCTCAATCTTCAATCTCTCGAAAATGATGGTCTTCAGGTTCTCAGGCCAGCTGCGCTCTATATCCGCGATATGCTTCATGATCTGCTGCTTTACTGTCGGATCGAAGTCCTCAGGATCCTTACCGTCAACCAATTCAGCGATCTCGCGCTTTGCGAACAATGGCACCCTGTGGAGGTTCCAGACATCAGCGCGCAACTCTCTCCTTTTCAGGTCTTCCGCTTCATCCTTCTTCTCTTCCTGCTTCCTCCAGATCTCTTCATAATCTATGTCCTCAGGCCTGACCTCTTTCGCCAATCTTTCAAGGCCATACTCTTCGAGATTCGCGTCTTTCTTGAGCGAGATCCTCACAAGAGTGTTCTTGTGCATGCGCCGCAAGAACTCAAGGCGGTCTTCAATCTTCAGGACGTCAAGTTTTCCTTGAAGGACTATCGTAAGCCCGAAAGGGGAAGGGATTGTCGTAGTTATCTCCTTGAGAGCTATCCCTCCGTTCTCTATCCTTTTCAGTATCAAAGCCGCGTTCCCGACATCCATAAGATCCTCAATGACTTCCCTTCTTGCTTCTTTGAGGATGCAGAAATCAGGATTTATGCGCTTGACAGAGTTTATCAGTATATCCGCGTTTATCTGCTGCCTGCCAGGCTGCTTTGTCCTGCCGGCGTAATTCCTCAATATCATGAACGCCCTTCCCGCGCAGTGTCTGAACCTCCTCTTGAGGACTTCAGTATGCTCTATGGCGTTGGCAAGCACTTTGCGGAACTCATCCGCTTTCAGGAGCTTGAACGCAGATAGCGCGTTTATCTTCGCAGCAGAGCTGAGGTAGAAACCATTGTCATTTATCCCTATCTCGACATCCTTGTGCTGTGTGCGCGAGATCGCGAACGCAACAGCGCGCGAAAGGCAGTCATTCACTCTCCTTCCTAGAAGAGTGTGGAAGATGACATATCTTTTGCCGCGCTCGTCAGAATAATGCTCAATCATGAATTTCTTATCCCCGGGCATCTCCCCTATGTAATCATTCTGCTCCTTGAAATAGAGATATATCGCATGCGCGGCTTTCTCATCAACATAAAGATATTCATTGATGAATCCAAGAATGTCTTTCTTCTTCATCCCTGCCTTGAATTTCTCTTCCATGAGCCTGCGGAACCTGCCTATCTCCATCGCTAGGTCAAAGCTCAAAGGCAGAGATTCAGAAACCCATTGGGGGACTGTCGGCGGCCGGTTGGGAGAGGCGCGAACATTCGCGACCATCCCTTTAGCGTAAAGGAATTCATAGACCTCTCCTCCGAGCACGAACACGTCTCCGCGTGTGAGCTTCTCAAGGAACCCTTCATCAATTACTCCTATTATGTAATCTCCGAGCTTGACCTTGACTCCAGTCTGATCAGGGATAGTCCCGACATTAGTCATGTATATGACTCTGCTCATCTTGCCGCGCTTGCCTATCATCCCCGTCTTCTCATCGTACCATATCTTCGCATAGATGTTGCGGTCTTCAAGAGTTACGAATTTTCCAGCGAGATACTCGACCACTTCAATGAAGTCTTTCATCAATAGCTTCTGGAAGCAGTAGGATCTTGTCACCATCTCGAACATGTCTTCTTTCTTGATCTGCTCTTCAAGCGCTATCCCATGGATGTGCTGCGCGAGGACGTCAAGACTGTTAGTGGGTATGTGGACCCTGTCAATTTTCTTCTCAATGGCCGCTTTCAGCAGGACTGAGCACTCGACGAGGTCATCCCTATCAAGGACGATTATCCTTCCTTTAGTGGTCTCATGCAGCCTGTGCCCGCTACGCCCTATGCGCTGCAATGCTCTCGCGACTGATTTAGGGCTTCCAAGAAGTATGACCAGATCGATATAGCCGATATCTATTCCGAGCTCAAGAGAGGTCGAGCTCACCACCACTTTAAGCTTTCCCTGCCGTAAGCGCTCTTCAATGTCGAATCTCAACTCTTTGCTCAGGCTGCCATGGTGCGCGCCTATATTCTCGCTGTAATTCTTCGGAAACTTATCCTTGAGATGATGCACAACACGTTCAGTGGCTGCTCTCGTATTCGTGAATATCACTGTGGTCTTGTGTTCCTGCAATAGCCTGTCGATGAGATTGTACATCTCCTCATGCATCTTCTCATGCGTAGTCTCCACAAGGTCAGGCACAGGGCTGAGCACTTTCAGGTCCATCTTCTTCAGGAACTGCACATCGACAATGAGGCAATCCCTATCACGGCCGACAAGGAATTTCGCGATCTCTTCAAGCGGAGCTATGGTCGCGCTCAGTCCGACACGGCAGATGAATCTGCTCAGCCTTTGCAGGCGTTCCATGCTCAGCGAGAGATGGACTCCGCGCTTGTTCTCAGCAAGAGCATGGATCTCATCTATTATGCACCATTGCACATTCTTGAGAAGGTCCGCGAATCTAATTGAGGAAAGGACTATGGCGAGGCTTTCGGGGGTGGTTATGAGTATGTGCGGAGGATGCTTGAGCATCTTCGATTTGTCAGAAGCTGTCGTGTCTCCGGTCCTCACGCTCACTCTTATCCCTAGTTTCTTCCCTGCAAGCTCTTCAATCTCCTGCAAAGGCTCGATAAGGTTTTTCTGCACATCATTATTCAGAGCTTTCAGGGGAGAGATGTAGACGCAATGCACCCTATCCTCAAGAACCCCTTTGTCTGCCGAGTCCACAAGTTCATTAAGTACCGAGAGGAATGCTGTAAGGGTTTTTGTGGCTCCTGTAGGCGCTGAGACAAGGACGTTCTTCCTGCTGTGGATCTCTGTCACAGCGAAGAGCTGCGGCAGGCTGAAGTCCTTGAAGCGCGTAAAGAACCAGCGTTCAACCAGTGGATGCAATATCCTTCGGACTGTCTCTGGCGTCTCAGGTTTCTCTTTCATAATTATTTTCTGTTCTTGTTTGGAGGCCATAGCATTGACTGTTCGTATCGCAATATCATAATCGACAGAAGTCACCTCTTGATGCCAGCGAGCCATTCAGGATCAGGCGGTTCTCAATCCTGTATCGCGCTGCTGACAGCATATCCTCTTTTTTCTTTTGGACGTTCAATCTTCTTGTGACAGTATTTCATCTGACGAGGTGGTTTATAAGCTTTGCGCTGCTCTTTATCGTCGTGAGCAGCTGTGTTTTGTCATTGCGCAGATAATGCGGGCGCAGAGTTCTGTACCTAAAGGTAAAGAATTCGCTTCAGGGTTTTGCTGACCTGTCCGGAATATCGTCGGAAATCCCGAAACTATTGTTTTCGCAACCACAATCTTTAAAAACCATACACACAACATCTTGTGTTCGACGGGAGCTTACGCCACAACAGGTTGTGTATTACTCCCGTCGGTTGAAATCCAGATTTCGACGGAGTTTTTCGCATGAAATGTCCATACTGTATGCATCCAGAGCATAAGGTTATGGATAAGCGAGAGACGCCTGACGGGAAGGCTATAAGGCGTCGCCGTGAATGCCTCAAGTGCGAGAAAAGGTTCACGACTTACGAACGTATCGAAGTCATAGAGCTTGTAGTCGTGAAGAAGGACGGCAGGCGCGAGGATTTTGACAGGAGCAAGATCCTTTCAGGGCTGAAAAAAGCCTGCGAGAAGCGCCCAGTGCCTATAGGCAGGATTGAGGAATCAGTCAACAGCATTGAAGCGGATCTGCTCAAGCGCGACACTACAGAGATTACGAGCAAGGATATCGGCGAGATGCTGATGAAGAAGCTGAAGAAGCTTGATCAGGTCGCTTACATAAGATTCGCATCAGTGTACCGTAATTTCAAGGATCCTGAAGATTTCGAGGAAGAAGTGAAAAAACTTGGCAAATGATCGCCGCAGCAGATCCCTTTAACCCAAAGATTCAGGAAGACACTCCAGTCAGTGGAAAGAGAGAATGAGGAGCATAAAGAAGGTGATGGCATGAACGGTTTGGAAGACAGAAGCGCAGCGATGAATATCCTTTCTATACGCAAACGCGACGGAAGAGTAGTTGAATTCGCGAAAGAGAAGATAGCCAATGCCATCTTCAAGGCGGCGCAATCCGTAGGCGGCCATGACCGCACAGAAGCGGACAGGCTTTCAGAGAAAGTCATGACCGTTCTTGAGTATACCTATCATTCAGGCGAGATCCCCAATGTCGAGACAGTCCAGGATGTAGTTGAGCGCGTGCTGATGAAATCAGGACACGCGAAGACAGCCAAGGCATACATCCTCTACAGGAAACAGCATGAGAAGCTAAGAGCGACCAAAGGAGCATTTGTAGATGTGAAGAACTCGATAATGGAGTATCTCGGCAAGACTGACTGGAGAGTCTACGAGAACAGCAACAGTGATTATTCTTTCTCAGGGCTTATGTCTCATGCCGCGGGAAAACTGATCGCGAACTACACATTGACAGAGATATATTCTGACCGTGTCGCCCAAGCGCACAAGAACGCGGATGTGCATATACATGATCTCGGATATGGGGTTGTCGCGTACTGCTGCGGCTGGTCGCTCAAGAACCTGCTTATGTCAGGATTCGGAGGGGTCTCCAAGAAGATCCGCTCAAAGCCGCCAAAGCATCTTGAGGTGGCAGTAGTGCAGATGATCAATTTCTTAGGGACTATGCAGATGGAGCATGCCGGAGCGCAGGCTTTCTCCTCAGTTGATACGCTGCTCGCGCCGTTCATAAAGAAAGACAATATAGATTACAGATGGGTCAAGCAGAACATGCAGATGCTTGTCTTCTCGCTCAATGTGCCGAGCAGATGGGGATGCCAGGCTCCGTTCACGAATTTCACATTCGACTGGACAGTGCCTGAAGACATGAAGGACCAGCCAGCGATAGTCGGCGGGAAAGAGCAGGACTTCACATATGGAGAATGCCAGAAAGAGCTCAATATGATCAACAGGGCATTCATCGAGATAATGCTCGAAGGAGACGCTGACGGAAGGACTTTTTTCTACCCGATCCCGACATATAACATAACCACAGATTTCGACTGGGATTCAGAGAACGCAAGATTGCTGTTCGATATGACCGCTAAATACGGCACTCCATATTTCCAGAACTTCATCAATAGCCCGCTCAAGCCTTCAGATGTGCGGAGCATGTGCTGCAGGCTGCAGCTTGACCTTAAGCAGCTGCGTAATAAGATGGGAGGATTCTTCGGAGCAGGAGACCAGACCGGAAGCATTGGTGTTGTGACGATAAATATGCCACGCATAGGGTTCCAGGCAAAGAACGAGGATGATTTCTTCCATAGGCTTGGAGATGTAATGGATATTGCGAAAGAATCCCTTGAGACAAAGAGGGTGGCTGTAGAGCGCAATCTGCAGGCAGGATTGATGCCTTTCTCGAAAATGTTTGTCGGGTCATACTCTAACCATTTCTCGACAATAGGGCTTAATGGCATGCATGAGGCCTGCCTTAACCTTGTCGGTAAAGGGATTGAGACTCCTGAAGGCAAAGCTCTAGCGCTCAAGACCCTGCATTTCATGAGGAACAAGCTCTCGCAATGCCAGGAAGAGACCGGCAACCTGTACAACCTTGAGGCAGTCCCTTGCGAATCCGCGACTTACAGGTTCGCGAAGAAAGACAAGGAGCTCTTCCCGGACATAATCACTGCGGGAACTACTGACAGGCCTTACTATACGAATTCAACTCACCTGCCTGTCAGCCACACAGACGATGTCTTCGAGGCTTTAGAGCACCAGGATGAATTGCAGACATTATACACTGGAGGGACTGTGCTCCATGCGTTCTTAGGAGAGCGTTTAGATGACTGGCAATCAACGCGCAATCTTGTGCGCAAGATCGCGAGCTCTTACAAGCTGCCCTATTTCACAATAACTCCGACATTCAGCATCTGCCCAGAGCATGGCTATGTCAAAGGAGAGCATTTCTCCTGCCCGCATAATTCCGGAAGCGCAGACCAGCCTGAAGTAGAGAGATCGCAACGCGAAGAGGCGGCTATCACAAGATCTGCAGGCTGCGGATGCGAGTGAAGCGTCAGGACATAATAAATTTCCGATAAAAGGATGCGAAAAAACAAAGAGGTGAAGGATGAAGTGCGACAAGAAAACTGAAGTGTACAGCAGGATTGTGGGTTATTTCAGGCCGGTCCAGAACTGGAACGAAGGCAAGAAGCAGGAATTCATTGACCGTTCAGAATTCGTCATTGACAAGCCAGCGCAGGAATGCGTGCAGTGCATCGAGACTGCGGCTCACTGCTGTAAGTGAGCGTCTTGATCTGAAGTCCAGGACAGCTGATACATTCTTTTAATTTTTTATTTGATTTTTCTTGCCGTAGAAATATTATCGGATATGCAAGGAGCCCATATGCTTATCAAAGGACTGCAGAAGACAACACTTTCAGACTTTCCAGGACAGGTCGCGTGCATAGTCTTCACTGCAGGATGCAATCTGCGCTGTCCGTACTGTCATAACCCTGAACTGATAACCCAGCCAGCGCTGCTCCCTTCAATTCCTGAAGAGGAATTCTTCGCTTTCCTTGACAGCAGGAAGAAATTCCTTGAAGGGGTAGTGGTCTGCGGCGGAGAGCCTACAATAGATCCGAACCTGCCAGAATTCCTGCGCAAGATCAAGCAGCGCGGCTTTCTCGTGAAGCTCGACACTAACGGGACAAATCCTGCGATCGTGAAAAGGATAATCGATGAGAAGCTCGCGGATTATGTCGCCATGGACATAAAATCCTCTAAAGAAGGATACGCCAAAGCTGTAGGTGTTGCGATTGATCTCTCTCTGGTGGAAGAGACGATCAGGCTGCTGATGGATTACGGCAGCAAAGGCGTCATAGATTATGAATTCAGGACAACAGTTGTTCCCGGATTGGTCAGCAGGGAAGACGTCCTGAAGATCGCCAGATGGATCTCTGGAGCTAAGAAGTATGTGCTCCAGCAATACCGCAATATGCACGTCCTTGATGAATCATTCAGCAATGTCGAGCCTTATGGGGATAATGATCTCAGAGAGCTCAAAGCGTCCATTTCCGGAATGGTCCAAAGAGTGGAGTTGAAGAATCTCGCATAACCTGGCATGATAAGATATATCTGTAATTTCTTCCCCCTAAAATCCTCACATAGATTTAAATACCCCCCTCTCATCTCTTCAATCCTGTGGGGAAGTACAGATCGCTGGCTCTAGACAATAAATCATAGTCGTATGAAGCCAAAAAAGAGGGTGAAAATGCAGGTGAAGAGAGCGTCAAGCCTGCGAAAGAAATCTTCAGCTAGGCATAGCTTCAGTCTAAAGCGCAGGCATGCTGAATCTGGAAAACCTGTGAAGAGCTCATCAAAGATACATCATTCAATAACAATCCCCCCTCCTTCTTCAGGAAAGAACTCAAGATACAGCCCTCTCGCGCAGTACGTGCTTGAGGCGCGCTACCTGCGAAAGGATGAGAACGGAAACCTGATCGAGACTCCTGAGCAGATGTTCAGGAGGGTGGCGCGATATGTCGCTTCAGCAGAGCAGAGGTATAATCCGCACGCGAACGCGCTCGAATGGGAGCAGAATTTCTTTGAAGTCATGGACAAACATTATTTCCTCCCGAACTCTCCGACATTGATGAACGCAGGCACTTCTTTAGGCCAGCTCTCGGCCTGTTTCGTGCTCCCTATCAGCGATTCTGTCGAGAGCATATTTGAGACATTGAAGAACGCGATGCTCATCCATCAGTCAGGTGGAGGCACAGGGTTCTCTTTCTCAAGGCTCAGGCCTAAAGGGAGCAAGATAAGCAAGACCGGGGGGAAATCCTCAGGCCCTGTCTCTTTCATAAGCATCTTCGACAAGGCTACAGAAGTCATAAAGCAGGGAGGGAGGCGCAGAGGGGCGAACATGGCAGTGCTCAGCGTGAGACATCCAGACATACTTGAGTTCATCAATGTGAAATGCGATGATAAAGGATTGAAGAATTTCAATCTTTCAGTAAGTATGGATGACAGTTTCATGAAATCGGTCAGTGAAGGGACAGAATATTCATTGATAGATCCTTTGACAGGGACAAAATCCAGGAGCATGGACGCGCGCAAAGTGTTTGACGCGCTGACACGGGCAGCATGGAAGTGCGGTGATCCAGGAGTGATATTCATAGACCTCATAAATCGGGATAATCCTACTCCGGCTCTGGGCAATTTTGAGACCACAAATCCTTGCGGCGAAGTGCCTTTGCTGCCTTTTGAGGCATGCACTCTTGGCTCTATAAATCTCTCGAAGATGGTGAAATACTCCTCATTGAAGAGCGCGGATATAGATTGGGAACTGCTCAGGACTGTGATCATGACAGCAGTGAGATTCCTTGACGACGTAATAGATGTCAATCATTATCCTTTGCAGGAGATTGAGGATATGGTAAAGGCGAACAGGAAGATAGGGATAGGGGTCATGGGATTCGCGGAATTCCTCGTCCAGATAGGCGTTCCTTACGATTCTGAAGCAGCGCTCAATATGGCTGAGAACATAATGTCTTTCATATCCGCAGAGGCAAGGCAGGAATCGATGCATCTCGCTAAAGTGAGAGGCTCATTCCCTAACTTCTCTAAGAGCAAGCGCGCAGAGACCCATGAATGTATGCGCAATGCCACACTGACAAGCATAGCTCCGACAGGGACTCTGAGCATAATCGCGGGAACAACCCCAAGCATAGAGCCGATATTCTCATTGATAGGAAGAAGGCATGCCATAGATAGGGAATTTGTAGAGATCAACCAATGCCTTGTCAGGACTCTTAACAGGAATTGCATCCTCAACCATGACATCCTTGAAGAGATATCAAAGAAAGGCTCGCTCAGAACAGTATCAGGGATTCCAGGCTCATTATCTAAATTATTCCCTGTCGCCAATGAGATACCTCCTGAATGGCATGTCCGCATGCAGT
Source organism: Candidatus Nanoarchaeia archaeon (assembly GCA_035289005.1). Classification (GTDB taxonomy): domain Archaea; phylum Nanobdellota; class Nanobdellia; order Woesearchaeales; family UBA12501; genus DATDYN01. Next base: position 23,536 of record DATDYN010000038.1, read on the forward strand.
CAATGTTTCAGAAGCACACAAGCAATGCTGTCTCAAAAACAGTGAATCTCAATAATGACGCTTCAGTTGCTGATGTCAGGAAGATATATTCATTAGCGTATGAGCTCGGCTGCAAAGGGATAACTATTTTCAGGGAAGGCAGCATGAGCTCTCAAGTGTTCCGCAAAGCGAATTCAGCAGCGAGCGGGTTCAGAGAATCATTGGCCGGAGAGGCGCAGCGCTGTGTTGATGGCGAGTGCAGGGTGTGAATCTCTTAACTTCCTGGAGTGATGACGATTATTCTTCTGATGAGTGATATCCCAATTGTATCTCCTGCCTTACGATAATCTTTATAAACGTAAACCCGCTCTTCTCTCGTAATAGGGGGTTTGCATGTCTGAAGCGGGGCGTTTAAATCATTCAAGAATGATCCCAACAGTATTCTTACTCATAGCACTGCTCTTAGCAAGTCTCGGATGCGTTAAGCAGCCGGATGCCTCAGCCAATGACTGGTCAAAGAAGAGCTGTTCAGGGCTTGATCCTGAGACTGTGCAGAAATGCTGCGAAGCGCAGAACATTGACAGAGTGAGAGTGCAATGCGTAGGGGCGTGGGCTTTTGAACAGCAGCGCGGCGGCTGCGTGTATGAATGCGGCAAGAGCATCACAGGAGAAGAGAGTGATGATCCTATAGAGATAAGCATCTCATGATCATCGCTGCCAGAAAGGCAGCGCATTATGGTGGAGGACACTATGGTTGTGCTAAGCGACAGGGATATCAAGGCGGCATTGAAGTCAGGGAAGATAGTCATTGAAGGAGTTTCTGAAGACCAGATAGGCCCTTCATCAGTCGATCTCACTCTGGGAAAAGATTTCAGGGTCTTCAAGCACGCGGAAGTCACTCATGTCGATCCGCGCGCAGGATCAGTCGACCATCTCATGGACAGGGTGACTAAGGATGAGGGAGCGTTCATAATCCATCCGGGAGAGTTCATACTCGCGACAACCACTGAATCGGTCAGGATACCTGATGACATGATCGCGCGGCTTGACGGAAGGAGCTCCTGGGGAAGATTAGGCATTGTAGTTCATTCGACAGCAGGCTCAGTGCATCCCGGATTCGAGGGCAGACTCACTCTTGAGATGGCTAACATCTCCAAAGTTCCTGTCATGCTTTGGCCTGGAAGCAGGATATGCCAGCTCACTTTCGAGAAGCTATCCTCGCCTTCAGAGAATCCTTACAATAAGCGCAAAGGGTCGAAGTACCTCAACCAGAAAGGGCCTGACTCAAGCAAGATCGGGATGGATTGAGAATGCGTTATGTCCTGTCTAAATAAAAAATCATTCTTTGACTGGATATTCTCTTCCTTTTGGCAGAGGAATGTTATGGGTTTGCGCATAGGTTTGATCATATTTGTGGATCAAGAAGCGCATGAAGTTCACTCTTCCTTTTCTGGTAGCTAGATACCCAAACATTGTTCCTGTCCCAAAACCTGTAACTCCTAAGAGAATTGGCGCAGTCATTATAGCTGCGCCTTCTATAATATTTCTTCCTGCTTCAAGCAGAAAAGTTTTATCTGCAAGGTAAGCGTCTGCAGACCGGTATATCTCTAAGCCTCCACTTATGGCAAAAAGACTTCCCACTAAAGCTCCTACCACACCACTACATATCCCTCCAACTCCAGCTGCACCAACATTAAGCTCTCTAAAAATATAGTATCTCTCAGCTTCTAATGGTTGAAGTTTCTTCTGCGCTATAATCTCATCACAGTTTTTTTCCAGTTTACTATCAGATGTTCTTTCATATATCGATTGCAAGAGATTATCTATTCTTTCTGTAAGCGTGCTCATAATCATCTTCTCCGTTACCAGTCTATTTCTCATACATATATATATCTTCGCTGTCTCCGTTAAGTGATTCTTCTGGTGTTCTTCCACACTTTCGGGATTGCAAGCTCCGCTAAAGGCTTAAGGTTGATTATGTCCTCTTCATTGTACTGCACTAGAAGGTCAAGGAATTCTTTATTGCCAGTGGCGCGCCATTGCCTCCATAGATAGACCGCATCAGCTCCGCCCATGTTAGCGACAGCGTCAGCGCGCTTCAGCCCTACAAGCCGCTCGATGTTCTTAAGCCCTCCAGTCAGCCCTATCTTGCTGCACACATGCCTTAAATCGATGTGCGGAATCTTTGGGACAACTCCCTGGAAGTATTTCTCAATTATCGGAAGGTCGAAAGAGGCGCCGTTGAATGTGATGATCATCTTGTACTTCTCAAGTTCTTTCTTGAGCGCGGCCTTGTCCATAGTGAATCCTCTCACGAAAGTCTTGGTCTCAATGCCGTCATACAATCCTATCACCGTTATATCTCCGTAAAATCCTGTAGTCTCTATATCAAGGAACACAGCGTCTTCCTTGAAAGAGTCATAAAGCCTCCAGGCATGGGCTGGCTTGAGAAGCTTTGCGAAGTATTCTGCGTCGGAAGAATAAAGCGCTTTCTCTGCGGTATGCAGTTGGCGCTCGTGCGCTGCTCTGCGTGAAGAGGTTATGCCTGGCAAAGTCTTAGATTCCCTGAACCTGTCCCAGTCATGGATGCCGGACTGCCATAAGGAAGTCTCTTTCTGCAGGCCAACCCCTTTAAGGAAGATGAATGATTCTTTGATCATGAGCAACTCCTTTCTTTCAATCTCTATCTTCCAGAGAACTGAATTGTTTATATGCATTACGGTATTTCAGGCTCTGTGGAAAATAGTTTGTTGCTGTCAGTCGCCGCGCCTCAGTCTTTAACTGAGGCAGATTTTCCTTCTCCCTGACTCTGTCGAGGGGAGGAAAATCTGGATAGCGAAAATCTTTAGATTTTCGGTATTCTGAGAATCGCCTTGCTGATTTTCAATATTTGCGTAATAAACACGCGGCGACCTCACTTCAGATAATTCTTGTGCAAAAAGTCACAAAATTATTTTACTCCCCACAGAGCCGGTCTTTCAATGAATATCTATGATCAGGCTCAGTCCTGAATCATGCTTTTTTGCCGTTGCTTATAAGCATTTTGTGATCAACTCTCTCTAAAATCTGGCTATTCAAGCGACATCAAAAAAATCTTCCGTCAAAGATTCAGGATTTCGCCCTCTCACCAACAATCTTTATAAATCAGTTATGTAATCTCTCAAGCAGGCATCAAAGAGGTGCGGCATCAACCCGAAGAAATATCTCACAGACTGGCTTGTGCGGCATATCAAGAACAAGGACTTGCTGTTCAGGCGCATAGACAATGTCGAGGAAGGGGAAGACCTGGTGGTTGTCAGCCTAAAAGACGGTCAGAAATGCGCGCATCTTGTCGAGCCTTCCCTTTCCACTCTTGACAGTCTCTCTGTAATGAATGAATATTCCTGCTGTTCAGTCACCTGTTATAATACGATCCAGAATTTTGAATTCCTGATCAAGAATTGGGACGCGTTAGTAAGATTCAAGCGCAATTTCTCAATCTCTTTCGTCAATCCTTTCTCCCGCAGCGAGAAAAGATGGGCGATATTTCCCACCACGCATGATATGGTCACTGAGCGCCCTGCGCTAAGGAGAGGTTTGAAGATACTTTATGACACTGTTGAAGAGACTTCAGAGCAGGAACTGCTGAAATTATTAGAGAAAGAGAAGTGATTCAGGATAACACTCTTTCTTGGAAGGAAGTCTCTGGTCGTACCTTTATTCTCAGTTCTCTATCTTTCACGTTCTCTAATTCATTTCGCAGGAATCATCAGCGTGAGCGCCGCAGGGCAGACCTGTATCTTTATGGGAGTATTCCCGATAAGTTCGCAATCGACATGCCCTCTCACGTCATGATCCGATCTCACTATTATCTTCTTTGCTTTAAGGCATTTCACATCCTTCATAAGCAGATGCCTCTTCCCGAAAGTTCCGGCTATGAATCTCAAGAATCCGAACATGTCCTTTCCAGTGAACACACAGACATCAAGAAGCCCGTCTTTGATATCCGCGTGAGGGGTTATTCTCAATTCTCCGCCGTAAAGCTTTGTGTTGCCGGCCACGATATAAGTTCCTTTGATGCGTTCTCCATCAATTGTTATGTCAAGCTCATGAGTCTTGTAATTGAAGATCTCTCCGACAGCTGTGACGTGATAAGCTGTGCGTCCAAGCAGTCGTTTGAGCAGAGGCTTCAGCCTTGACGCCACATGCGCGTCGTAACCCACTCCTGCCATGAGCGAGAAATATCTCCCATTCGCTTTACCTAAATCTATGCGCTCCCTATTTCTTCCAATTATCACTTTTGCGGCGCTGAGAGCGTTGAACGGGATGCTGAATTCTCTGGCAAGCACATTCTCTGTGCCTAGAGGGATGATCCCTAAAGGGATTTTGCTGCGGGCCATACCATTGATGACTTCATTGACAGTGCCATCCCCCCCGCAAGAGGTTATCACGTCATACTTCTTGCTTCTTATCGCTGCTTTAGCGGTCCTTGAAGCGTCTCCTGGGCGAGAGGTTATGTGTGCTGTGACATCCACCTTATTTTTCTTGAAGAACTGGATCAGTATTGGAAGAGTCTCTCTCGCAGCTCTCCTGCCTGACAAAGGGTTCACTATCAGCAATATCCTCATTTCGCAGAGAAGTTAGTGGCTCAGTTATTTAATGCTTGCGCTAAATTACCTGCATAGACAGCATCTGGCATTCCATCTCCATCTCGCTTTTTCTCGTTCTATCCACTTATTGTAATTTTGTGTAGACATATTGAGGTGGTTTATTCTGTCATTGACCCGTGTTTCATATCTTTTGCGGGTTTCATCATCCGATGGCAGGCGTTCCAGAATCTCGCTCATTCTCAACACTTCAGCATCTAGCACGCTTGACCTATGTGCTAGTTGAGTATTATTAACGCGAATTCCCCGATTATACATCCCAGGAATTATTTTTATATGCGCGCGCATCTGATCCGTGATCTGACCTACGAGATCACTTATGCGCAAATACTGGTCTGACACTTTCTTATAGGCATTTTGCATAATATCTTATTAGATCAGCAGATTTATTAATATTCTTGTTTTAATGGCTCCGGTGAAAAAGTCTAATGATTTCTACTTAAATAGCGAGGAAAGGATATAAAAAACGGTAACCTCTCACTGATTTGACACACTATCGACTTATATCCATAAAAGACTTTCACCAGAGCAGGTTTTAATCTTAGCTATATCTTATTTTTCGTCCAAGAAGAATAATCGCTTTAAGATATTTTAGTTAATATACTAATCAAGAATCATATATCAAAAAAATATAAGAATCAAGGTTCTGGATTGCCGCTCGGAGAGTAGCTAGGCACCGCAGCTTTGCTTATGATGACAACATCGCCTATAGATTTGACTAGCTGGTGCGGAACTATCACTCCTTTAGCAGATCCTAGAACTTTTGACAGGTAAGAGTTCTTTGTCGCGCGGACACGCCATCCGAAAATGCGCGTCTTTGTCAGAATAAGCTCTTCAACGTCGCCGAAGTATTCTCCGCTGTCGGTGAACACTTTCATATTGTACATACTTGTTATCTTTTCCATCTTTAGCATAGTGCAGTCACCTTTTTCCTCACTCCTGAGTCGATGATGAGATAGCCGAACTATTTAAAGCTTTCGATGGCGCACTATATCAAAGCCTTCGTCAGGCGATTTACCTACGCATATTCCCTCTGGCGGCTCTGTCCTGAATCTTTCCTTTTTTGTCGTTGCTTATATCTTCTGGCATCAATTCTGCTCGAAGTCTAGCCATTTAAGCAATGTCAAAAAAGTCTTAATCTACAGATTCAGGACATCGCCCCCTCTGGCGCAAGCTTTATAAATGAACTGGGGTTTTGGTGACGTATAGCGGGGTAGGGCAGCCAGGAGTGCCCGATGGGCTCATAACCCATAGGTCGTTGGTTCAAATCCAACCCCCGCTATATCCTATTTTTTTGCTGTTTGTTTTGTTTTTCTGACAAAGATTGCTGTTGTTTTAATCTGTAAGTTATTGGATTAAGGAGTTAAACGGGTTTCGCGCGGGTTAATCCTGAGTGGAGCTACACCCTTGCAGCCTTAAGCATTCTTTTCTCTCACAATCTTTTTAAACAGCCTATTTCTGTCTTATAACCATTCCACAATCACATTTGCCGAGGTCGCTATCCTGGCTCAGGGTTAACACCCTAGAGGTACCCGTAGGCAGGATCAGCTGTTGCTGACCCTGCAATCATTAACAATAATTTAATAAGATAATAATCAAATATAAAATTCACATTTGCCGAGGTCGCATAACCTGGTATTGCGCAGGATTGCTAATCCTGTTTCCTTCGGGATGTCTGGGTTCAAATCCCAGCCTCGGCGTTTATTTTATGGTGCCATTGAGCGTAGCGAGATGGCACTGTCCGGCGGGGATCTGTGGGGTGCAACCCTCAGGTGAGGACTCAGCCTCGGCGTTTGTTTCCAGAGAAGTGATATGATGGTGCGGAAATCAATCATCGCAGCGTTCTTCTTCATATTCGCACTCTCAATCCCTTCATCTGTAGCTAGCGACATATGGTTATTCAATACCGATCAGATGGTGATAGATGTCAACATCTCCTCAAACATCTCTCTCGTCAAGCCAAGTCCTACTGGGAGAGTCGAGTATGTGCAGGCGAACATAACTTTCTTCCCAAGAGCAGGCAGCGGACAGGAAGTGATCTCTGACAGAGCCTCTCCCACTCCGATAGAGAAGAATGGCGGGATAGTCTTCAGATGGGAGAATCCTCCACAGAATGATTTTGATTTCAGCATAGCGTCGCGCGTCAAGACCACCAACAGGCATTTCCAGATAAATTCCCGCGTCAATTTCCCAATCTCTAAAGTCCCTGAAGACGCCCAGAGATTCCTTTACTCTTCATCGCTCATAGACATAAATAAGCAGATGACTTCTGTCGCTTCAGAATTGGTCGCAGGAGAGAATGACCTTTTCGTAGTTGTCGACAGGATAGCTTCCTGGGTGAACGCGAACGTGCAGTATGACCTGACGACAGTCACTGCTGAGGCAGCGCAGAAAGCGAGTTGGGTCATGGATAACAGGAAAGGGGTTTGTGATGAGATAACCTCTTTGTTTATCGCTATGCTGCGAAGCATAGGGATTCCAGCTCGGTTTGTCTCAGGCATATCCTATACGAATTCCCCCTTATTCACGAACAAATGGGGGCCGCATGGTTGGGCTGAAGTCTATTTCCCAGATTACGGATGGGTTCCTTTTGATGTGACATATGGCGAATATGGCTGGATAGACCCAAGCCATGTAGTCACAGCCATAACTGAGGACGCGAGCAGGTCAACAGCGTTCTATTCCTGGAGGGCAGAATCCGGAGTCTCTTTAGATATCAATAAGCTCTCAATCAATGTCCCTCGCGCAGTTCCTGGAAAGCAGCGACCGTCAATGGTTGGTCTAAGCATCTCTGCGCTTTATCCTGAAGTCAGGTTCGGTTCGTCAAACATCATAACTGCGACAGCGAAAAACCTCAACGGTTATTATCTCTCTATAGATGTCTACCTTTCACGCACTAAAGGGATGGAGGTAGTGACTCCTCTGAAGCAGCATTTGCTTCTCCCTCCAGGAGCAGTCTCTCAATTGTCCTGGTTAGTGAATGTCGATAAGGGCATGGATCATGATTATATCTACACTCTCCCTGTCGCGGCTTACCTGCTTGACAATACGACAGCGGCGACAGCGTTCATGACGAATTCAGACGCTCCGTTCTTCTCTCCTGAAGAGGTGAAAGCGACGTATGACAAGGTCACTCTCCCTAAGCCGCGAGAATATTCCCGCACTATCGATATCTCTTGCGCTTCCGACAAATCCCTGTATTACACTTACGAAGAGGCATCAGTGACCTGTTTCTTGTCGAACAAAGGGAATATCCCTCTTGAAGACCTTTCAGTGTGCGTAAAGGATGATTGCAAGAAGCAGAGAGTAGGTATATCTCAGACTTCAAACGTGACATTTTCTCTAGGCAAGGCCGAGAGCGGTTCAAGGAACATCGCGGCCAGTGTGAGCGGCCAGGGGATAGCGCAGCATACGCTTTTCATTCTGAGCGTGCTCGATGCTCCGGCAATAACCATATCTGATATCCTTGCCCCTGAGAGCGTGAGTTATAGAGAGAATTACCCAGTAAGATTCCTGCTCAGGAAAGATTCATCATCTCTCCCCCGTAATGTCTCTCTGAAATTCGGATTCGCCGGCGCGGAGAAGCATTTCTTTATCGATCAGATCAACCAGAGCATGCCTTACTCAGTCTATGCCTCAGGCGCGGATCTTGAGATCGGCAATAATTCTTTCATTATAAGTCTTGAGTATTCAGACCTCAATGGCAAGAAGTATTCTTCCGAAGAACATGTCACCATATCACTTTCAGAGATATCTTATTGGCAGAGATTCCTGATATTCCTCAGGCATATTGGCGTGTCGCTCTTCAGCAAGTCAGGATGATTAAAATCACAGTACGCTTCATCCTAAGCAATACTCCATTCAACAATACAGGACATCGCCTGCACAACCAATAACTATAAAAACCAGGCGTTTACTCTCTGACGGAGAGAGTTGTGGAGAGCCTGTCGCTCTCTCGCATAGGGATAAGCTTCAGGTATCAAATTGGTGGTAATCATGGATAAAGGAGCGAATTACGAAGTCAAGGACATGAAGCTTGCGGCGCAGGGATCAAGGAATCTTGAGCTCGCAGAATCACAGATGGGAGCATTGCTCAAAGTCCGAAAGCGCTTTTCTGAAGAGAAGCCCCTCAAAGGCCTCCGTATCGGGATGGCATTGCACGTCACTAAAGAGACTGGCATACTTGTCCGCACACTCATAGCTGGAGGAGCGGATGTCGCCATAACAGGATGCAATCCGCTCAGCACTCAGGATGATGTCGCTGCGGCATTGGCCCAGGAAGGAGTCAAGGTATGGGCGTACAAAGGGGAGAACAAGGAAGACTATTACAGGTACTTGACGAATATAATCGATTTCAAGCCTAATATAACGATTGATGATGGCTGTGATCTCGTCTCTGAGATCCACAAGAACCATCTTCAGCTGATCAAGGACATAATCTGCGGCTGTGAGGAGACAACTACGGGAGTCATCAGGCTGAAGGCTATGGTGCGCGACAAAGCGCTGAAATATCCTATGATTGCGGTCAATGACAACAAGACAAAGCATCTTCTGGACAATTATTATGGCACTGGGCAATCAACCCTTGATGGGATAATCAGGGCTACGAATATCCTCTTCTCAGGAAAGACAGTTGTCGTCGTCGGCTATGGCAGTTGCGGCAAGGGAGTCTCTCTGCGTGCGAGAGGGATGGGGGCAAATGTCATCGTGACAGAAGTCGACAGCTTCTGCGCATTGCAAGCACGGCTTGACGGCTTTAGGGTAATGCGCATGGATGATGCAGTCAATGAAGGAGACATATTCATAACTGTCACAGGCAACAAGCATGTGATCAGGACAGAGCACATGAAACGCATGAAAGACGGGACGATACTCGCGAACTCAGGCCATTTCGATATTGAGATAGACCTGAAAGGATTAGGCGCTATCTGCACAAGCAAGCGCGAAGTGAGGCCGTTCCTTGAGGAATACGTCCTGCAGAACGGGAACAAGATTTTTGTCTGCGGAGAGGGCAGGCTTGTCAATCTCGCGGCAGCTGAAGGGCACCCTTCAGAAGTCATGTCAACCTCTTTCTGCGGCCAGGCGCTCGCGTGCGAGTACGGCGCCGAGAACGGGGGCAAGATGCCTGTCGATGTAATTGTTCTTCCGGAGAAGATAGATGATGATATCGCGGCATTGCAGCTGGAAGCATTGTCTGTCGAGATTGATGAGCTCACTCCAGAGCAGATCCAGTACCTGCAGAGCTGGGAAGAGGGGACTTGAGGTCTGAGGCTTTTATTGGTATTCCTTCATTTATTCTTTCTTTTTTTTATCTTTTTATTCTACCAAGTCCTCTACAGAGCAATATTTATAAGGGAGTCCTGCGCTAGGCATAGCGATGGTAAAGGTATTAGTGACTGGGGGGGCAGGATTCATAGGCTCGCACATTGTTGAAGGGCTTCTAAGCAAAGGCTATAAGGTTGTAGTTCTTGATAATCTGTTCTCAGGGAAGAAGGATAATCTCTCGGCAGTCAAGGACAAGATAACGTTCATTGAAGGCGATATACGGGATGAGAAGAGCGTTGCGAAAGCAATGAAAGGCATAGATCATGTCCTGCATCAGGCAGCCCGCAGGTCTGTGCCTGCCTCATTTGATGACCCTAAAGAGTACTGCGATGTCAATATCCTTGGGACTATAACTCTTCTGGAAGCTGCGCGAAAAGCAGAGGTCAAATCATTCGTGTTCGCTTCCTCCTCCTCAGTCTATGGGGGCAGCGGCAAGATCCCTCAGGAAGAGCTAGATCCTAAACTGCCGTTATCTCCTTATGCCGCCACAAAGCTATCGGGAGAGTATTATCTCAAGGTGTATAACAGCATATACGGCATGAACACTATCGCTCTAAGATATTTCAATGTCTTTGGTCCAAGGCAGGATCCTTCAAGCCAGTATTCAGCAGTCATCCCTTTATTCATAACTTCAGTGCTGAAAGGAATCTCTCCGACAATACATGGAGATGGCGAGCAATCAAGAGATTTCACTTATGTTGATAATATAGTTTCAGCGAACATCTTTGCGATGAATTCGAAATCCTGCGGAGGAGAGGCCTTCAATATCGCTAATGGAGAGAGCATCAGCGTCAATACAGTGCTTTCCAGGATTAATATCTTATTAGGCAAATCATTAAAAGGGACGCATTCTCCAGCGAGGCAGGGAGATGTCAGGAAAACCCTTGCTGACAATTCGCGCGCGAAGAAAGAATTAAGCTATAAGTGCGTTGTTGATTTCGATGAAGGGATGAAAAGAACTGTCGAATGGTACAAGCAGCAGGCAGGCGCTGGCGCTAAGAGATAATTCAAGAAATAAGATGATGAGGCTTACCCAATGGCGGAATTTGTCCCGAAGATATGTGTTCTCGGCCTGGGATATGTAGGCCTTCCATTAGCGGTTACTCTCGCGAGGAAGCATAAGATCACAGGGTTTGATATCAAGGCTTCAAGGGTTGAAGAGCTTAAGAAAGGCAAGGACAGCACCAATGAGGTCAGCCCTGAAGAATTAATCAAGGCAGGAATCAGTTTCTCTTCAGACCCTTCAGTGATGAAGTCCTGCAATTTCATAATCGCGGCAGTGCCAACTCCTGTTGATGACGATAAAAAACCTGACCTCTCATTCGTCGAGAGCGCTTCAGTCCTGATAGGGAAGAATCTCAGCAAAGGGTCGATTGTTGTCTTCGAATCGACAGTCTATCCTGGAGTGACAGAGGACTGCTGCGTCCCTTTGATTGAGAAGAATTCAGGGCTTAAGTGCGGTAGTGACTGGAAGATAGGATATAGCCCTGAGCGAGTCAATCCAGGGGATAAAGAGCACACTATCGATAGGGTCATCAAGATAGTCTCAGGGATGGACGGTGAGAGCGCGTCAATAATCGCGAAAGTCTATGGCAGCGTGATAAGCGCTGGAATCCATGTCGCTCCGGACATAAAGACCGCTGAAGCGGCCAAAGTGATAGAGAACATCCAGAGAGACCTCAATATCGCGCTGATGAACGAGCTTTCACTCATATTCTCTAGGATGGGGGTAAAGACCAAAGATGTTCTTGCGGCCGCCGGCACTAAATGGAATTTCCATAAGTACACTCCAGGGCTGGTGGGAGGGCATTGCATAGGGGTTGATCCTTACTATCTCACTTTCCGCGCGCACCAATTAGGATACGAGTCTAAAGTCATCCTTGCGGGAAGAGAGGTCAATGACAGCATGGCCGGACGAGTAGTGGAATTGGCAGAGCAAGGCCTTTATGAGGTTGGGAAAAACATCAAAGGCTCTAAAGTGCTTGTATTAGGGCTCACTTTCAAAGAGAACGTTCCAGACGTCAGGAACAGCAAGGTCAAGGATGTCATTGAAGGACTGAAAGCTAAAGGGGCTGCAGTGCTGTGCTCTGACCCGTTGTTCAGTTACGGCATGATTGTACCTTCAATAGGGGTGCAGAACCTTGAGATCTCAGGGATAATTAAAGTTGACGCTGTCATACTCGCTGTGGCGCATTCTGCGTTCAAGAGCATAACTCTGAAGGAACTGGCGAAGAAGATGGATATCCCTGTTATTGTCGATGTGAAAGGGTTCTTCAATCATTCTGCTAACGACGGGTTTGTGTATAAGACGTTGTAAGCTCTTCATTTTTCTATAAGATGCTTGGTCTTGCCAATCTTACTCTCAGAATAACGCATAGATGAAAGGGCTTACGCTGCTGTTTTGGCCGATTATTATCAGGATTCCTACTATTATCAACATCAATATTATCGGCGTGAGCCACCAAGCTTTCCTGACTTTGAGGAAATCCCAGAGTTCTCCTATCAGTGATCTATTGTTTGACATAGTATCATGCCTATTTGCTCAAGGTATTTAAATATTTTGTTCAATAATTCAAGATATCTTCTTCGTATCTCTAATCTTTAGCATATTTCTCACTATTCCAAGCATCTTTGAGGTTATCTTCTCGCCATATGACAAATTTCCCAATAATCAAACAGTCAATCCCTGTGCCCATCATGCATCTGTAAGCGTCTTCTGGAGTGCAGACTATAGGCTCTCCGCGTATATTGAATGAGGTATTGATCAATATGGGTATGCCTGAAAGCTTTCCGAATTCCTTTATAAGGTCATAATATCTGGGATTTTGCTCTTTTCTCACTGTCTGCAGCCTGCCGCTGCCGTCTACATGAGTGACTGCCGGAATCTTCTTTCTCCATTCACCTCTTACTGGGTAGACCATCAGCATATAATCTGTAGGCGCAGGGACAGGATTGTCGCAGTCAAAATACTTCAAAGCATCATCAGCGCAGACTGCTGGCGCAAAAGGCCTGAATTTCTCTCTGTGCTTGACTTTAAGGTTGAGGATTTCTATCATCTTCTTATTGCAAGGATTGGATAATATGCTTCTCGCTCCAAGGGCTCGAGGACCCCATTCCATTCTTCCCTGAAACCAGCCAATGACATTGTTATCATGTATCAATCGCGCGGTCGTGCTTACGAGTTCTTTATCATTATCGAGAGTAGAATATCTTATCTTATTGCTGTCAAGGAATTCTTTTATCTCTGCATCGGAGAAGCTTGGGCCGAGATAAGCATTTGTCAGAGGAACTACACGTTTTTTCCTTAGCAAAGAATGGTATACGAATGCTGCTGCGCCGATGCTTGTTCCACCATCAGAAGCATTAGGCTGTATCCATAATCTTTTGAACGGAGTATTGCGAAGTATCTTGCCATTATAGACGCTGTTGAGCGCTACTCCTCCAGCAAGAACTAGATTATCACATTCAGTTGTTTTTGCCACATTCTTTAATATCAGTGTCATCACATCTTCTGTTATCAGCTGCACTGCTGCTGCGATGTCTTTATGGCGCTGAGAAAGCTCTTCCGAAGGATTTCTTATCTTCCCCCCCATGAGTTCGCAGAATTCTCCTGAAAGCATCCTGTCTGCGTAATGGTAGGCAAAATAATCCATGATCATACGGTAGCTGCCGTCAGGCTTTATATCAATCACATTGCGCAATCTCTTATATTGCTGATTTGTCTTCCTGTCCATGTTCCCATAAGGCGCAAGCCCCATGATTTTATACTCGGAATTGTTGACACTGAAGCCAAGGTAGGCAGTGACTGTGGAATAAAGTAGCCCTAAAGAATGAGGGAAGCGTATCTCTTTCAGAAGGATTATATCATTGCCTTCAGCGATGCCGTAAGTTGTTGTGGTCCATTCCCCTACACCATCAACAGTTACTACTGCAGCTTTATTGAAAGGACTCACTAAAAAAGAGCTTGCGGCATGGGCAATATGGTGGTCTATGAATAACACTCCTTTTTTGTATTTAAGTCTCTTTCTGACAATCTTTGGCACTCTCAGTTTCTCATTGATCCAGCTGGGTATCGAGCTTAGGAATGTCTTCAGGCTGTAAGGGAAAGCCGCTAAATGTTGAGAGAGCATTCTCTCGAGTTTCAGGAAAGGTTTCTCATAGAACGCAATATACTCTAAGTCATCTACGGATATATTCTGGCTTTGTAGGCAGTATTTTATTGCATTTATCGGGAATGATGAGTCATGCTTCTTCCTTGAGAAGCGTTCTTCTTCTGCAGCAGCTACAACAATCCCGTCTTTCAGTAGCGCTGCTGACGAGTCATGATAAAAACAACTTATCCCTAAAATGTACATCGGCATCTTTGTATCTCCTTATTCTTCTTGGGAAGAGGTGTTTTTTGGATTATTCTAAAATTGTCTATAATATTCATCAAACTTCTTATTTTCTAGGTTTAGGTCTGACCAGTAACTCTTAACATCATCAGAAACTTCAATCTCAACGAATCTTTTCCTTACCAGTCTTGCAATAAGCGAAGTAGGTCCCACTGCGACAATATACACAAGCAGTAACAGCGTACTATTGACTATCGCCGAGAGGCATTGCCCAAATTCTCTCATTCCGGATTTGATTCCGGAAAATATTTGTTTTGCAGTATTTCGGATATTCATCTTAGCAGCCTCTTTATGCCTGAACCTAAAAGCGTTATAAAAAAGGTCAGCGCAATCACATGAACGATGCTCCAACTCTCAGGGATTTTCTGAGTATTCGAGAGTAAAAAGAATAAGATTGTTGTGAATATTGAATAAGACAGTATAAAACCCACAATCTTCCCTATCTTGTAATCAATAGAATGTTCGTCAATAAGTGCCATCATAGTATCTCAATGTTTTTTTGCATATTAGATGCTTTTTATCGCCAGTTTACGCGATAAGTCACAATCCTTCCAAGCAGCGGATCAGATATCTCGTCAAAATGCTCTATCCTCTCAATGCCGTAGCCTTTCATGAAGTACATCCTTACTATTGTCGTGTCTATAAGGTCGCTTTTCAGCAGCACTGCTTTGTAGACATTCCCTCCCTGAACGATTTCAGGGTATACCATCAAAGAGTAATCTCCTCTCTCTGGAGTCCTCACAAAGTATTTCTGGGAGACAAGCACTCCTGGGAAAGCTTTTCCTGCAAAAGAGACACGCTTATCATTCAAGTCAACAATGAATCTGTCGCCGCAGCGGAGCATTGTCTGCTCATTGTTCGGAAAGCAGGTTGTCGGCTCAGAGATTGAAGAGGCTTTTGGCGGAATGAATGGGGGATGTTCTGTTGTCTTGAGGTCTGTCTCAGCGTAATATCTCAACTGATCCATTCTTGAGATGAGGTCATTATCCACTAAGATAAATGCTTCTGGTGGTGTGCAATAAGGGGTAGTATAATTAAGAAGTGATGAGCCAGTTGTAATGTTTCCGCAATCAATCTTCTCAAATATTTTCAACATCTCTGTATAATTAGTTGTCATAAGCGCTAGCGCTGTCCAGTAAATTCTTGGGTCTGCTGAGCCGCCAATCCCATTATCCATCATAACCTCTCTGTCTGCAGCGTATTCATAAGCATACCCTTTATCCCACCAGGAATTGATTATAGCGTCAGCAGTTGAAGCGGTCTTTATCTTGTTGCCTGTCTCAAATATAATATCATTCATTGCTGGAGTCTTTAGGGAACGTCTGCCTAGAGTAGTTGAAGGATCAAGCCCTAGCGCGCTTGTGGTTGTTGAGATTATCATCATTATAACGATGATCCCAATAACGATATCTGGAAATCTTTCCGAGAGCTTTTTCTGCTCTGAGAATCTCTTTGCCAATATTAAGATCTTCACTGCGCTTAATGATATGAGCAGAGCTGCAGGCGGAGCGATGTAAGAGATGAATCTCACAGAATTATACCCCGCGATATAGAGTGAGATGAACCATATGATCGTGAATAATGCATATTTCCATGAAGGATTATTTCTAAATAGTAGCATTGCTGAAATAACTAATCCTGCTAATGTAAGTATCGCGAGAAACCATCCATTAAGCAGATAAAGATGAGGATTGGATTTGTTGCCTGCTAGCGCAATCGCTTTAGGGGCAGAAAGCAGCTCAGAGGTGGTTGACGCCGTGCTTGGAAAAGGTGATGTGGCTTCGTACCCTATACGTTCTTTGATATGGGTTATTCTTGATTGTGCTGATGGATGTTTTGCAATGAAAAACGCAGCAATAATCAAGGCGATCAATGTAATGGTTATGATTGCCGTATGGATGCGTGAGAATTTATCTCTATTTATCCATGTCCAGTATGCAGCGCTGCAGAATGCGAACAGGAAGATTATCGCAAGCATGAAGTAATAGCCATTCCAGGCAGTGCTCCATATAGCAAAAATAAGTGTCGTAAGAACTGCATATAATATCTTTTCTCTCAGAGATCTTCTGCGCAGTATGAGCAATACTAAGAACGCGGCAAGTATTGAGAAGAAGATATTCATACCGTTAGTGTCTGCGAATCCTGGCTGTGTCGCGGTGAAGAACTGGGGATGCAATGCGAGGACAGTACCGGCAATCAGGCCGCCTGTCTCGTTAGTCATAATTCTTGCGATGAAAAATATCAAAGTTATCGAGAGTAGCGCAAAAATCACTGGGAGCCAATAAGCAGCCTGTGGGAGAGTGAAGCTTTTATTGAAGAAATGCGCAGTCTTATAGATGTATACTTCTGAGAGTACGAAGAATGAGGAAGATTTCTCTCCTTCAAGGGCTGATTTTGCTTGCTTGAGGAACAGATAGCTGTCAGAGCCGATAAGGTAAAGATTGCCTTCAGGATCTGTGAAACTGTCTTTGTACTGTCTTGAAAGCTCAATTATCTTCTTTTGGGCTTCAGGATTATCTATAATTGTCTTGCCTTGCAGCTTATACTGAGCTTCTACTATGCTTGTCGCTCTCTCTTCAGCGGCAGGCATGTTCGCAGAGTAAAGACGCGCAGAAAGGCCTAAAGCGAGCACGAAGATGAGGAAAAGAGCTGGTTTGTAAGTCTTTAATAAGGAAAAGAGTTTGCTATTCAACTGCGTATTGACTGTCTTTCTTGTATCGCTATGCTTGTGTTTCTTCACTCCCATGGATAATTGAAGACTCAGAATTTGTTTATAAATGTTTGGTGAGTGGGGCGAGAAATCGACTTTTTACGTAATATGTCCTATTCTAAACTTTCAGTATCTTAGATAAATTCAGAAAACTATTTAAATAAACTTTCAGTGTTTTATTATGGGGATTCTATGAAATATCAAACTTTAAGAAGTCAGAAGGGAGAGATAGATTTTAGGAAGAAATTATCAAAGCAACAGATATCTGGACACCATATATTTAATGATGAATTTGAATCGAAAGAGATTAACAAGATACTGAAAAGAAGGATGGATGTCACATTAAATGATTTTGAGATTCTTAAGACAAAAACACGTATCTCTCCTTATATTGAACTTGGTGCAGAAAGATGTCAGCGTTCTTTAATCATAGAGAACGTTCTTGATGCTAAAGGCGCAGCGATAGATATATCTTATGATATGCTGAATTCCTGTAAGCATTACAAAAAAGTATTTAAGAAGAGAAAAATACCTTTGCGCGTTTGTTGCGATGCGAATACTCTTCCTTTCAGGAGCGGTTCTGTTCCATTCATCTTTTGTTATCAGACATTGCACCATTTTCCAGATCCTTCCCCTGTGATAAACGAGGTATATAGGGTTCTCACGCCTGGCGGAAGCTTTTATTTCAATGAGGAACCTTTCAAGAAAGTGCTTCATCTGAATCTGTACAAAAGTAGTAAGATATATTCAAAAAAGGCAGTTAATGCTTCCATCCTTAGGAAGATATCTGATTATTTTCTTTCTGAACAGGCATGCAATGAAGTGGAGTATGGCGTGATAGAGAATGATGGGATTTCTTTAAAGGAATGGAAGAAATCTTTAGCTTTGTTCAATGATAAGGATGTCAGTCTAAAGTCTATGAGGTTTATAAATTCAAAATTGTATGGTCTTAGAAATCCCCTAACTTTTCTTATGGCGTATCTGTTCGGGGGCGGTATTTCTGGATTGGTCTTTAAGAGGGGAAAGAGTGTTAATAAAGATATTCAGGAGGATATAGAAAAATGCCTTGTCTGCCCAGAATGTTTGATGGAGGATAATGGCAGAAAGACGCATTCTGCATTAATTAGACATAACCTGTTTTTCGTGTGCATTAAGTGCAAGAAGAGATATCCCGTTATAGAAGGGATAGTGTTTTTATTCACTAAGAAAGCATTGAATAAACTTTATCCTAAGGTTTATTCAAGGTTGTGGCGGGATGATTAAAGTAAGATGCCCTTTATATGCCCTGAAGGAGTCAAGATTTGTGTATTCTGAACTAAATATTAATCTGTACAAATGCGGTTATTGCAGTCTTATATTTGTATCTTCTTTGCTTATGAATAATGTTTATTATCTGATTTATCATTTCTTAATAAAGATAGCATTTATTATCTCTGGAATAAATCTTGCAATATCATTGAATATATCTGGAAGACCAAGATGAAATCTACAATAAAGAAGATTATTAGTATGGCCCTCCTTGTATTCTTCATTTTATGGTTTGTATATTATCTGAATAGCCACTCTTCTGATTTTAAGCAGCTTTCTTTAGTGAACTCAGCATACATATTTTATTTTATCATGATAAATTTCTCATTTTATATAACCAACGGTCTTTTGATAAAATATTTTCTTGAGCCGTTCAATATACATCTTAATATAAAAGAATGGTTTGGGCTTTCTATTCTAACTTCATTTTATAATACTATAACTCCTTTCAGGGGGGGATCGATAGCAAGAGCGTCATATCTCAAGAAGAAGCATGGATTTTCTTATGCGAGTTTTCTATCTACCTTGATCGGGATATATGTTATCAATGTGATGATTGCAAGTTTACTCGGTATAATCAGTATGGTATTACTTTATCTTAAATTTGACATGTTCAATTACCTGATTTTATTCATATTTATAGGTCTTTTTATCTCAACGCTGATTATTGTAATAATCTCCCCTAATCTCTCAAATACTCAAAACAAAGTTTTTAACGTATTAATCCGAGTTATTAATGGCTGGCATCTGATAAGAAAGAATAATAAATTGGTGTTGACAGTCTCGACAATTATGGTTGCTCAATTGATGCTTGGAGTTTTAGGCACAATTCTTGTTTATGGGTTATTTGATGCGCATATAGGTCTTATTAAATCCATGTTTCTTGTGTCTGTGAGCTATCTAGGCAATTTCATCTCAATAACTCCTGGCGCTCTAGGTATCTCTGAAGCAGTCCAAGTATTCTCAGCATTGATTGTGGGGATTACACCATCCCAATCTCTTGCAGCTGCATTAACTGGGAGGGCAATCTCATTAGTTCTTTTGATCATCACTGGGCCATTGTTCAGTTATCTATTGTTCAAGAGAAAGATCTAAACACTTGCTCTTCAACTAACTTAGAATTATTATCTCAATATTTATAAAACCTATAATCATGGTATATCCGGAGATTAGATATGTGCGGCATAGCTGGGATATATAGTTTTAAGTCAAATGATATAGACAAATCTCTATTAAAAAATATGACTAAGATATTGAATCATAGAGGTCCAGATTCCGAGAATTATCATATCGATTCTCATATCGGTCTAGGACATAAACGTCTTTCTATCATTGATCTGTCAAAGAATGGCAGGCAACCTATGTGCAATGAAGAAGGGGATGTTTGGCTAGTGTTTAATGGTGAAATCTACAACTTTCTAGAGCTTAAGGCAGAGCTTGAGAAAAAGCACAAATTCATGTCAAATACTGACTCAGAAGTGATAATACACGGTTATGAAGAATACGGGGAGGGTATACTTAAAAAGCTTATAGGCATGTTCGCTTTTGCGTTATGGGACAACAGGGATAGGAAAAAAAGACGCCTTTTTCTTGCAAAGGATAGACTCGGTAAAAAACCATTATTCTACTACTATGATGATGAGAGGTTTGTTTTTGCATCAGAGCTTAAGTCTATAATTGAGGATGAAACAATCAAACGGGATATCTGTCTTGAATCTATCTCATCATATCTATCTTATGGGTATATCCCTGCTCCAAAATCTATATTCAAAGGAATATATAAGATCATGCCAGGATATTCTCTCATCTGCGAGGATGGTAAGATAAAGACTTCGCAATATTGGGATCTTAACTACGATGAAATGAACTTCTCAGAGGATTATTATGCAAAAACCTTATTAGCTAATTTTGAAGAAGCTGTTAGAATACGACTCACTTCTGATGTGCCATTAGGGGCGTTTTTGAGCGGAGGGATAGACAGTTCTGCCGTTGTGGCTATGATGTCAAGATTCAGCAATAAACCAGTAAAGACATTTACTATCGGCTTTGAGGAGCAAGAATTCAATGAGATTCCTTATGCTAGAATTATTGCAGAAAGATTTGGGACAGAACATCATGAGAAGATAGTCCGGCCTGATGTGATAAGCATACTTCCAAAGCTTGTATGGCATTATGACGAGCCTTATTCTGACAGTTCTGCCCTCCCTTCTTATTATGTTGCAAAGATGGCGAAAGAGCATGCGACTGTAGTATTGACAGGTGATGGTGGAGATGAGAATTTCGCAGGGTATGAAAGATATTCACGGGACAAGATATTCAGTAAATATGAAGCTATTCCAGACTTTATCAGGAAAACGGTCAGCTATTCCATAGGTTTACTCCCACTTCCAAGAGAACATTATGGTTTATATAGAAAGTTAAAGCGATTCGATGAGTTGTCTAAGATGTCTAGAGAAGACAGATTCATAAATTCATTGATCATATGCGATGATAAGATGAAGAATGATCTTGTCAATCAGAGATTTAGCGGATTGGATCTGAATTCTTCAGAGCTGATAAGATGCGAATTAAGAAAGAATAACTCTCACGATTTTCTTAATAAGATGATGTATTCTGATATAAAGAAATACCTTCCATATGACTTATTGGTCAAGATGGATATCGCGACAATGGCTAACAGCCTTGAGGCAAGATCCCCTTTTTTGGACCATAAGCTGATGGAATTTGCAGCTTCAATTCCTTCGTCACTGAAACTTAAAGGATTTACAAAGAAATATATCTTGAAGAAATCCTTGAATAAGCTATTGCCCAAGCAGATACTTAATCGGGAAAAGAAGGGATTTGGAGTGCCGTTGAATGCCTGGTTTATGAATGATCTGCAGAATCTCGCATACAACACTTTGCTCGATAAAGAAACCTTTATAAGTGAGTATATACGACCTAACGGTGTTAAAAACGTGCTCGATATGCATAGTGCAAAAAGAAAGAATAATGCCGCTATCATCTGGAGCCTTTTATGGCTTGAGATCTGGGGAAGAATATACATCCAGGATAGAAAATTAAAGAATGTCTATTAGGCATTAACTGCATTATCGCGGACTTTATCTAAAATGGAGACCATAACTGCCCTTGTTGCTGTGAAGAATGAAGAGAAAAACATCAGACGTTGTCTTAAGAGTGTGAACTGGGTTAATAATCTCATCATTATTGACAGTGGTAGTACAGATAACACTCTCAAGATTGCAAAAGAGTTTCATGTTAGAATATATCAATTCAGAAAGAAGAATTATCTTCTTAGAGAAAAACTCAATTTTGGCATAAGAAAAATCAAGAAGGGATGGATATTGATAGTAGATGCTGACGAAGAAGTAACTCCTAAATTAAAGACTGAGATTATCCGTGCTATGAAGAATATTCATCTTAACGCTTTTAATATATGTTTCCATAATTATTGTTTTGGGCGTTTCTTAAAAGGTTTTTATTGGAATGATATGCCAGTGACAAGATTATTCCGTTCAGGAAAAGCTACCTATGAAGATATTGAACCGCATAGATCAATCTCTATTGATGGTAAGATAGGAAACTTGAAAGGATATATTAATCATTATCCATATAATAACACTAAAGAGTTTCTCAATAAGGCTGAGAAATATACCTCTTTATCAGCACCACTTATAATTAAGAATAATGGTGGGGGCATTCTCAATAAACCCTTAGGATCTCTAGGGATATATTCTTCTTATATTGAACCAGTAATATTCTCTGTCTGGATATTTCTGAGAAAAGGGATGTATAAAGACTATTTTCTGGGATTATGGTTGTCTTTGTTGATGGGGTATTATCTATACATTGAAAGAAAGAAAGTGAGGATGTTGAAGAATGGCAATAAAAGTGCTGTTAATTAACGCAATAAACACACAAAGAAGGGTTGAAACAAATTATCCACCTTTGAATCTTGCTTATCTTATCTCTTATGTGCGTTCAAGGATTAAAAATCAGGATATAATCTTCAAGATCATCAGTAATGATTATAAGCCAGAGATTGAGTCTTTTGCTCCAGATATTGTAGGGATATCATCAGTCACTCAGAATTATCCGATTGCAATTGATATAGCTTCATTCTGTAGGAAAAAAGGAATGCCCGTATTTATCGGAGGAGTTCATATTTCTACTTTGCCTTCTTCTTTTGATAAATGTTTTGATTTTGGAGTCATAGGTGAGGGAGAAGAAACTTTCTTTGAGATAGTCCGTTTGTTTCTTGAGAAGGGAATATTCTCAAAAGCAGAATTATTCAATATTAATGGATTGGTATTTCTTGATAACAATTCTAAGCTCGTGTTTACTAATCCTCGAAGATTGATAGAAAAGATAGATTCCATTCCTTTTCCAGCCCGAGAATATCTTAATCTGGATAAGAATGACCTTTTTATGCTTTCTTCCCGCGGTTGTCCATATAATTGTTATTTCTGTTCTTCTTCTTCTTTCTGGAAACAAGTCAGATTTAATTCGGCAGATTATGTGATCAAAGAGATAAAACAGCTTATTAAAGCGTATAATCCCGCTCATATAAACTTTTATGATGATCTTTTCATAGCAGACAAGAAACGTCTTATAGAGATAACCAAAAGAATTGAGAAACTTGGAATCAATAAAAGAGTCTCATTCAATATCACTGCAAGAGCCAATCTGATTAATAAAGAAACAGTTACTTTCTTAAAGAGGATGAATGTGCATAGCGTGAATATGGGCCTTGAATCCGGTTCTGAGAAGATACTAAAATATCTGAAAGGGAGCAATATATCTGTTAAGGATAATATCAGAGCAATATCTTTATTGACAAAAGCAGGCATCCGTGTTTCAGGATCTTTTGTTATTGGTGCGCCAATTGATACTGTCGAGACAATCATGGAAACCTATGATTTCATAAAAAGTCAGAATATGGCGTCTTTTGCAGTATACACATTAACCCCCTATCCGAAAACAATGGCTTGGGAATATGCTCTAAAAAATAATCTAGTATCTGAACATATGGACTTCTCAAGATTATGCATTGATTATCCTTCCAATTATTCTGACAAGATAATAGTCACCCATAATATCTCAAATAAAGAGCTTTACGCTTTTTATAAAAAATTCAAAAAGCTTTATATCAGAAAGCAAGCAATCTATGCGTTTAAATTATTGTTCAGAAGGCCTAAGAGCGTGTTTAAGAATCTTTATAACCGGATAAAGTATAAGGATATTACCGGGTACAATTAAGGTATTGCTATGGCTGTAATCAACTGTTGTATATGCGGGAATGCCTCTCTATATCATAAACTCTTTGACATTGATGGTCAGGAGTTAGTCAGATGTGGCGTGTGTAACCTGCTTTATTTCAAAAACTTCAAGAAGGTAGATTATGATAAGTTTGATATGAACTATTATGTGAAGAATCTTAGTTTATTCCATTATTATCAGAATATAATAGCCGATATTATATTAAGATATAAACAAAAAGGTTCTTTGTTTGATATTGGGGGAGGGATTGGCATACTTATGGGGATTATGAAAAGAAAAGGATGGGATGTCAATGGGATTGAAGCGTCAGGATCCGGAGTTCATAATGCAAAAAGAATATCAGGAGTAAATATGTCTTATGGGGATTTCTTAAAATACAAGATTAAGAAGAAATGCGATGTTGTGACTGCAAATCACGTGATTGAACATGTTGATAACCCGAATTTATTCCTGAAAAAGATGGGTCATATGCTGAAGAACGATGGCATCATCCTTCTTGGGCTTCCGAATGCAGGCTCTATTGAGTTTAAGATTCTCAGAAAGAGATGGGTGTCATTGGTTCCAAGCATGCACATATGGCAGTTTAGCCCTTCAACTATAAAGAGACTCTTAGAAAATAACAATTTTAAAGTCATTGATATCATCATAGAACAGCCAAGAAGAGAATTCTCAACACTCCCTAAGAAGATTATTGGGCATGCTATTCATGAGCCTTTCAGATTTCTGATGAACTTATTTAGGACAGGCTCTAATATGTTCGTTATAGGGGTAAAGAATGGCAATAAATGATCCTTCAATATTGATTATCCTCATCAATTGGAACGGCTATAAAGATACTTCTGAGTGCATCAAGTCGTTGCTGAATCTCGATTATTCCAATTACCTTATTATTGTTGTTGATAACGCTTCCACTGACGATTCCCTGCAGCGATTGAAGGAAGAATTCGGGCAGAAAGCGCATTTCATCCAGAACAAGAAGAATCTAGGGTTCACAGGAGCGAACAATGTCGGCTTCCAGTACGCTCTGGTCAATGGCTTCCAGTATGTCTTTGTGCTGAACAATG
>DATDYN010000039.1:0-16084 GCA_035289005.1 Candidatus Nanoarchaeia archaeon
ACACAGGCGCACGCGCCTGCCCGATTATTTCGTTAATTTTTTGTAGTAAGCTCTTTTTCTTGTCCATGTGGGGGTCAACTCCCCACCCCAGCGACCATAATATGGTCACTGGGTTATATTACTTACGAGATTTTCACCAGAACCGCTGATCCTGGAATAATCAAGAAGAATTCTTATGCTGCCATAATCTTCAACAGAGATAGTGAGAAATACCTCTGCAACCCACCAAACAGCAATCTTTATAAACCACCTCCTTTTCCGTCGGCTTACCAGTGATTGATGACGGCGGCGCAGCTGCCTGAATGAGGTAAGATATTCTGGTATTTTACCTTTACATCCTATCAGGGAGGAGAACACCATGGCTGAAAGTCAAGATAAGGGTTATGAGATTATTGAAGTCGCGAAGAACACCGGCAAGATACGCAAAGGTTCCAACGAAGTAACAAAGGCTTTGGAGAAAGGGACCGCGAAGATTGTCGTCATAGCTAAAGACACGACTCCTCCGGAGATCATAATGCATCTTCCGGCATTGGCGAAAGAGAAAGGTATCCCGTGCCTTGAAGTCGCTTCCAAAGAAGAGCTCGGAGCGGCAGCAGGATTGCCCGTCGGCACAGCCGCTGTCGCTGTAGTGCAGGAAGGAGACGCGAAGCAGATGATCGCTGAAGCCGCGCGCAAGAGCAAGTAAACAATTGCAATTGGGAGAACACTATGTCACTAAAAAAAATGGTCAGCAAGGATGATCGCGCCGCTCCAGCTCAGGAAGAGCGTAAAGGCGCGGTGACGTTCACTCCGGCAACTCCCGCGAGAGTTGAGGAAGTGCTCGCGCGGACAGGTTCCAGAGGAGAAGCTACTCAGGTGAGATGTAAAGTCCTCGCAGGACGGGATCAGGAGAAAGTCCTGAGAAGGAACGTCAAAGGACCTGTCCGCGTCGGCGACATACTCATGCTGAGAGAGACAGAATTTGAAGCGCGCCCGCTTGATTCCAAAGGAAGGGGCGGCAACTGATACAGGTGAATCATGGCAATATGCACTTTTTGCGGAACAAACATGCCGAGAGGCACTGGAAAGATGTACGTCAAGACTGACGGCCGCATATTCTATTTCTGCTCGATGAAATGCGAGAAGAATATGCTCAAGCTGAACAGGAAGCCGCGCACGACAAGATGGACTGCGGAATTCGCCGAAGTGAAAAGCGGCGGCGGAGCCAAGGCAGAATCTTCATCTAAAGAGAGCGCGAAAGCGAAGAATCCTCAGCCAAAGAAACAATAAGCTTATCAAAAAGGAGTGATCCACAATGGCAGACAATCAAAGACAGAAGATGGATGAGCGCACGCTTGTAATCTTCAAGCCTGATGCGGTCAACAGGGCTCTCATCGGCGAGATACTTCACCGCTTTGAGCGCAAAGGTTTCAAGATAGTTGGAATGAAGATGTCCCATCTCAGCGAGCAGCAGCTCGGAGAGCATTACGCGCATCACAAGAGCAAGCCATTCTTCCAGGACATCGTCAAGTTTATGCGCTCAGCTCCCGCAATGCTTCTCGTGCTTGAAGGCAAACGGGTCATTGAAGTCGTAAGGCAGATGGCCGGTCCAACACATGGAGTCGAAGCGTCTCCCGGAACGATCCGTGGAGATTACGCGCTCAGTATAAGCAACAATATAGTGCACGCTTCAGATTCGAAAGAGACAGCCAAGACCGAGATCGCTAGATTCTTCAGCGATAAGGAATTATTCGATTACGAAAGGATTGATTCATCGTTCGTGTACGCTGACGATGAGAGAGCATAATAACTGTGATAAGTAGATAACTGCAATAGGTGAATGCTAATGGGAGAGAAGATGGTTGACAAGGTCACTCGGCTCATGAAAGCCCAGGACACTATCCGTAATATCGCGATCTGCGCGCACATCGATCACGGCAAAACCACATTCTCTGACAATCTTCTTTTCGGCGCGGGGATGATGTCAGGAGCCCTCGCTGGAGAGGCCTGCGTCCTTGACTTCCATGAGGATGAGAAGCAGAGAGGGATCACGATTGATGCGGCTAATGTCAACATGGTCCATGAATATGAAGGGAAAGAATTCCTCATCAATCTCATCGACACTCCAGGCCACGTCGATTTCGGCGGTGACGTGACCAGAGCCATGCGCGCAGTCGATGGATGCATAGTCCTCGCGTGCGCTGTCGAAGGAGTCATGCCTCAGACAGAGACAGTGCTCAAGCAGGCTTTGCGCGAGAGAGTAAGGCCTATATTATTCATCAATAAAGTCGACAGGCTGATAAAAGAGCTCCGCCTGACTTCTGACAAGATCCAGGAAAGGTTCGTGAAGATAATCACCCATGTCAATAAGCTTATCCGCGAGCTCGCCCCTCCTGAATACAAAGAAGCATGGCAGGTCGCGGTGCAGAACGGTTCAGTCTGTTTCGGTTCCGCGCGCAGCAAATGGGCGATGTCCATCGCTTACATGCAGAAGAAGAACATCTCTTTCAAAGATATCATCGACGCGTTCGAGAAAGGGGATGAGAGCGCTAAAGAGCTTGAGAACAAGGCTCCTCTGCATCAGGTAATTCTCGATGCAGTAATAAAGCATCTGCCGAATCCGGTCACTGCTCAGGCTTACCGTATCCCGAAGATATGGCATGGAGATATCGAGAGCGAAGATGGCAGATCACTGATCAAATGCGACAAGAACGGTCCATTATTCTTCGTCATCACAAAGATAGTCGTCGATCCGCAGGCAGGAGAGATCTCAGCAGGCAGATTATTCTCAGGCACAATGAAGCGTGGAGTTGAGGTCTATCTGAACAGGAGCAAGCAGAGGACCCGCATCCAGCAGGTATTCATCTATAATGGAGCGAAGCGCGAGATTGTCGATGATGTTCCCGCAGGAAATATCATAGGCATCGCGGGAGTCAAGAGCAGGCCTGGGGAGACGATAACGATCAATCCTTCAGAGCCTTTCGAGGAGATAACCCATCTCTTTGAGCCAGTGGTCACTAAAAGCGTTGAAGCGAAGAGACCTGCTGACCTTCCGAAACTCATTGATGTCCTGAGGATGGTCCAGAAAGAGGATCCCTCAATCAAGATCGAGATCAATGAGGAGACAGGAGAGCACCTCATGAGCGGGATGGGCGAGCTGCATCTCGAAGTCATCGAGAACAGGATCAAGACTGAGAAAGGGGTCGAGATAACGACTTCTCCGCCGATAGTAGTCTTCCGTGAGACAATCACCAAGAAGACTCCTCAAGAAGTCGAGGGAAAATCCCCTAACAAGCACAACAAGCTTTACTTCATCGTAGAACCGCTCGAGCCGCAGATCTCCGCGATGATAAAATCTGAGGATATCCCAGCAGGAAGAGTGAAGAAGAAGAACATTGAATTCAGAGACAAATTCGTGCAGTGCGGATGGGACACGAAGATCGCTGACAAGGTCAAAGAGGTCTATCAAGGAAGCGTCTTCGTCGACGAGACTCGCGGAGAGGTCTACATGATCGAAGTCATCGAGCTCATCCTTGACATGTTCGAGGATGTCATGCGCCAGGGTCCTTTGGCGCGCGAGCCTTGCACAGGGATAAAAGTCAGGCTTGTCGATGTGAAGCTGCACGAGGACTCCATCCATAGAGGCCCTGCGCAGATGTATCCCGCTGTCAGGGAAGGTATCCGTGACGCGATGCGTTTCTCAGGCCCAGTTCTTTTCGAACCGGTACAGACACTGATGTTTGAAGCGCCTGTCGAATTCATGGGCGAGATCACAAAGCTCATCGCCAACAAGCGCGGACAGATGCTTGACATGAATCACGAGGAGAACAGGGTACAGATCAAAGGAAAGCTTCCAGTGGCTGCCATGTTCGGCCTCGCTTCAGAGCTGAGATCAGTGACTGAAGGAAGAGGAAACTACTCATTAATCGATCAGACTTTCGAGCGCATGCCTATGGAGCTGCAGGACAAGACTGTCAAGCAGATCCGCGAACGCAAAGGGCTGACTGAGAACCAATAAGTCATCACGATTTCCTTAGACGGAAACATGTGACGGTGGTTGCAGAAAACTTTATAAACCCCCCCGCAGTTTCAGGATTAATCCGACGACGGAGCATTGAAGCCTTGAAAGCGTCATTGCAAAAAAGAGAGCGTCAAGAGATATAAGTCAATTTTGATTAAGACGCAGCGGCTTAAAGCTGTTGACAATACTGCAAAAATCTAGAGGAGGAACAACGATGGCAAAGAATAAGGTGCACATAAACCTGGTATTTATCGGTCACGTCGACCACGGCAAGAGTACGACAGTCGGACGGCTGCTCTACAACACAGGATTCATCGACGAGACAGCTATGAAGAAGCTGAAAGAGAAAGCCCAGGAATTGGGGAAAGCGGGTTTCGAATTCGCTTTTGTCATGGATAACCTTAAGGAAGAGCAGGAGCGCGGAGTGACTATCGATCTCTCTCACAAGAAATTTGAGACAGACAAATACTACTTCACGATAATCGACGCCCCAGGCCACCGTGATTTCATCAAGAACATGATCACAGGCGCCTCACAGGCAGACGCTGGAGTTCTCGTTGTCGCGGCCAATGACGGGATCATGGCCCAGACAAAAGAGCACGTCTTCCTGAGCAAGACCCTGGGAGTCAACCAGATGATCATCGGTATCAACAAGATGGACATGATCAATTACGACCAGAAGCGCTTCGAAGCTGTCAAGAACGACGTGACGATGCTGCTCAAATCAGTAGGCTACAAGGTTGACACGATACCTTTCGTGCCGATAGCCTCTTTCCCAGGAGAGAACATCAACAAGAAGTCCGACAAGATGTCCTGGTACACAGGACCTACATTATTGGACGCTATCAACAGCCTGCTTCCTCCTGAGAAGCCCACACAGCTTCCTCTCAGGATGCCGATCCAGGATGTTTATAACATAACAGGTATAGGAGTCGTCCCTGTGGGACGTATCGAGACAGGAATCCTCAAGCTAGGCGACAAGGTCATTGTCGTCCCAGGCAGAGAGGGCAAGGGAGTGCATGGCGAAGTAAAGACCATCGAGATGCACCACGAGCAGATGAAAGAGGCTGAGCCAGGAGACAATATCGGATTCAATGTCCGCGGCATCGGCAAGAAAGACATCGCCCGAGGAGATGTGCTTGGCCATGAGACTAACGTTCCAAAAGTGGCTGAAGAGTTCACGGCGCAGATCGTCGTGCTCAACCACCCGAGCGTCATCACTGTAGGCTACACTCCAGTGTTCCATATACACACTGCGCAAGTGGCTTGTCAGTTCACAGAGCTCGTCAAGAAACTCAATCCCGCGACAGGTGAAGTTCTCCAGGAGAAGCCTGACTTCATCAAGAACGGCGACGCGGCCATTGTCAAGATCAAGCCTATGCAGCCTTTATGCATCGAGCGCCAGAAAGACATCCCTCAGATGTCAAGATTCGCTATCCGCGACTCAGGCGCAACAGTCGCCGCAGGCATGTGCATCGACATGACGGAGAAGAAGATGGGATAAGCCCTTCACCAGTCTTTTATTTTTCCTCATCTGGCATGGTGACCTAAGAATCATCATGAGGCACACACGGAGCAACTATGCAACGAGCAAGAATCAAGATAGCATGTTCAGAGATTGATAAGATCAATGAGACTTGCGAATACATCAAAGGGATCGCTGAGAAGACAGGTGTCCAGATGAGAGGACCTATCCCTCTGCCTACAAAAAGGCTTAAGGTCACTACCCGTAAAGGCCCTTGCGGCAATGGGACCGCTACTTGGGATCATTACGAGATGAGAGTGCACAAGCGATTGATAGATCTCGGCCTTGATGAGCGCGCGTTGCGACTCGTCATGAGAGTGCCTATCCCTGAAGGGCTGCACATCGAGATAGAGATGCTTGAGGCGTGAGAGATATATAATCTTCTTGCTTTTTGACTTAACTGTTTTTGAATTCTTCTACACATCCCTTCAGCCATTCATTGATGGTTTTTCAGGTATGATCGCATCTTCTTGAGCAGCGGCGGCTCTTGTTCTGCGTTCGGAACGTGAGAGATGCGCTGCCTGTCAGTTCCTGGGACGTATGGGCTTTTTGTATAATAACATAAAAATGCTTTTAGCATTATCTCATTCCACTCAAATCCTTCTGCAGCAAGAGTTCGCGCGACATCAAGTCCTGCAAGATATCTTTTTGCGGAATAACCTACAAGCACAGGATTATTAATAATATGATCTATAACTCGTTGTCTGTCTAATCCTGCAATTCTACCAATACGACTTCGTTCTCGCATAACCCGTTCATGATCAAAACCTGCAAATGAAGGGAATTTAAGAATTGCTTGCTTGACTTTCTGCTCATCACCATAAACCTGCGTCGCTTCACGAACAACACGCTCATGATTATATCCTGCAAAAGGAGGATATTTAAGAATTGCTTGCTTAACTTTCTGCTCATCACCATACACCATTGTTGCTTCTTGAACAACACGCACATGATCAAGAGATACAAATGGTGGAAATTTAAGAATTGCTTGCTTGACTTTCTGCTTATCACCATACACCATTGTTGCTTCTTGAACAACACGCACATGATCAAGACCTGCAAATTGTGGATGTCTAAGAATTGCTTGCTTGACTTTCTGCTCATCACCATACACACATGTTGCTTCCCTAACAACACGCACAGGATCATAACCTGCAAATTGAGGGAATTTAAGAATTACGTTGATCACTTGCTGTGAGTTTCCGTAGACTTGCGTTGCTTCCCTGACAACACGACAATGATCAAGACCTGCAAATTGAGGGAATTTAGTAATCATATCTATTGTCTTTTCTTTTGAACAATTATAGACCTCAGTAATTTCATCAAGCATTTGTTCAATACGCTCATCTGTCTTCCTTTTATGATGAAACCAAGTATGTTGCGCTAGCAGATGCGCTTGGTCAGCTGTGAATCCCCATCCTTCTAATGCAGTTTCGAGGGTCATGCTTGTGGTTCTTGCCTGCAGGTTTATAAATGTTACTAAAAAGTAGTAACTAGATACTCAATGCCTGAAATGAGGAGAAATTTAGTCTAAGAAATATTACAATTCACTCCTCAAACTCTTCCATGCACTTCTTCAATCTCTTCATCCCTTCCAGGATCTTGTCTGTGTCAAGCGCGTAAGAGAACCTCAACCGTCCAGGCGCGCCGAACCATTCGCCGAGGTAAGTTATCACTTTATGCTTCTCATAAAGCTCTTTGTGGAATCTCTCGACGTCCTTGACAGGGATCTTCGGCAATACATAGAAAGCTCCTTCAGGCTCCCATAGCTCTAGGCCTAGCGCCCGCAATCCTGAGACGATCATATCCCTTCTCTCTTTCCAGACCTTGCGCTGCTCTGAGATGTATCTCGGATCTGACTGCGTCGCGGCGAGAGCCATCGCTTGTCCCAGTATGCAGGTATTCATCGAAGTGTGGCTTTTCATCTCGACGATCCGCTTTACGAGTTCGGCATCTGTCGTCCATAAATATCCTATCCTGTAGCCGCACATCGCGAAAGTCTTTGAGAAGGAATTCACAGTCACTACATGCGGACCCTGTATAAGATAGTTCTCCCGGGTATAGATGATGTCTTTGTAGACTTCATCAGAGATCACGATGATGTTGAGTTCCTGGGTTATCCTCTCAATCTCTTTCAATGTCTCTATCTCCTGCACTGTCCCTGTAGGATTCGACGGAGAATTGATGAGCACTGCCGCGCAGCCTTTCACTTTATGCCTGAAATCCCCGATGTCTATCTTCCCCTTCACAAGGTCTGTGTATACAGGCTCCATCCCTGCAAGCCTGACATTGTGCGGATAGGAATAATAGTAAGGCCGCGGCAGAAGAATCCTCTTGCCGCCATTGTCATGAATGGCGCGCAGCACAAGATCTATCGCTTCAGACGCGCCGTTAGTGATGACGAATTGTTCAGGATCAGCGTTAGGATACTGCTTCGCCAGCGCAGTCCTCAGATCAAGCTGCCCTTTCACCATGCCATACTTGAATTCCCTGAACGTCTTGAGAACTTCGAACACTTCCTTCGGAGGAGGCATATCCGGCTGGCCTGAGCCGAAAGAGATTATCCCATTGCCGCTGACGCCTATGAATGAGGCAGGGGAGAGTTTGGTCATAGCCTTACTGGATGTTTAGGGGTTTATAAATTATCATTATACACAAGACACTGGACATATATACACCTAAGGTATTTATAATAGCTCTTCTGAATATCAATACAAATAATGGATATCTCTAAAAGAAATAAATTGAATATTGAATCGAGATGGAGAAAGATTCAAAACAAAGAAAAACGATATATCGAGAGAAATGCAGAACGATATCCTTATCTCAAAGCAAGAATCTTCGGATATCTTGCAGGAGATGGAAACATATACGAAGGAAAGACGAAGACGAACAGACACAATTCCGCGAGATTTTTTCCAGATCATCCGTCATTGCTTAAGCCGTTCTGCAATGCGTTTAAACTTGTTTATAGAAAAAGGCCTTTAGTGTACAAGAAAACTAACTTTTATTGCGTCACTGTTGATTCAAAGATCATAATTCAAGATATAATCATACAAGCACGTTTTGGCGTGAAAAGGTGGAGAGTGCCATTTAATTTATTGATTGATGATTTTGCCAAAAAAGAATGGTTGCGGGCGTTCTTTGACTGTGAAGCTTATATATGCAAGAATCATATCAAGATTCAAACTATCAATAAACAGGGTATGTTAGAGATTAAGTCTTTATTAGAAGAATTTGGAGTCCAATCCAATTATCATACTTATACTCCAAAAAATGAAAGATGGTATGTTAACCATATACTTTTCATATTTAAAGAAGGAAGACAGAAATACCTAGAGACCATCGGATTTAATCACGCCCTTAAACAGGATATGCTTAAAAATCAAAAACCTTTTAAGTAGGTTCTTTTTGCAGTATTTAGCTGCCGAGGTGGCACAACCTGGTACTGCGCAATCTGTATCTTCTTGAAAGATATGGGCGTTAGCCTGGAAACCAGGATAGGGAGCTTGTTTCCTTCGGGATTTCTGAGTTCAAATCTCAGCCTCGGCGTTTTTTATCTCGCAGGATAATTTAATTGTACTCTATATTTCATATCCTTTCCGCGACAAGACAGGCATGCCCTTGTTTAGTGATCCTGACTCTTGGTGCATATTTCCCGGCTTCAGCACCATGCACAAGAATTCTCACATGATATTTGAGATCAGCAGTCACGAGCGGCGCGCGGATATATGCAACGCCTACATCCTCTCCTTTCACCCAATCTGAAGTCACAATCGGAAGATTGGACATCTCACTTCCTTCAGAAATACCTGTCATTGACGTCACTAATTTATTGCCTGAAGCATCATAGACATCATCCTCTTCAGTGAAACCTATCAGTGGATTGAGGAATAACATCCCATTCTTTTCATATAATGTCACTTTCCTAACGAGGATACGCTCCCCATATCGCAGACTGTTGCTTATCCTGACCTCGATAGATTTATTCTCCCTGAACATTTTTTACTGTTCTGTCTCATTAGCCATGAACTTCCATTTCTCATTGCTTATATAACCTATATTCTTTAGATCTTTCGTGCTCATCCTCTCCCATCCCGGAAATGGGGTGAATACTCTAAGGCAGGGGTCTCCCTTCTTCCCTTCGCCTATATGCTCTGCATAGAACACTTTCATGCTTCTTACAACACCGAACGCTTCTTCAGGAGTGAGTGGCTTCTCATTCACAGGATCATCAGTGCAGACCACGACATAAGTATACATATCTCCTTCTTTTTTCTGCTCGGAACGAATCTTGACTCGCAAATCAGTTGATCTTTCTGGATGGAACATTATTTCCCTGCGCAGGTTATTGCTATACATCTGCGATCTGGTCAAGTTTTCTTGGAAATTCTCGCTTATCTTCCCATATAAGGGTTGGTTCGCTAACTCCTGATCAGAAGGAATTATCCTCACTAAAGGATCCTTGAATCTTCCGGAAATATCATTGCAGGATTGGTCACGCCTTGCGAGAAAAATCCCTTCGAGAGGAAGTTCGTTAGGATAACCTATCCTTAATTCCAGATTCCCCCTTAGAGGTTCAGATTCTCTTCTTGAAGAGCGTATCGGACGAATAAGATTCACCGCCATACCACTATAGAGTAGAGTCATATATCATGGCTATAAAAAGGTTTCTGTGCGCAAGACGATGTCCTGAATCTTTAGACAAAGATTTTTTGTCATTGCTTGGAAAGCTAGGTTACGAGTAGAATTGATGATAGAGCGCTTATAAGCGACGGCAAAAAAAGAAATATTCATGGCAGAGCCTGCGCATCAGGCGATGCAGAATGCTTCACTGACAGGATCATCTGTTGCTTACAAACATGAGCGCGCAGCCATAAGAGTACTGGATATGGACTCTGTCTTTGACTGCCCTGTTCCTCAAGCCCATATTCCTTCCTAGCTTTAAGGTCTCCCTATCAAGCTCATATTCAAGCCCTTCAGAACGGACATTTCCCGCTATTGGGGAAGGCATTATTGACACTGTCCTGCCTTTTGCGTCCTCGATGAGAGAATCATGCTCGAGGAAGAAATAGCTCTGGTTAGGGTCAAGGAATCTCATATAAATCACTTTATGGTATTTCTTAGCGACAGAAAGATTGCCCAGGAAATGGTCAGAATCCCCCCCTGAACCCCTATAGATATCAATATGAGAATAATCTTTCCTCAAGACCTGCAATGCCTTCTCGAAGTCAAGTATAGTCCTGGTCAGGAGTGCGGATCATGTTCGCTCCAGTCTTAAGCGATTTATTGACTGAGTCCATATCTCCTATTATGGCTTTTACCTCCAGCCCTGTGCCGAAAACTTTATTGAACGCCCCATCAGCGCAGTAGATAGGGCTCTTTACTGCGCGTTCAAGCCATCCTACGTCTATCTCTCCATTGAGTATCAGGCTTGCTGTGTCTGCCATACGCATATGCTGCACAGCTAAGTTAATAAAGATTATCAGTATCGAGACTCTAGGTCCTGACAGGGCCTATTCGTGAGTAAACTATTTAAATCGGAAGCCTAATTTTTCAGGAATTATGCAGTTGTAGTCTAGTGGTTAGGATATGGCGTTCCCAACGCTGTGACCCGGGTTCAAAACAGGCCAGGCTTACTGGTTCCGCGAGGGACTACACGCTCGAGCTTGCGTTGCAGGCTCACTGTCGAAAGTCCCGGCAGCTGCATGAGAACATGGATGCGGTTGCTGGTAACAAAGATTAGATATCTCTGACTTTCGTGCCGGCAGCTGCATTTTTATTCCTAACATCATAGAGACTTTATGGACCGCAACATAGCTCTTGAATTCATCCGCGTCACTGAAGCAGCGGCGATAGCTGCGGCGAGATGGACCGGCAAAGGGGACAAGAACGCGGCTGACAATGCCGCTGTCGAGGCAATGCGCTCAAGGTTCAACAATATAGACTTTGACGGTAAGGTAGTGATCGGAGAGGGAGAGATGGATGAGGCGCCGATGCTGTTCATCGGCGAGAAGCTAGGCACTGGCAAAGGCCCTAAGATAGACATCGCTGTCGATCCTCTTGAATGCACGAATTCTGTCGCTTATGGAAAGCCGAACGCGATATCTGTTCTTGCTGCAGGCCCTGCAGGATCATTGCTGCACGCTCCTGACATATACATGGACAAGATAGCTGTAGGCTCTGAAGCTGCGGGAGTGATAGACATAGACGCTCCTGTAGAAAAGAATCTTCATGCTATAGCGAAAGCTAAAGGGATGGAAATCAAGGATCTGATGGTTATAGTTCTGGACAGAGAAAGGCATTCTCAGCTGATAGCTGATATAAGGAAAGCCGGAGCGAGAATCACTCTATTGCCTGACGGAGACATCTCTGGAGCGATAGCTCCCTGCATGCCTGACTCTGACATTGATGCGCTTATGGGAGTGGGCAACGCTCCTGAAGGGGTGATTTCCGCAGCGGCGATAAAATGCCTCGGTGGAGAGATGCAGGCAAGGCTGCATTTCATCAATGACGCTGAGAAGACGCGGGTGAAGAAGATGGGCATCGCTGACTTAAGCAAAAGATATTCAGCGCAGGAACTTGTGAATACAAACAGCTCACTGTTTGTCGCGACAGGTATAATCACTGGACCGCTGCTGAAAGGGGTTGAATTCACTTCCTGGGGAGCGAAGACGTATTCCATAGTGATGCGCGAGAAGACCAAGACGCTGAGATTCATAGAGGCAAGGCATAAATTTTAAGACGAGAACGATGCCACCGATACCTTTATATACCCCCTGCAGTTGTATATTAATCAGCTTTCTGGATAGAGGATAAAAAACACTTAGGTGCAGACGAATGGATAAAGAAGAAATGATGAAGACAGGAACAACAACTCTGGGCATCGCTTTCAAAGACGGCATCGTTCTCGCAGCGGACAAGCGCGCGACTGCCGGCAATTTCATCGCAGGAAAACATTTTGACAAGATCCATACCATAGACGATTCTATGGCTGTGACCATAGCCGGGATGGTCTCTGACGCCCAGCTCTTAGTCAAAGTGATAAGGGCAGAGATAAAGTTGCGCAAGGTGCGCACAAATGTTGAGGTCACAGTCAAAGAGACCACAAATCTGGTCGCGGGAATGTGCTACTCTAATCTCAGGAAGATGAGCATGGTCCCAGGGATAGTGGGTTTCCTTGTCGCTGGAAAAGACAGTGACGGCTACCATATCTACTCTATAGATCCTTCAGGAGGGATCACTGAAGAGAGAGGCTTCGCTTCTGACGGTTCAGGATCGGTCTTCGCTCTTGGAGTTCTTGAGACTCTCTGGAAGAAAGACCTCAACCAGGATGAAGCGGTGAAACTCGCCCTCAAGTCGCTCAATGCGGCGATGCAGCGCGACTCGGCGAGCGGCTCAGGATTTGATATAGTCACTATCACCAAGGACGGCGTAAAGAAGATAATGACTCAGGAAATCAATCTAGTAGTGCAATGAGATTCTGTGCGCGCATCGGGAATGCGCATTGAAGGATATCTCTCAATGAGATTATTAGGAATAATCAAAGGCACAAGATTAAAGACGCTGCCGGCTAACTGTTCTGCACGGCAAGAATAAACGTCTATATTCAAGACCTTCAAGAAATCTTAATTAGATAATGAGCAATGATGATATAATAAATGATATAGGAGTGCATCAATGGCGGATATAATCAAAGAAATGCTGAAAGAGCTTCCAGAGAACAAAGTCTCTGACGCGGGGTTCGAGGGAGCCAACATAATGTTCTACACTAAGGATCCAGACTTCTTCCTGGACAATGGAGGGGTCATAAAATCCTTGGTAGAGAAATTCAAGAAGCGCGTCGAGCTCAGGCCTGACCCAGGCATAACCATGGCTGCTGAGAAAGCTGAGAAGATAATCCGTGAGCTTGTCTCCGCGGAATCAGGAGTCACTAATGTGATCTTTGATCCGCAGCGAAGCCAAGTGGTCATTGAAGTCGAGAAGCCAGGGCTCGCGATAGGCAAGCAAGGCTCTACTCTCAGAGATATAAGGCAGAAAACTCTGTGGGTTCCGCTGATAAGGCGGACTCCAGCGATAAGGTCGCAGATAATCGAGAACATACAGAGCGTCCTTTACCAGCATTCTGATTACAGGAGAAAATTCCTCAACAAGACAGGACATCGCATCTATGACGGCTGGATAAGGGAGAGGAAGAACGAATGGGTAAGATTGACTTATCTAGGCGCGGCAAGACAGGTCGGAAGGAGCGCGATATTCCTTCAGACTCCAGAAAGCAGAGTGCTTCTCGACTGCGGCATTGATGTCGCTAATGACTCTCAGCCTTATCCTTATCTTGAGGCGCCTGAATTCCGCATGGATGAGCTTGACGCCGTGATAATCTCTCACGCGCATATAGACCATTCAGGGATGCTGCCTTTGCTGTTCAAGTATGGCTATCGAGGCCCTGTGTACTGCACAGCTCCAACAAGAGATGTCATGTCTCTCCTGCATCTTGACATGATCAAGATCGCGATGAATGAAGGGAAAGAGCCTTTGTACAATGCTGATGATGTCAAAGAGATGGTAAAACATACCATCTGCCTTGAATTTGAGGAAGTCACTGATATAACTCCTGATGTCCGCATAACTCTTTACAATGCGGGCCATATTCTCGGCTCAGCAATGGTACATATGCATGTCGGGAATGGACTGCACAATCTATTATACACTGCTGACCTGAAATTCGGAAGATCCCAATTGCTTGAGCCGGCCGCGACACGTTTTCCAAGGCTTGAGACTCTCATGATCGAAAGCACTTACGGAGGCAAAGACAACAATCTTCCTCCTGCGCGGGAAGCGGACCAGGCTCTCAAGGACATAATTGTCGAGACTATCAAGCGCGGAGGCAAAATACTGATGCCAGTGCTAGGCTCAGGAAGGGCTCAGGATGTCATGATACTTATAGATTCTCTTGTGAAGAACAAAGAGATGGAACCAGTGCCTGTGTTCATTGACGGAATGGTCTGGGATATCACCGCGATACACACAGCGTATCCTGAATTCCTGAACAGCGGGATAAGGAGAGCGATCTTCCACCAGGACCAGAACCCTTTCCTGAATCCGATATTCAAGAGAGTGGGAAGCTCTAAAGAGCGCAAGCAGGTCATTGAAGAGACAGGGCCTTGTGTCATACTCGCCACTTCAGGGATGCTTGTCGGAGGGCCTTCAGTTGAATACCTGAAAGCTCTAGGCGACAATGCTAAGAACTCTCTGGTGTTCAGCTGCTATCAGGCTGAAGGCTCTCTCGGACACAGGATAAGGCGCGGAGAGACAGAGTTCACTTTCAGGCAGGGCGCGCAGTCAGAGATACTGCAGCTGAAGCTTGAAGTGCATAGGATAGAGATCTCAGACCACTCCGACAGGCATGAGCTCATGAATTTCATCGGAAGATGCGATCCTAAGCCTAAGAAGGTGATAATCAATCACGGCGAGAATTCGAGATGCCTTGATCTCGCATCAAGCGTGCACAAGCAGTTCCACATCGAGACTGTGGCGCCGAGAAATCTTGAGGCTGTTAGAGTGAAGTGATTTTTGCATTGTTTTTTAAAGTGTGATGCATTGACTGATTCGAGATGATATGATGAAACGAGAAGTCGATGACAGGACGATTCTGGACAAGTTCGCGAAGGATTTCGCGGACATTATTGAGAAGCACACGAAGTATATAATAGTCTCAGGATTTGTCGCCATAGCGCATGGAAGAAGCAGAGGCACTGAAGATATAGACATGATCATTGAAAGGATCTCTAAGGAGAAGTTCATCTTGCTGCATAGAGAGCTTGTGAAAGCTGGCTTCGAATGCATACAGTCAGACGATGCTGAGACGATTTATAACGATTATCTCTTAGATAATATCTCCATAAGATATGTCAAGAAAGGGATGCCCGTTCCTGAGATGGAGCTGAAACTCGCTAAAGACGCGTTAGATGAGTATCAGCTGACTACCAGGAAGAGATTCCCGCTTACAGGCATGAACATCTTTTTCTCGAACATTGAGATGAACATCGCTTTCAAGGAAGAATTGCTGAAGTCTGACAAAGATATCGAAGACGCTAAGCACTTGAGGATAATCTATTCCGGCAACATAAATGAAAATGAGATAAACCAGATAAAGCAACAGATACGGAGGCTGCGCCTGAATGAGAGACAAAAGCCATGATGAACAGGTAGAACGCTGGGCCAAGTTCGTCCGTGACAATCCTATCAAAGTGTGGAAGCCGCACATAAAGGCTCTTGTTGATTCTCAGATAATCATCGCTAACAGGTTCTACGCGCGGCTAGCGAAGACGAAAGGCGGCAAGGAGAAATTAAGGCAGCTGAGAGAGTTGAGAGCGAAGCGATGCTGAGAGAAGCTATAGATAATCTACTTGACTGACCAAATGTTGATTTATATAGGGGAGATATCTTTCATTTCTTCCCCGCCAGATATCTCGCTGCCTTGATCAGCGCGATGCATCCCTGGCCTGCGGCGATGATGTACTGATACTCATGTATCGATGTGCAGTCTCCTGCTGCGA
>DATDYN010000040.1:0-15442 GCA_035289005.1 Candidatus Nanoarchaeia archaeon
CGGACTGCCTCATCAGTTCGGTGTCGTGATGCCTTATAATATGGCACAGGACACGAAATCAGGGTGGCATAAGAAGAAACCTTTTTTGGAAAACCCTTTGGTTATCGCAAGAGCTGCTGGAAGCCTTGATCAGCTTGAGGCTTTTTATGAGAAAGCGAAAGATTCAGATGGAGATCTGGGTAATTATCATCCTTTTGAAGGAAGAGATGCTTCTGTTTCTCAGGGCCGTGTGCTCTTCGCCGACGATTATCATAATGGCCTCGGCGGCGACGATGACCTCGATAATGGTGGCCGTTTTGTCGGGGTAGGCGCCGGAGGCGCAGGCGCGCCAAAATGAAGGGTGTCAAGACCGGATGCTGTCTATCTAACGTCATCTTTGTCTCGCGGCATATCTTATCAGTGCAAGAAGATTATCTTTTCCAAGTGGGAGAATAATATCTGCCGCTTCTGCAGGCGTTAATCCTTTAAGTTCCGAGTGAGGGTTGACAAAGTTATAAAGTATCGCTCTAAAAGAAAGAAATATCTTTGCACCTTTACATTTCCTGAAGCTTCCAATGACAATAATTCGTCTTTTTATCTCTCTATTATATCTTTCAATTGCGTTATTGTTATGCTTCACTCCAAATTTCTTGTATTTTATTGGAATGCCAAAAACAAGTTTTGCGACACGATTGAATAACATGTTGAATGCAGTCTTATATGTTGGACATTTGTCGCAGACAAATGTGATTAGTTCTCTTTCTTTTATTGGTTTACGTTTTTCTGATATATATTTCTCAAGAATATGTGCATAGCACGATTTCTTGATTTGTTCTAGAAAAATCTTTACCGAATCTAAATCTTTTTTCACTACGAAGAGTTCTGATAATATGAATTTTGTCTTTGAATCAATCGCGTTCAGATCATCGTATAGTTTTCCATTCACATGGATTCTTTTTTCATCAAAATGGATTTTCCCCTTAATCTTTGGAGTGCAGAATTTCTGGAGTTTTTTTTAAGAAGCTGGTTATATTTCACTAACCAATTCCTCACGGTCCATCTTGAAACTATAGTATCGTCATGTTGGTTAAGATGATTTTTTACTTTTCCCAATGAGAATCCATCTGCATATTGGTGAATTGCTCTCGCAATTATTTTTGGATCGTGTCGCATTCTTTTAAAACCATCGTCTTCGACAAACCATTTCTTACAGGAATTACAAAGATATTTCTGTTTTTTCCCAGATTCATTATGCCTAAATCCCTTTCTTACAATATTCTTAGAATTGCAATATTCACAAACAACCATACAAATCACCTCAAAAAGACCAAATATGAGAACTAATATATAAAGATGACGATTAGTTGACAGCATCCTACTTCTGTATATATTAAAGAATACATGAATAAAGGATGCTTTGTCAATAGGCTAAAGCAGATCACTTCTTCTTGATCCCCATCGCTTCAAGTATCTCGATAGGTATCGCGAATATTATCTTGCTGCTCGCGTCAGAGCTTATCTCATTCAGTGTCTGCAGAGTCCTCAGGTGCATCGCTCCTGGGGCGCTGCTCAATACTTTCGCTGCTTTTGCCATGTTGTCTGCTGCCATGACTTCTCCTGATGCTTTGATTATGACTGCGCGCTTCTCTCTTTCAGCTTCTGCTTCCTGAGCTATCACTCTCTTCATGTTCTCAGGCAGCTCTATGTCTTTTATCTCTATGCGTTCGATGTCAATGCCCCATTTTTCTGTTGCCTGATCGACTATCTCTTTGATCTTGTCCGAAATCTTGTCTCTCTGAGAGAGTATGCCGTCAAGCTGGAATTCGCCTATGATATTGCGCATGGTTGTCTGGGCGAGCTGGCTCACAGCGTAGCTGAACTGCTCGACCTGCAGTATAGCCTTGTCT
This sequence comes from Candidatus Nanoarchaeia archaeon, assembly GCA_035289005.1. GTDB lineage: Archaea > Nanobdellota > Nanobdellia > Woesearchaeales > UBA12501 > DATDYN01. The sequence goes on from DATDYN010000040.1 coordinate 1,887, forward strand.
GCTGATTGTATCTTATAATAGAGTACAGCATTGACTTTCAGCGAGATATTATCCTTGCTTACGCAGTCCTGGCTGGGTATGTCCACTGTCTTCAGGCGCATATCCACTCTCTGCCACGTCTGCAGTATCGGGATTATCAGGCTCACTCCGGGAGTCATAAGTCCGGAATATTTCCCTAGAGTGAAGCGCACTCCACGCTCGTATTCATTCACTATCTTGATGCTTGAGAATATGATTACTATGATAAAGACTGCGAAAGTGAGTAATCCGAAGACCATAATAGGATATTTTGCTTTTAAGTTTATAAATCTGGCGATTTCTTAGAGTGGTAAAAAGGCCGAGAAATGACCACTTATGAGTAGCTAAATACCACAAGCTTTATATACTAGTTCTGTGGTCATAAAGCACTATTGTATAAGTCAGTCACTAAAAGGCTATAAAAATGACAGAAAACCCACGAATTGCAGGCAAGGCGCTAAAAAAGCCGCTGGAAAGCGTAGCGTCAGAGTCATTCAGCACCCTAGAGAGATCTCTTCACACTAGAGAGTATCTAACATCCCATCTTCTCATGATGCTGAATCATGTCGCGGTCATAAATTCTGAAGGAGAAAATCTCTCTTCTGAAAAGAAGGATTATGAGCATGAAGCGATCAGGAGCATTGTCAAGACGCTGCTTCCTGATGTTCCAGAACAGATGATAGTAGCTATAGACGAACAGCACGATAATGAAATGGAAGGCAAGGATTCAGTAAGGCACACAAGCGTCCTCTTAGGTCCCGCAGTGCGAACTTACGAGCGTCTGAGAGAGAAGAAGTATGTGAGCTCTGAAGGCTTCAGCGGCTATTACGATAAAGAGAAGCATGATCCGATCCTTAAGAGATTGATGAAATATTTCAATATCTATTCAACGAAAGACGCCGCTGAAGTTGAAGCGGGAATAAGGGAGCATCGCAGACTGAAGAAGGAGAGCTCTGAGACTCTTCGGAAAATGTCTGAGATCCGTGTTGTCAATGATGCCAAGTCACTTGAAGATCTTGCCGGTGAAGAGAGCGTGACACTCTCAGCGTATGAGGAAGCTCTTGACGGCAATCATCCTTTGGCTAAGACTCATTTCAAGAAGTTCTTAGGCAGATGCGAAAGCAATGATGGGAAGATCGATCCTTTAGAATGGGACATCGCGCTCATACTCGGACAGGAAATGTACGGTCTTTCAGCTGATGAAATCAAGAGCATAGATGATGAGAGGTTGAGAGAGGATGGCAAGATAAGGGGCTATGCGGATATCGCGGCTTCTACTCCTGGATTCCTTGAAAGCCTTTCTCTGAAGAACAAAGATGAGACCTTATCCTTGATGGCAAGATATGTCAAAGTGGCGAAAGAGATATTATCTGACGGCAAAGGCATCGAAGAGAAAGAGAATCTGCTCAGAGAAGCGGCGCCTTACTTCAATATCCGTCCTAAAGAGACGATCGACGCATGTATCGGAGCGGCGAAGCACATTCTGGGGATTGACGGCGGAAATGACGCTAAAAAGAGCATTGATGATTCAGGCGTTCTTGAAGCTGTGATAATGGATGAAGCTCCTGAAGCTGAGAAATCTGTGGCAAAAGGCATAAAAAATATCCTTATCGCAGACGGAAGCTCTCAGGCATATAAAGAAGTCGCGAGAAGGCTTCAGCATGAGCTTGGGCCAAGTTACAAACTGCATGTTATGGACACTTCCGCGCTTGATGCTGATTATTTTGAGACAATGGAAAGATTGAAGCCTTCAGTCGTCATCATAGATCCTCTGAAGAAAGAAGGCGCGGGGCTTATTGATCTTGCGCGCAGCGAGGGAAGGAAAGTGTACGCCCTTTATTCGAGAGGAAAAGCCACTTTTGAAGACAATAAAGCGCTTGGAGTGGATTATGGGTCAAACATCTTCAGAGTTTTTCCAGACTTGACTAATCAGATAAGGAAGGACACAGGAAATTCAGAATGATCTTTTCATAAGCGTTTCATTAATGATGATATCTTTGTGAGGGTATGAAAAAACAGATAAACATCTCATTTCTAAGGAGACTCTCATGAGCATAGAACTGCTGATCCAGCAAGGCGATGACAATGTCAAAGAATCGCGCAGAGAGGAGCAGCACAGCCAATTGCATCTTGTAGTGGCGGACTTCATTTATGGCGAAGCGATAGAGGCTGAGGAATCCTCACGAAGGGATTTCGCGCAATGCGAGCTTGAGCAGAAACCCGCTCTTGAAGCTGGAAAGCTCAGCGATTCTGTGCTTGCAGAATTATATTGCAAGAGAGGCAATGTAGATCTCATGCTTAACAAGAACAATCCTCAGAACGCGATAGATCACGCCAGGACAGCGCTCAAGCTTGATGCCAACTGCGCTGACGCTTATCACCTGCTCGCGCGAGCGTTAAGGTCTATAGGATGTCTGGATATCCCCTATATAGATCTGGGAACCGCTGTGTCTAATATAGATACCGCTATAAGCATCAACGGAAAGAATCTTCTCTATCACGCGCACAAAGGGATGATGCTGCATGAACTAGGCAAGACAGAAGAGGCAAAGAAGCATTATCTCTTCGCTCTAGGCCAGCATAGGAAGAGAGATATCTCTAACTGGAAAGAGAATGATTATCACGCCGCGCTGACAGCAAAATACTGCCTTCATCTTTTAGGGGCGGATGTCCCTTCCGCAGATTACGCCAAGAGCGCTCTCTCCTGGGGAGAGATGAGCGAGTATGAGGTAGGATCATTGGCTGTTTCTCTTAAAGAGTTTGAGGAAGAGCTGAGGAAGGCTGAGGTTAGTAAGAAGTTGTGAAGTATCCTGGTCCTAGCGCAATCATTGCAGCTATCGGCTCTGTCCTGAATCGTCTTTTCTGCCTCCGCTTCATCTTTATGTTATGTTTATTACTGTTAGAGGCTGATTGTTGCGTTGCGGCAAGAAAGTTTTCCATCAAAGATCCAGGACATCGCCGCAGCTATCGAAAACTTTATAAATAAGCTTCCTTTAAAGCAACGAAGAGAGAGGTGATTCGAGTGCTATTCAGCAGAACAAAGAAGGGAGACCTTAATCTTTCTGTCCAGTCAATAGTTATTCTTATCTTCGCGATAATCATGCTAGGGCTTGGGCTGACGCTCATCAATTTCATCTTCAAATCCGGCAAGGAGAAGCTCGGTGCTGCATTGGCAGTGACTGATCTCACTGTGAAGCCTACTGCGGATGATCCACTGACTGTGCCTAAGAACGTGCAATTGCCGTTTGAGGGAGAGCAGGAATTGCAGATCGGGTTTTATAATAAATTGCCGAATACACGTAAGTTTATATTTCCTTTCATTGTGAGTTGCAAGAATTCTCAAGGAAGTCCAGTAAAGCCTTATGCACTTCCATTCATTTCTGCGGAATCTGTTGAAGGTGTAGGTGGCAGTGGTTCTACTGGTTGGCAGGCAATATTAAGATATATAACTCCTACAACTGAGGATGATAGGATGGTTGCTGGTAAATATATCTGCAAAGTGAATATCTATGGCGCAGATGCACTTGCAACTGCTGAATTGACCCCTATAGATTTCTCAACAGTTGATGATCCGACCATTGCTACATCTACGCTATCAGATCCGGATGGAGAATATAGTCCTAATATGCTCGCATCAGACCAATTTTACTTAGAGATCATCGCTTGAGGAGGCAGAATCATGAAACAGAAAAAACGACTCACTCAGCAGCAGGAATTTGAGATAATGAAGCTTGTATTGGACAAATTCCTCTGGCTAGGCTTCGCGATAATGGCTTACGGACTGTACCTCTCATTCACTCAGGGAATCGAGCAGATCCAGACCACAATCTCTCTGATAATCGCCGGCGCGATAGTCCTGCTATTGTTCGTCTGGATCATCGTGAAGGAATACGAGATCGTCAAATAATTCTTCATTCATTCTTTTCCTTATGGTTTCGCGAATGATCAAGTCTAAGAAAGGGATTGAGCTATCAGTCAATTTCCTAGTCATGCTGCTCTTGGCAATTGTTGTCTTCGGCATGGGCATCTATCTCGCCATGACTTTCTTCGGTCAAGGAGACAAGACCATCGCTGATTATTATGACCAGTTCGATCAGCAGGTGGGAGAGCTCGCTTGTCCTGGAACTGAGACTGTCTGCCTCTCGAGGAAGTCTGCCACAGTGCGCAGGGGCGAGATGGATAATTTCGCTCTCACTGTTAAGAATGTGCTTGGCGCTGAGAAGGATTTCAAGATCACTGCTGTGGATGATGTATTTGTTAATGCTCAAGGAGAAATAGATTATCTTCCTCCTGATTATAGTCCTTTAGAACTCTATGACATGCCTGAAGGAAGGATCATCACTCTTAAGAATCGTGAGAAGAACACGATAGGGATAGGAGTTCAAGTTCCCGATAATGCTGAATCAGGGGATTATTCGATCACAATCAATATTTATGCAGGCGAACCTGGTGTTCCTGATTCTTTCAGTCTTAACCCGATAAATCCAAATCCATTAAAAATATTCATCAAAGTCCTTTGAAGTATAATTCTGCGGAGAATCATATTAAGACAGAATATTATCTGCATTAATATATCTTATAGTCAAATCGCCGCGGTCGTGCTACGCACGACCTGAATTTTATCCCCCCTGACTCTGTCGAGGGGGATAAAATTCAGCCTTGGTGAGACCAAGGCGCGGCAACTGACAGCATGGACTATATTATGATCTGGTAGAATTTCTGAACAAGATATGTCTTTATCTTAATAATCTAAGAAATCCGCTTCTCATAGATACAATCTACTCCTTAAACCTCACGATCTTCGCGAACGACTGCGGGTCAAGGCCTGCGTTCCCCACAAGAGCGCCGTTGATGTCAGGCTTGCTCATGAGCTGCTTGATATTGTCAGCGTTGACAGATCCGCCGTAGATTATCCGTAATTCTTTAGCGGAGCTCTTGCCGTATTTCTGAGCTATGAATGACCTTATGAACAGATGCACGTCTTGAGCCATCTCTGGAGTGGCGGTCTTGCCAGTGCCGATAGCCCATACTGGCTCGTAAGCGATAGTCAGTCCAGCAACCTCTTCAGAAGGTATCCCTTCCAATGCGTCAGTCAGCTGAGTATTTATCACATTCTCTGTCTCCTGCTCTGTGCGCTCGAATTCGCTCTCTCCGACGCAGAGTATAGGATGCAGGCCGGCGCGCAGCGCCATCTTCAGCTTTTTATTGATCATCATTCCAGGCTCCATGAAATATCTCCTGCGCTCTGAATGGCCGAGTATGACATAAACGCAGCCTAGCTCGCGCAGCATCATCGGGGAGATCTCTCCAGTGAACGCTCCTTCACGCTCGTAGAACATGTTCTGCGCGCCCATACGGATATTAGATTCCTGAAGCTCGTGGCCGACATGGGCGAGAGCTGTGAATGGAGGGCAGAGGGCTATATCGACATCAGTGGCGCTCTGGACTAAAGGCTTGAACGCGGAAAGATACTGCAATGCCTCATTGACTGTCTTATACATCTTCCAGTTCGCCGCGATCAATGGCTTGACCAATCTGACACCTCTTTTTATGAAAGATTATCGTTTCTTGCTTTTCTTTACTGAAGTAAGCGCTGTTGCTTTTAAATATTTTCCTTTAATGATGTATTCATACGCTATAGCCGCGCTTGAAATTATGAAGAATACCATGCTGAGCCATTGCGCTGTCGTAAATATCCCGTAAGGTCCTACTAAAGGCATGTCTTTGACCATCTCGACAGTGAATCTCATAACCGCGTATATCCAGATGAAGCTCCAGAATATGAACCCTTTCGGCAGTGAGGTTATGAGCCGCATCCTGTACAGGATCCTTGCCAGCAAGACATTCTTCGCCGCTTCGTAAAGCTGGCTCGGATGCCTGAAGCCTTCATAGCCTTGGAATTTCACTGCCCAGGGCAGCGTTGTGATCTTTCCGACAAGCTCCCCATTCACGAAATTCCCCAGCCGCACGAAAGCTGCGCCGAGCGCTATAGGTATGACTATGATATCAGCAAGGTCATAGAATTGGATATTATTCTTCTTGCAGAAGACTATCGTCGCTATTACCCCTAAGATCATCGCTCCGTGGCTGGCCAATCCTCCGTGCCATACCGCGAATATCTCCAGAGGGTTCTGGAGGAAGAATTCAAGGTTATAGAACAGGATATGGCCGAGCCTCGCGCCGACTATCAGTGAGACAATCATCCATAAGAAATACTCCTCAGAGATCTTTTCAGAGATGTTGCGCTCTCGCGCGAGCTTGCGGAACAGGAAGTAGCCGCATAAGAACGCCAATGCCATCAGTATGCCGTACCAGCGTATGGCCAGAGGGCCTAGCTGCAGCGCTATAGGATCGATGCTGTGAGTGAACATGGGATATCTGAATTCTACCGCATTAATAAATGTTGTGAGTTCAGATTGCGCAAGATACGTTTTCGTGAGAAGTTGCCTGCTGTGTGCGTAATCCCTGCAATATCTCTGTCAAACTCTCTTTCTGCAGCCCTCCTAGGCGGGTCACCATCTTATTAAAATAAGGAAGTATAGAGTCAGTGATATCAAAAGCTGCTCCGCTGATGCCGACTATTCTGCACCAAGGCTGTTTTTCTTTTAGTCTCTCAACAGCGCGTTCAGTAACGTCTGAGACATGCAGGAGATATAAGTCATGGCCTGAAGGGAGTTCGCAAAAGCCGCCATTTAAGAGAAGATTCCCTGATTGGTCCATCGATTCTGAGCTGAATCTGCAGGAGATCTCAATCCCTGAAGCTTTTGCAGCAAGAAGCACTCTCTCTTTGAGATCATACGGCTCTCTCGAGTTCAGGATATAGACACTATAATTCTCACGCATAAAACTCAGTCCTTTGAGAGGTTAATAAATATTATGTCTGATTCTGAATTAATAACAAAAAAAGAAAAAAAGCAAAAGCCATTGATTCTTTGAACTTAAGTTCTTAGAATTTCTTGTGCTTCTGGAAGCAATCTCTGCAGTAAACCGGTCGTCCGTCGGTCGGCTTGAAAGGGACTTCTGTCTCCTTACCGCAGTCTGAGCACGTTGCCTTGTGCATCTCTCTAGGGCCTCTGTTGAATCCGCCCTGTCTGTCTCCAAATCCTCTGTCTCCGTACATTTTCATTCACCTGTTGGTTTAGTCTGTAAAACACTCCTAAGATCACTCCTAGAAAGGCTTTGCACACTTTTAAGGCGGAAACAATCCTTCTGTTTATAAAGCTATCGGTTTTCTGGCTCTGTTCTGAGACTTTTAGGGCTGGTAAGGCGCTTGAGACGCCTCGTTATACTCTGGCTTGCAATCCACTATAAAGCTATACTCGCTGCCGTCTTTCCTGGCACAGTCAAACCGAATGGCTTCTCTTTCAGGGGATGAAGGATGCCTATAGGCAGAATGCCCGACAATATCAAGTTCTCCATCGCACTCCTGCGTTGGCTTCTTGGCCAATTTCCCAAATGCCGCTTTAACCGTTTCCGCAATACCCATGTTCTCAATCCTCCATCGCCGCTCTCTTCACAGCTTCCGCGACTTTCCTGCCGACGTTCTTGTCAAGCGGATCAGGAAGAATATGTTCAGGATCAGGAGTTATGCTCGCCGCGAGCGCCATAGCCGCAGCCAGTTTCATCTTTTCAGTGATCTTCTTAGCATGAGCGTCAAAAGCGCCCCTGAATATGCCAGGAAAAGCGAGCACATTATTCACCTGGTTAGGATAATCGCTTCTTCCTGTCGCTATGATACGGACACCAGCGGCTTTCGCCTCTTCAGGCATTATCTCTGGAGTGGGATTTGCCATCGCGAAAATGATTGAGTCCTTATTCATGCTCTTCGCCATCTCGCGCGTCACAGCTCCTGCAACACTTATTCCGATAAAGACATCCGCGTTTTTCATTGCGTCAGTCAATGAGCGAGCATCAGTCGCAGCTGCGAATCCTTCCTTGTAAGAGTTCATCCCTTCTTTCCTGCCTTTGAATATGGCTCCTTTAGAATCGCACATGATCATATGCTTCGCGCCAGCATTGCGCAGCATGTGAGCTATGGCTATCCCTGCCGCGCCAGCGCCGTTCATGACTATCTTTATGTCCTGGATCTTCTTGTGGACTAATTTCAGCGAGTTAGTGAGTCCCGCAAGGACGACTACCGCAGTGCCGTGCTGGTCGTCATGGAATACTGGGATGTCTAATTCTTTTTTCAGGCGCTCTTCGATCTCAAAACATCTTGGAGCGGAGATGTCTTCAAGGTTTATTCCGCCGAAGCCTGGAGAGATCGCTTTGACTATCGAGATGATCTCTTCCACATCTTTAGTATTAAGGCATATCGGGAAAGCGTCAACTCCTCCGAACTCTTTGAAAAGTATCGCTTTGCCCTCCATGACTGGCAGTCCCGCTTCAGGACCGATGTCTCCCAATCCTAAGACTGCTGTTCCGTCAGTCACTATAGCGACAAGATTCCCTTTAGAAGTGTAGTCATAGACTTTGCTCTTATCCTTATGGATCTCTTTGCAGGCTTCGGCGACTCCAGGAGTATAAGCGAGGCTCAGGTCCATCCTTGTCTTCAAAGGGACTTTGCTCACGATTTCGATCTTGCCTTTCTTCTCAAGATGAAGCCTGAGTGAGTTCTTGCCTATGTCCTCTTTAGCAGTCATGAATTATGCGTTAGCGCATCAGTATTTAAATTTAGTGGAAGAGGATTATATCGGTTGTTTCATCATGGCATAGTCTTTTATGACCTCTTCTGTGCCGTCTGGGTGGATGAAGATGATCTTGTTGCGTGAAGAGGCATTATCTACTCTTCTTGGTATATTTATTAGCATATTTCTAAGTGTCTCTTGGTTGTTGGTTTTGAATGTGGAGTTATTTGCACGTCCTCCACAGAGTTTTCCTATTTGTGCGTTGTTCATGATTATGGAATGTTTTGCCTTCCAAGCGCAGTTATCTCTTGTTTGCGCGTTGTTAGTGATGGTAGAATATTCTGCTAATGCTCCGCAATTATCTCCTGTCTGCGCATTGTTTGTTATTTTTGAATATCTTATCCCATAACCGCAATAGTCTTTTGTTTGCGCATTATTTGTTATTATGACATATTCCGCTCTCCATCCGCAGCCATCTTCTGTATTTGCGTTGTTTGTTATGGCAGAATGTTTTGCAAATGCTCCACACTTGTTTCTTGTTTGTGCGTTGTTTGTGATGATAGAATGTTCTGTATGCGCGCCGCAATAGTCTCCTGTCTGTGCGTTGATTGTAAGTCTTATAGGGTTTTCTTCTGTTCCTTTAAGATTTGTCCCAAAAAGTTCAAGTGGTTGTGTTCCTTTTGGTTCAAATATGAAGTCGTTATGTCCTGCATTGTATGCGATCTGTATCAAAGTAGAAACAAAAATTCCTGTATAGCCAAGATATTGTTTACGGTCTTCATATTCTATTGTCGCTTCAATGAATTGGTTGATCTGTCTTGAATTGAGTACTGGAAGAGATTGAGTCATTATCTTATTGAATACTCCAGTATAAGTATACCTTCTTATACCGAGCGCAATCTCGTATTTCTGCAGCGCTTCTTCCAGCCATGCTCCTTCTGTGCGGGCTTTTCTTTCTCTTTCTGGCGCTGGGACAGCCATGTCTCTGACAAGATCTCCTAGTCCTTTGTTGCCTTTCTTGATCGGCGTGCTCATTCCTGTTGCTAGTATTTCATTCATAGTCCTTTATGACCTCTTCTGTGCCGTCTGGATGGATAAAGATTATCTTGTTGCCTGAATGGGTGTCAGTGCATTCTAGATATAAATTTATCTTTAGATTACTTATATCCCTTAGTATTTCTTTCAGTGTCTCTGGATTGTTCGTCTTGAATGTTGAATGTTCCGCTCTTAATCCGCAGTTGTCTTCTGTTTGTGCGTTAATTGTGAATGTGGAATGTTCCGCGCTAAATCCGCAGCTGAATCCTGTCTTTGCGTTGTTAGTGATAGTGGAATGTTCTGCTCTATATCCGCAGTAGTCTCCTGTCTGCGCGTTGTTTGTGATTGTAGAATGTTCTGCTTCATGTCCGCAGTAGTCTCCTGTTTGCGCGTTGTTCGTGATAGTAGAATGTTTTGCCAATGCTCCACAGTGGTTTCCTGTTTGTGCGTTATTTGTGATATTAGAATATTCTGTTTCACCCCCACACCAGTCTCCTGTTCTTGCGTTGTTCGTGATTGTAGAATATTTTGTCAATGCTCCACAGTTCTTTCCTGTTTGCGCGTTGTTAGTTAGTCTGATTGGGTTATTTTGGGTTCCTTCAAGCCACACCCCTATCCAGTTTAGTGGTTGTGTTCCTTTGGGTTCGAGCACGAAGTCGTTGAATCCTGCATTGTATGCTGTTTGTATTAGTGCAGTAGCAAATAATCCTGTGCGATCAAGGTAGTTTTCATGTTCTTCATATTCGATTGTGGCTTCGATGAATTGGTTGATCTGTTCGGAAGTCAACACTGGGAGTGATTGAGACATTACATCATAAGATATTTCTTTATAAGTTTTCTTTAAATCGAATGAACTCTCGTATTTCTGCAGCGTTTCTTCCAGCCATGCATCTCCTTCTATACGAACTCTTCTTTCTCTCTCTGGCGCTGGGACGTTCATGTCTCTGACGAGATCCCCTAGATCATTGTTGCCTTTTTTGATCGGCGTGCTCGTTCCGGTTGTTGTCACTTCATTCATGGTTTGCTATCTCCTCTTCTGTGCCGTCTGGGTGTATGAAGATGACTTTTTTATCTGAAGGATCTTTAAGGTAGTATGCCATATTTTCCAGTGTCTCTGGATTGTTGGTCTTGAATGTGGAATGTCTTGCTAGCCATCCACAGTGGCGTCCTGTTATTGTGTTGTTTGTGATTATGACATGTTCTGCCTTCCATCCGCAAGATTCTCCTGTCTTTGCGTTGTTTGTGAGTCTGAGAGGGTTTTTTTCTGTTCCTTTAAGATATGCCCCAATCCAGTCGAGTGGTTGTGTTCTTTTAGGTTCGAGCACGAAGTCGTTATGTCCTGCATTGTATGCTGTTTGTATGAGCGCGGAAGCAAACACTCCTGTACGACCAAGGTAGTTTTCATGTTCTTCGTATTCAATTGTTGCTTCGATGAATTGGTTGATCTGTCCAGAAGTCAGCACTGGGAGTGACTGAGTCATTATCTCATTAAATATCTCAGGATAAGTGGCCTTTTTTATATCAAACGCACTATTATATTCTTTCAGCGTGTCTTCCAGCCATGCTTCTCCTGTGTGTTGCGCTTTTCTTTCTCTTTCAGGCACTGGGACAGTCATGCCTCTGACAAGATCCCCTAGTCCTTTGTTGCCTTTCTTGATCGGCATTCTCGTTCCTGTCATTGTTTGTTCAGTGTTCATCGAGTCATCTCATTTATAGAATAAAGATTGCGGAGGCCTTTCAGGCGCTGGGTTGATTGTCTGGGCTTTGCCTATCGTATGCCCTATCAGGTCTTCTTTATCCTTCACTAGGATGATCTGCGTGTTTGGCAGGGTATATTTTATCCATTCAGTGAATTGCTCCTCATTGCCGAGCAGGAATATGGTGTTTCTCGTGATTTTACCCATATCATTGAGGAATCTTATCGTCTCCCCAATGTTCGCAATCCCTCCGTCGGTTATCATTATGTTGTCTAATTTCTCATAGTTCTCCCTGACTTTGTCTTTGAAGTCAAGAGTCAGGTTTTTGTCTATGAATTCTCTTCTTCTTTCTGAATTCAGTCTCTCAAGTATCTCTTCATAATCTTTCTCACTGGTGAATACTGGTCTTCCAAAACCTCGATAAAAGTCCATCTTTCCAATGAATTCTCTCATCTTCTTGACGTTCAGCACTGTGCCGCCGCCCCAGAACGCTGTCAGCATAGTGTATACCTTGTTGAGATCTCTTGTCGGAGGAAGATAGGCCATGTCCGCTGAGAAGTTTATGACTCCTACTTCTGCGTCATTCGCATAGTAGTTCTTGGCAAGTATGAACGCCGCAAGGATGGCAATAGAGCCATTATCCGGATTTTCCATTGATCCAGAGCTGTCAATAATTATGTTCGCGGTAGGTGTCTTGAACAGCCTGTCCGTCTTCTTGCCTTGCTTGAGGAGCCTTCTTTGGGTTATTCCTGGCAGGATCCTGCCCCCAGAGGAGTAAGGGTTCAGGGTGGTGAACGGGTCACCAACCCTGAAGCTCCTATTTCCCTCTGGATAGTTGGAAGTGGTATCTGTGACTATCGGTTTTCGCTGGATATAAAGTCCATAAGTGGCAGAATTCCTCTCATAGTAAGGGATAGTGTGCTGGTAGAGCTTGATCTCTGAACCTTCAAGACCGATGCCTTTAGCTGTTGATCCTTTAGGCGATTCCTGGTCAATGCTTGTTCCGGTCTCTTTCTCTACAAAGTCTTTGATCTTGTCATAACGTGATTTCTTATGTCTTCTGATGATCTGCCTCATCGCCTGCTCTATCTGACCTCTAGTCAGATCCTTGATTTCAGGCGCGTCATTCATTATAGGCTTAAGGATTCTCTTGACAAGGTCGTCTTGTTCTTTTCCTTCTTGTCCTCCTTCTGGCTCTTCACCACTTCCTATCTTTTGGCCTTGACTGTTTATATTGTCTTGACCTTTCCCCTTAATCTTTTGAGGAAGATTCTTCTCTAATCTCTCAAGGACGTCTGAGATGATAGTATTGAACATCGTTAGGTTAGGGATCTCCATCTTCCGGTTGCTTAGATTGATCTTCATAAGCTCTTCAAGCTTTTCCTCAAGATAAGTGCCAGAGACATCGACTTTCAGGTCTTCCCCCCCTTGTTTCTGGTAGTATGCGGTAAGTAGCCTGTCAACAGAGTATTCTCTCTTCACTTTCTCGATCTGGTCAGGATCTATCCCTCTCGCCCTGATCATCTCTTTAGTCTTCTCATCAAGAGTAGTCTCTTTCTCGATCATGCGATTCATCCCTCTGTAGAGCGCTCTGACTTCTCTGCCGCTTCTTTCTTTCAGGATCTGAGGGAGATTATCATTGATGTCAAACCAATACGATAGAGCTTCTTTGCCATATTTTCCAAGCGATCTCTCTGCAATGAAGCTGAGATAGATGAATCTGGAGATCTCCTGAGGATAGTTCAAGAAATGGCCGAATTCATGCTTAGCGACGCCGCTCATCGCCTCTTCCTGAGTGAGTTCTCCGATATCCACAAGCTCATCAAGGAATTTCCTGAACATATGGGTTCTGTTGGTCTTGAAATCAAACCAGGCAGTAGGGCAGTGCTCTAATCCTTTAGGCACATCATCTTCTATGCGGACTAGAGCATTGACTGGGGGGGAGTGGAAGTCAAACAATACCTTAGGGATGACTTCTTTGGCGATGTCTTCCCATGCCTTTTTCTCTTGAGTCTTACCATTCATAGTGCGCTTTGACCTCTTCTGTGCCGTCTGGGTGGATGAAGATGACTTTTTTATCTGAAGGATCTTTAAGGTAGTATGCCATATTTTCCAGTGTCTCTGGATTGTTGGTCTTGAATGTGGAATGTCTTGCTAGCCATCCACAGTGGCGTCCTGT
>DATDYN010000041.1:0-30043 GCA_035289005.1 Candidatus Nanoarchaeia archaeon
GCAAGGTTCGAGAGCCGTAGGCTCGAGAAAGTATGACGCAGGAAATTGCTTTCAAGGGCCAGAAGATCGCGTTTCGTTCTTCTGAAATTTGCCCCTATAGTGCAATTTCCGAGTAATATTGAACCTAACGATGTTATGCGAAGTTTGCTGTTTGTTGGGGTCTGGAGGCTTCTGGATGGGGTTTTATTAGTGTGGGTGATGTGCTTTTCGCTAGTATTCTTGAGTGGCAGAATCAGCTGCAGGCTCTATCCTTGATCCATCTATAATCTGGCTTGTTCCTGAAGAACTCATTCACTCAAGACTTGCCTTGATAGTAACGCTCGTCGATGCGCTGATCTTATATCCGTAAACCATCGTGATCTTGAGAGTTGCTGGATGCGTCGGAGTGTCAAGATTGAGCACGTTATTCCTGAAATACTCGCTCACCCTGTCAGGCATGACATCGCAGACAAAAGTCGCAGTGCCTTCCTTGAGCTCAATCGTTCTGGGGCATTCGATAGCTCCGCCTAGCTGCATTCCTGAAAGATCTACATTCTCTAAGCTTATCCTGCTCTCTTTTGTTGTCCCACCGCAAGCGCTTTCAGCCTCGTAAGGCAAGAACACGTCTCCTTGACCGGAATTCTTAACAGTGATCATATAGCTTGGGATGACTATTTTAGCTTCAGTATCATACCTTACCTGCTGCCGTATCTCTGTCACAGCTATCGGCGCTCCCTGGCCGCTTGACAATGATATATCCTCTAAAGAGCATGTCTTCTTTATGTTCTTTGTATTATCTATGTCATTATCTATGCACACGTCCGCAACAGCGGTTGTCCTGTAATCATAGCAGGAAGTGATCCATATCTCTGAGGTGTCTTCCTGCCGTCCTTCTTGCAATGGCAGGAGATCTATGCTTGCTCTTGCGACAGTAGTCTCTCCTTGAGGCGCTTCCTGTGATTTGCCTTTGAGCTTGAAAGAGAACTTTCTCCCTTCAGAGCCTATAGGGGTTACCTCTCCCAACTGAGCAGTCCATCCTTTGATGTCCAGCTTTCCTTCAATGCTGTTCATCGTGACATATCCTTCCTCTATATCGCTCGCGCCTTTGTTCTGCAATGACAGTGCGAACTGCACAGGGACAACCCCTTCTTTAGGGGAGAGGAACGGTTTGCTCAATGGCGCTTCAGCTATCGATAATGAGAGGCTGTCAGTTCCTGAGAACACTTTCTCTGGCGCTTTCACAGAATTGCCCTGATTCAGCAATGAGCATCCTGAGAGCATAAATAAGCAGAGCATAAGCGCAATCTTGTATAATACCTCTCTTTTCATGGCAGATCCCTTCTTCTCAAGACACGTTTTCTGGAGCCTGTGTCTTCTGTATAGTTATAGTTATCGCTTTATCAAACCTGTAAGAGTACTTGATGACTGAATTGAGCGCATAGCCAGCAAGGCCGCTCTCTTGCATCGTGTCCTGATAATTCGCTTCAGCCCTGCAGTTCATGCTCACTGGAATAGAAGTTATTGAGGGAAGCTTATCCAATCCCCGCCTTCCTCTTTCATCATTCTCTTCCTCAACAGAGTACACATTGACTTCAGAGTCTTTCTTGCAGTAATCATCATCGCATTCTGATTGCTTGACATTATAATCGCATGATTCGGCATCCAGAGTTATCTGTTTCGGAAGGAAAAGCATTATCTTCTCGAAATTAGTGATGTTCCCTTCCCAATTATTAGCTATAGTGGCGCCGATCTTGAATTGGTTTATGAGCTGACCTTCTATCGCGGCTTGCTGCTGATCATCTGTCAGTCCTATCAGGAATTTAGGTAGTGTGCCCAAACCTATCCGCGCAGGGCCGCCAGTCGATACCGCTACAGGTTCCTTGTCCTTTATCCCGTATTTCCCTAAAGGATTGATGTTCGCGCGCCTGAGCTGCAATTCTTCTTCACGGTTCATGAAATAGACAGTTAAACTGCTGAAAGTCTCGAAATCGAAATCAGCATTGATCACAATTTTCCACTGGCCTTCTTCAGAAAGCTTATCTTTAGAGAAAGAACAGCTGACAGGCTGCTCGATGCTTGTTCTGACATCATAGATCGCTTTAGGGATCATCTCCCCTTCAATTCTCTCTTTATCATTGATAGCGAAGCAGGAGAGCGTTATCTCTTTTATCGGTTTGTCAGCGTCCATAGCAGTCGCTTGCACTATAGTCCAGACAGTCTTGAAATCATTGTCCTGGAAAAGTGTTGTTGTCGTCGGATCATCCGCAAGCCTGACTCCCAAGTACGGCTTGTCCTTGTTCTCTTCAACTCTTGAATAGAATTCAGGAGTTACAGTAGTCCTGATGATGTTAACCCCTCCTTTCTCTATCTCCTGGCCGAATTTCTCTCCTCCAGCGCGTATAGTATCAACAAGACTGGAGATGTATGTCCTTGCCTGGGCAGGAGCTCCAGAATCGACATTCTGCAAAGAAGGATTTATCTGGATCCAGGCAAAAGTTATTCCTATGACAAGATAAGCGACCATGATGAACACTCCGAACTTGTATGCCGTCTTCGCCTGCTCTCTCTCCTTGTTCATCTTAGCTATAAGATAAAGTATCCAGGGAGGCAGTATCACGAATATCTGGATTATCCCTTTAGGCGTCTCAGGGAGGTGTGTAGAGTAAGCGAGCGCTATATGCAGGATCCCAAGAATGACTGGGAGCTGGAAAGACTTTAGGAACGCTTTAAGCCCTGAAGAATCTATCCCTGGTCCAAGAATGAGCCACAACACCGGCAGGATCAGGATGAAAGTCAAGAATCTCAAAGAGAGCATGCTGTTGGAGAAATCAAGCAAGAACGCGTCATACACGTGCAGCGCGGTTATGATCAGGAAGAAAAGGAGCAGGACTGCAGAAGAAGAGCTTGCCGTAGTTATCGCTTTCGCGGCAGCATTCCCAACAGAAGAGGTATTCACTGGGGTGTTGAGCGTGTCCGCAAGCCGTGACCATTTCCCTGTGGCTGCATCCTCATCTTTCTCTCGAGCAGCTATCTTCAGTGATTCTGCCTTCTTAGCGGCTGCATCAGTGGCCATATCCCCTCTTTTAAGAACGCGCTTATCTCTTCTCGAGCATCACTTTCAGGTTCACAACATCAAGTGTCTCTTTAGGCCTGATAAGGATGACGTTGTTCCCCTGCTTGACAAATTGGCTAATGACTACTGAATATGAAGACTCTTCAGTGTCCATCCCTCTCACATGGGTATTCGAGACGATCTCAGCGCGCTTAGTGCTGACATCATCAGGGAAATCAAGGTAAAGCTTCACATCCCTGCTCTTGTCAATGACGCTCTGGTATTCGCTGTCATTCAGCTCGAAATAATAAGTCGGAGGTATCAGCTCTTTAAGCTCGCTCTTGACAAGGATATTATCTATCAGGAACTGTCCTCTGTCTGCGCGGAATATCAAAGTATTCTCATTGCTCAAAAGGTAATGAGGTGAGATCTCAAGCGTTCGCGCAGTCCCGCAGTCAGGGACTGAAGAGAACACCCTGTTGTTGTTAAGGATGACTTCAAGCACTCCCGCGGTTTTAGTGTCGCATTCAGCGAAGAACTTGACAAAGACCCTGTCAAGATTGTTCTTCTCTGTCGATCCTACCTGGAATACCTCTTGCGCCTGACGCGTGCTCACGTCAGTTATGTCAGCGCTTATCTGCAGGTTCTCAAGCATGTATTCATTAGTGCGCCAGAATCTCCATCCGACGCTGCTGACTGAGACTTCTATGACATTGCTTTCCTGAAGGAGACGGCTAGGGAGCGAGACTGGAGGAACGCTAGGCGTTGCTATCTCTTCATTGAATACCTCGTATCCGTTCAGCTTGAGCATGAGCCTTCCGCTGTACTGCTTTGCGTTGAACACAAGCTGTATGTTCTTGGAGTTAGAGACATCCTTGAGGTCGAAAGTGATATTACTGTCAGTCCTGTCGAACCAGGCGTTCTTCGTGTACAACGACCGCCTTGATTCAAGAACTGAGGATTCAGTCTTTGTGAAAAGGTTCACTGAAGGAAGAGTGTGCTCTATCTCTTTCTTAGCGAGAACATCAAGCCTTCCTGGATGCTCGAGCAATAACACATTGCTCGCGTTGATTGATCCTGAACCATCCTCATCTGTGACATTCTCTCCGAGAAGCTCTTGGCGGTCTTTCGGAGGGAGGAAAAGGATATAGATGACTATCAATGCCGCTATGACCAGTATCAGAACTGCGGCGCTGCCACCGCTTGCCTGGGCTTTAGTCTTTTTTCCCGCGCTTGAATGGATAAATTGCGTAATCACACCTCTGCCCGGCAATACAGCACAAGATATATAAATGTTTCCATACTATAGGCTCTGTCCTGAATCTATAAATGAAGACTTTTTTGACGTTGCTTAAATAATCAGACTTCGAGCAAAATTGATGTCAATACGCCTCTGAGCAACGGCAAAAAATATCAAAAATCTCCTTTAGGGATTTTCGGAATTGAAAATCAGCTCTTTAAATGATATATGACTAACTTGCGCTGATTTTCAAGCGTGATTCAGGGCAGAGCCTATTTGACAATGGTCCTAAAGGATAGAGGCGAAGGTATAACCCCATAATCCAAGTCTTTGCAGCGATTGGCAGGCCATTATGAAACTATTATTTCAGGATTTCAAGGCAGGAACAGCGAAAGTGCTTGTAGAGACTCCTGACGATGTCTGGACTCTCTCTTCCCTCATCGAGCAGGGAGACAAGGTCTCAGGGATGACTTTCAGGAAAGTCAAGACAGGGGCTGAAGGGGAGCGCGGCTCTGACGCGTCAAGGAAAAGGATGTTTCTCGCGATAATCGCTGAGAAGATCGAATACGGCGCGCAGCAATCATCATTAAGGGCTCTTGGAAAGATAGTCGATGGTCCTGAAGATATCGCGCGCGGAGAGCATCACACTCTCATGATAGAGCCAGGAGTCACTGTATCGATAACGAAGCCGGAATGGCTGGCCTATCACAGAGAACGCCTGAATGACTCATGCAAAGAGCAGAGATCCAATGTACTTATCTGCGTCCTTGACAGGGAAGAGGCGCACTTCGCGCTGCTCACAAGAGCAGGGTATGATATCCTTTCAAGCATCAAAGGAGAGATTGAGAAAAAGACGAGCTATGGGATGCAGGGGAAGCCAGGTGCAGAAGGAGGATTCTACGGGGAGATAATCTCCGCGCTTAAAAGTTATGATTCACGATACAATCTCAGCAGCATAATAATCGCCTCGCCCATATTCTGGAAGGAAGAGCTGATGAAGAACCTTTCTGATGATAAGCTCGCGAAGAAGATAGTGCTTGCGTCATGCTCTAGCTGCGATCCCAGAGCTTTCAATGAGATACTGAAAAGGCCGGAAGTGCGTACTGCATTGAAAGAGGACCGCACAGCGAAAGAACTGTCATTGGTAGACGACCTTTTTGTCGAGATATCAAAAGGGGGCAAAGCGGCTTACGGGATTGATCTTTGCGAGAAAGCCGCGGCTGCAGGAGCTATCCAGACATTGCTTGTGAGCGATGCCTGCGTGCAGAGATTCCGGGAAGCTGGCTCCGCAGGAAGGATTGACAGCCTGATGCGTTCTGCGGAGCGCGCGCGAGCGGCAGTGCATCTCATCAGCGGGCAGAACGACGCTGGCAAAAGGCTTGAAGGGATCGGAGGCATTGGAGCGGTGCTGAGGTACAGGGTTGAGTGATGGGCGCTGCATAGGCATTATAGTCTTTCAGTGCGCGTTTTCTCAAACTGTCTTGGGAAATGATACCAATGCGCGCCTTTCAGTTCGTTTTCTCTCACATTATCTATCCTTTTGCTATTGACGAGCTGATTGTTTGGAGCTGATATGCTGTCTAATGTCGGAATCATTATCCTTGCTTCTCTCTCACCAATATGCGCTTTCATCTGATCGTAGGCTTCAGGTATACTTATTGAGGGATCAACAATATATGTCGGGTCTTCTAAAGGAGTTCCTTTGCAGTATAGTCCCTGTCGTGCTCTTGCTCCGATATCATTTTCAGCTATGGCTGTTAGCACTCGTTGATTTATCGCAAGAAGACTTTTTGGTGTCACTCCAACCCCCAAGGTTGTGCCTATGACATGAGGATTCAAGCTCCAGATGAAATCAATTGACTTTTTTATGCTGTCCATGGTCTCACCATACATTCCGAACAACAGTTCATGCATCACAGCAATGCCATTCTCATTGCATATCTTGGTTGTTTTCGCAATATCTTCAGGGCCATACCATCCTTTCCCAAGTTTTTTAAGCATTTGAGCGTCTGTATGGTCTGTTCCAAAATCGATGCCTATCATCCCTGCTTTTCTCCAGAGTCTCGCGTATTCGTCATCGAAAGGTTTTGGCTGCATATAAGACCAGAACCGTATATCTAAAGGATATTTTCTCTCAATTATCGCTTTGGCAAATTGTTTTGAAAATCCGAAAGGCATATTCATCTCACTGTCGTTCAGATGGATGTCTTTGACGCCTAATTCAACTAACTGATCCATCTCTTCCAAAACATTTCCAAGATCATGCCTGAATAAGCTTCCTTTTACAGTCTTTTCTGGACAAAAGATACATGATTTGGTGCATCCATTGTTTGTCCTTATTCCCACATGCTCGCCAAAAGTATAATACCGATCATTATCCACAAAATTCTTCCTGTTTATTGTGCCTGGGAACGCAGACATTCTTCCATTTTTATAGCCTTGTCTTCCTTTCTGCACTGCAAATGGGATATCATCCAAAGATGCTCTTGCTTCCATTTTATTTATTATCTCAGGAAGGATCATCTCTCCTGCACCAACAACTCCTTGATTAAGATCGAGCCTTTCCAGCATGACTTCAGGCATGAAAGAGAAACCTACTCCTCCAGCTATAATCTTTTCCCTTGGGAAGCGCGTCGCTAATGCGTCTATGATTCTACGATGGCTTGGGATGAACGATCCTTGTTCGGATAATGCCTCGATCGAGGGCAAATACATATCCCAAGAATTCCTGAAGCTGATCCCCACATAATCAGGATTGTTTCTTGCGAAGAATTCTCCAATTGCTTTCTCAAAGTCAAGCGCTCGGGGTGTTAAGTCTAATATTGAGACGTCAAAACCTTGATAATCGAGCGATGTCGCAATGATGTCTAGTGCGATTGGAGCTACCGCTGGCCGTTGCACCAGATTCGCGTTCACGAGAGTTACTTTTGTTGATGCCACATTCTCACCATACTGGGTGTATTCTCTTCAAATCACTGAATATCTCTATGAGTGAAGACCGCTTTCCAGTCTTCAAATGTATTCTCCAACGAGAGTGGAATAGGTATCCATTTGAATTCTGAAATGACTATAGTCTCATCAACGATGATCGCGTTGACTAATTCTTGATTTGACACCATCAATATAGGATGTCCATCTCTTTGAGCCAGCTCTCGCAAAAGTGCCTATGGCCTTGTCGATGTATTCGAAATCAACAGCCATCCCGAGGAGGCTTGGACGCGCAATCTTATGCTTTTTCCAGTCATAACATCGCATATTCGCCCCTATACCACCAATTCCAGCGCAAAATAGAGAGATCGCGAAAGCATAATTTTGTAATTCATCAACTAGTGCAGGATTAGTGACAAATGGATTTATCGCTTGTCGCATTTGTGCCTCAATAAGGCCTAATTTCTCACATGCGATAATGTAGCCTAGTGCTCCATACCCCACGCCATTGTACGCATGAGAAAGGATTAACGAATCCGTGACCGAATACCATTCTTTCCCAAGACGGTTCTCCAATCGTTCTTGCTTCTTGCTGGATAATTGACCGGCGATAGGATACGCAACGCATTTGAAAGCGATATTTCCACAGGTCTTGGCAACGCTTTTGAGTGCATCAGAGATATCGCTGCCGATCTGACGTGTTATCGCATATGTGCTTATTCTTTCAGTATTTGGTTCTTTTTCTTGGTCCATAATGCTCACCTTTGATTCTTTAACCAACATGATACTCCTTGATAGTAATCAACTTCACCAAGTATATATAATTTTGTCGTCATTTTCCGGCGAAACATTTATATATCCCTCGGACTGTCATTCATAGCATGAAAGAAGCGCTGCTCCAATATGGTCTTTCTGAAAAGGAAGTGGAGGTATATCTAGGCTGCCTGAAAGCCGGAGAATGCACCGCTAACAGGATAGCAGAACTGACAGGCATTAGAAGAAGCACAGTCTATGAAGTCATTGAGACTCTGAAGAAGAAAGGGCTGCTTTCCAAAGTCATAAAGGATAAGAAATACTTTTTCATAGCCGCGAAACCTTCATCGCTGATAGATGTCCTTAAAGAGAAAGAGAGGCTGATCAATGAGAGCCTGCCAGCATTGAACAAGCTCAGGCTTTCAGAAAAGGAGAAATCTGAAGTTGAATTGATCGAGGGGATATCCTCTATCAAGTCTTACATCCTTGACATGCTCAAATGCAAGGAGATACTCATTTACGGCGCAGGAAGCGCAGGAGATGAGGTGTACGGCGTGTTCACAGCAAATTTCGCGAAGAAAAGAGTCAGCCAGAAAGTCAGCGTTAAAGCGATTATAGGGGGGAGAATTCCAGAGCACATGCGCGAAGAAGATGTCAAAGCAGTCACAGAACTACGCATGCTTCCAGCATTAGAGAACCATCCCGCAGCGTATTTCATCTATGGGAATGATTTATTGATGCTCACTGTAGGAGATCCTCTTATCGCCATCCATATGAATAATCCTGCAGTGGTAGAATCTCAAAAGCGTCTGTTCGGGATATTGTGGAAGACTGCTAAGGCCCTCAATTAGAACATCTTACCTTTATTTAGAACCATCAATGTTTAATGCTCTTTTAAACTTTCCTCTTCACAAACACTGCGCGCTCGATGAGCGCTTTCATCGCAAGAGCCGCTTTCCTCGTGTCATTATAATCAGGGATATTATGTGAGTCAAGAACGTCCATTCCCGGCTTGCTGAGCATGCCGCCGAGATAAGTGCAGATTATCGGTTTCTCAGGGAATCTCTTGCGCGCTTCAACAATGACTTCAGCGTCCTTCCTTGAATTAGTCATCGTCTGCATGGTCTGTATGACTATCAGGCCTCCGATGCCTGGATCAGAAAGCAAGGCATTGACTGCCACCTCATATCGTTCAGGAAGAGCATCACCCAGTATATCCATAGGATTCCTGCGTGAATAAGCGCGATGCATCTTACCACTGTCATCAATCTTCTTAAGAGTTGATTCCTTTATCATAGCTAAAGGAATCCCGAGCTCGTGGCAGTAATCAGCGCAAAGAACTCCTGCGCCGCCGCCATTGGTTATGATCGCGATCTCTTTCTGCGCGCACACTGGCTGCTGCGCCAATGCTTTAGCAGTGTCGAACAATTCTTCAACAGTGTCAACGATATGCGTGTTGCATTGGCTGAACGCTGCCTTGAATATCTCGTATTCTGTCGCGATAGCCGCTGTGTGCGTCTGCGCAGCAGCATGTCCCGCAGCGCTTTTTCCTCCCTTCAAAGCTATGATCGGTTTCTTCTTGCTCGCGGCCTTCATCGCGGCCATGAGTTTCTGGCCGTCAGGCACTCCTTCAAGATAGACAGTTATCGCTTTAGTCTCTTCATCATCGGCAAGCCATTCTATCAAGTCTGCAGCGTCAATGTTCTCCTGGTTTCCGCAGCTCACTACAGCGCTGAAACCATAACGGTGAGAGACTGCCCAGTCAATGATGCTGTCAGCGAGCGCTCCTGACTGGCTCACGAAAGCCACATCACCGCTCCTCGGCATTGTCGGAGAGAAGCTCGCGTTCATCGCCCATGAAGTCCTGATAATCCCAAGAGCGTTAGGGCCTAAGTATCTTATCTTGTATTGCTTTGCGACCTCATCAATCTTTTTCTGGAGAAGCATCCCTTTCTGTCCTGCCTCCCTGAATCCCGCAGCGATTATTATGGCGGCTTTGACTTTCTTCTTGCCGCATTCCTTAAGTACAGGGATGACTGTCTCCGCAGGGACGCATATTATCGCGAGATTTACCTGTTCCTCGATCTCAAGCACTGAACTGTAGCATTTCACCCCTAATATTTCGGCAGCGTTTGGATTTACAGCGAAAACTTTGCCTTTGAACGGCTTGCAGAAGTAAGTCTGAAAAACTCCCCCAGTGACAAGGTTCTTCAGCACGCCATGGCCAGCCGCGTTGTCTCTTCGCGAAGCGCCTATCACTGCTATTGAGGAAGGGTTGAATAAAGGATCAAGAGGGCGTGATTTCATCCTCTCCCCCCTTTCTCATCGATCATTATCTTAGCATCAACAATAGTCACTCTTTCCCCCAATATGATTACTGGGTTGAAATCTATCTGGTCTATTGTCTTGCTACTCATCGCCAATGCGGAAAGCTTGATCAGTATCGTTGACAGCTTAGAGAATGCGATCGCGGCACGTGATCCTTCTTTCAATAACGCTTTGCCGATGTTAGTCTTAATCATAAGCTCTTCAGCAAGAGCCTTAGTCAAAGGAGATATCATCATCGCGGAATCCTTGAGCAGTTCAGCGTGAGTGCCTCCAGCTCCGAAAACTATCACCGGGCCGAAGTTCTTGTCGCGTTTCATCCCTATTATGACTTCTGTGCCTGAAACCTGTTCCTGGCATAGCACCCCTTTTATTTTTGTCTTCTTCATCCTTTTCTTCACTGTGTTCATCATGGAATTATAAGCTTTAACTCCAGCCTCTATATTTGAGATGCCCATAATAACAGTTCCGCTCTCCAGCTTATGTATTATCTGTGGAGAATAGATCTTGAATACTGCGGGCAGGCCTGTCTTCTTGAGCGCTTGAGGGATATCTTTCTCAGAACGTATAATGGCGGTTTTCGGGAACGGAAGATTGTTCTTCCTAAGCAAGGCCTCGGCTTTCGCCTGTTCCATCAATACCATCAACAATACCTCAACAATTCCTTTTTCCTGCCACAAAGTGAGGAATATATTTAAATCTTTCAGTTTTGAGCAATTCTTTCTCAGTAAATATTTCCCTGATGTCACCTGCGTGCAGTAGGTATCTTTTCATCCCATCCTTAATAATTTTCTTCTTTCAGAAAGAGTAAAAAAACGTAACATATTAATAGTAGTACCACTTCTTCATCTAATTATGGGATGAACTCTTAATGAGTATCCATATATATAAGTCAAAAAGGGGGGTTGGAAAAAATGATCGTGAAAGACGAATTTTTAAGCAAATTAAGGCGTTACTTCTCGCTGAACTTGTACGAAGTGAAGATATGGGCAGCGCTTCTTTCCAGAGGCGTTTCGACAGCAGGAGAGCTTTCTGATATCGCGAACGTTCCGCGAAGCAGGAGTTACGACGTTCTTGAGAGCCTTGAGAAGAAAGGCTTTGCGATAACCAAGATCGGCAAGCCAATCAAGTACATCGCTGTAGCGCCTACAGAAGTCGTTGAGCGCGTCAAGAAGAACATGAAGAATGACGCTGATGAGAAGATCAAGCGCCTTGAAGACATGAAAGGTACTGATGTCGTGCAGGAACTCAATACTCTGCACACGCAAGGCATTGACTTGGTAGAGCCTACAGACCTCAGCGGCGCGCTGAGAGGAAGGCACAACCTCTACAACCATCTTGAGCTGACGATCAAGAACGCCGAGAAGTCAGTGACGATAATGACGACAACTCAGGGGTTCATGCGCAAGATCGAAGGGCTAAAGCCTATCTTCGAGAAGATCAAGAAGCGTGGCGTGAAGATACGCATCGCGGCTCCATTGACCAAAGAATGCGCTGGAGCTGTCAAGGACATCTCAAGCGTCGCGGAAGTCAGGCACACCCAGAGCAATGCTCGATTCACCATCGTTGACGGAAAAGAACTCATCTTCATGGTCTTGAACGACACTGAAGTGCATCCTACCTACGATATAGGGATCTGGGTCAACACACCTTTCTTCGCGAGCGCGCTCGAAGGACTGTACGAGCTCGCCTGGAAAGGGATGAAGCCAGCTAAAGAATTCGTCAAGTGAGCATTGGTGTTCTTTTTTTGTTTTTTATATTTTATTTATAATTTTTAATCACAGTGTTTATTAATCTTCTTTGCATTCCCTCTAAGCTTTGTGTAAAGTAGTCTGCTGCTGTCGGTCGCCGCGATTAGGTAAATACTTATGCAGATTCCTTTCACCCCGTTTCCCTGATTCTGTCGATGGGGAGGAAAATCTGGATGTGCATAAGATACAACTTCGGCGACTTTATTGCAGACAATTCTTATGTAAAAAGTCATAAACTTCTTCTTTCCACAAAGCCGCCTCAACAACAACATTTAAATACATTCTCCTGCTAAACTCAGGAATGGCCAAGGCATCATCAGAAGTCGAGGAAGTATTGTCATTACTGCACCCTTTAGAGAGGGCAGTCCTCCCTCATATATCCTCTTGCGGCACTGTCAGCGAGCTTTCTGCAAGATCAGGGCTCAAGGACGTAGAGGCCATGAGGGCAGTGCAATGGCTCGAGAACAAGAAAGTCCTGATAGCGAGCTCTTCAACTTCCTCTTTCATCACTCTTGACGAGAACGGCAAGAACTACCTGAGATCAGGTCTTCCAGAGAAAAGGTTCCTCGCGGCATTGTCTGACGGCAAAGAATGCTCTCTTGAAGACTTGCAGAGGAAAGGTAAGCTTGAGAACGATGAGGTCGGGGTAAGCCTTGGAATACTCAAACGCATAGGCGCGATAACTCTCTCTCCAGAAAAGATGTTGAGCATAACTACTGCAGGAAAACGCATACTCCAGGCAGGCACTGCTGAAGAAGAGCTATTGGGCAAGCTCGGCTCAGGCCAATTGCTTGTATCTTCATTATCCCCTTCAGAGAATAAGATCTGCGATGAGTTCAGGAGACGCAAACGGATAATCTCGATAAGTACAAAGACAGAATGGTCTTTCACTCTCACCCCTTTGGGAAAGCAGGTCGCTGGAGCGCGCCTTCAGGCAAGAGCGACAGCTGACAGGCTCACCCATCAGATGCTCAAGGACAAATCCTGGAAAAGCGCCGCATTGCGAAAATACGACGTGACAACTCCGGTTCCTGCGATCACTGGCGGAAGACGGCACATAACCCAGCAGACCGCGGCGTTCATACGGAGCATCTGGCTTGAGATGGGATTCACAGAGATGACAGGTTCTCTAGTCAATACCTCTTTCTGGAATTTCGACGCGTTGTTCACAGCGCAGGACCATCCAGTCAGAGAGTTGCAGGACACTTTCTATCTCGCCGATCCAGCAGCAGGAAAACTGCCTTCAGACAGGAAACTCGTGCATGCGGTGCAGGAGATGCACGAGACAGGAAGCGCAGGAAGCACGGGCTGGGGATACAAATGGGATCCTGATAACGCATTGCGCAATGTGCTGCGAACGCACACAACAGTACTGAGCGCGAAAACTCTCGCAGCTCTGGACAAGGACAAGCTTCCGGCAAAATATTTCTCTGTAGCGAGATGCTTCCGCAATGAAGCTCTCGACTGGAAACACCTTTTCGAATTCACGCAAGTCGAAGGGATAGTCGTTGACAGGAACGCGAATTTCCGCAACCTTCTCGCTTATCTGCGCGAGTTCTTCAAGAAGCTAGGGTATGAGAAGATCAGGATAAGGCCGGCGTACTTCCCTTACACAGAGCCTTCAGCAGAAGTTGAAGTATATCATCCTCTGAAGAAGCAATGGGTCGAGCTTGGAGGCGCAGGTATCTTCAGGCCTGAAGTCGTCATTCCTCTGCTAGGAGAGGACATCCCTGTCCTTGCCTGGGGCATGGGTTTCGAGCGTAGCATAGCGGAGCATTTCAAGATCACCGATATAAGGAATCTTTTCGCAGGGGATCTGAAGCAATTGAGAGAGCTGAAAGCATGGACTCGGTGAGATGATGGAGAAAATCGCGATAACGATGGCGGTCATAGGCACAGCAGTGCTGCTGCTCATGTTCATACTCGCACTGTTCAACAAACTACGGCAGAATATGGCATTGTACGCGATACCTAGCGCGCTTGCCTGGCTCTCGCTCGCTTATTACGCGTTCACACTTAAATTATGGATATTCACAGCGCTCTCATTAGTGCTTTCAATGCTCACCCTGGCAGACATGTTCAAGAAAGGAGAGGCAGACTGAATGATGAACTCTTGTGATGATCAACGGAGAATGATATGCCGACAATAACCCTGAACAGGAAAGTCGTTGAGAAGCTTGTAGGGAGAAAGCTCTCTTTAGAGCAGTTGAAAGACCGCATAGCATTGATGGGCACAGACCTAGAATCGATAGATGACGAGAACATCCATGTAGAGGTATTCCCGAACAGGCCGGACATGCTTTCAGAGCGGGGATTCAGCAGGGCGTTCAGCACTTTCATCGGAGCAAGCAAAGGATTGAGGAGATACTCAGTGAAAAGCTCAGGGGTTAGTGTCATCGTGGAGAAGAGCGCCGCTGAGGCAAGGCCTTTCACTGCTTGCGCGCTTGTCAAAGGACTGAAGCTTGATGATGAGAAGATCAAAGAGATAATCCAGATACAGGAGAAACTGCACATAACTTATGGAAGGCAGAGGCGCAAGGTCGCGATAGGGATCTATCCTCTAGAAAAGATAACTTTCCCTGTGAAGTTCATAGCTCTTCCTCCAGAGCAGATAAGATTCCGGCCTCTTGATTCTTCGCGAGAGATGACTGCCAAGCAGATCCTTATCGAACATACTGCTGGCAAAGAATACGGCAAGCTGCTCGAAGAGAAGAAGAAATTCCCATTATTCATCGATTCCGCAGGCAAAGTCCTCTCAATGCCGCCGATCATAAACGCGCACGAGCTCGGAAGGGTAGAGATAGGGACTAATGACTTATTCATAGAATGCAGCGGGTTCAATCTTCCAGCGCTCCAGACCTGCCTTAATATCATAGTTGCGGCTTTAGCGGATATGGGCGGCCAGATATTCTCTGTCAATGTCAAGTACGAGCATGCATTGGCAGAGAAGAAATCTTTTATCACTCCAGACCTTGAGCCGCGCAGAATGGATCTTGACATCTCTTATGCTGATAGATTGTTAGGCCTGAGACTCTCAGAGAAAGAAGGGACGGCATTACTGGAACGCATGGGTTACGGCTCTGAGAAAGGAAAGATACTTGTCCCAGCGTACAGGGCGGATATACTGCATCAGAGAGATCTTGTAGAGGATATCGCGATAGCTTACGGTTATGAGAACGTCAAGGAAGAATTGTCATCAGCTTCGACAGTGGGTAAAGAGGATGCTTTAGCGAAATTACGGGCTTTGGTATCTAATCTATTGGTCGGTCTTGGGATGCAGGAAGTGAACACTTACCACTTGATAGAGCACGATGCGCAGATCCTGAAGATGAATCTCAATCCGCAGAAGAATAATCCTGTCATGCTGATAGATCCTGTCAGCAAGGAATACAATTCTTTAAGGATGTCAATGCTCCCGAGCCTCCTGTCAGTCATTTCAACGAATA
This sequence comes from Candidatus Nanoarchaeia archaeon, assembly GCA_035289005.1. GTDB lineage: Archaea > Nanobdellota > Nanobdellia > Woesearchaeales > UBA12501 > DATDYN01. The sequence continues at coordinate 15,475 of DATDYN010000041.1, forward strand.
AGCACAATGAGCTGCCGCAGCACATATTTGATTCGGGGATTGTGTTCTCTAAAGATTCCGCTACAGAGACTGGAGTTGCGGAATCATTGCAGCTCGGGATATGCATGTGCGATGATTCTTCAGATTTCACAAGCATCAAGCAGGCAGTGGATTACCTGTTCCGTATGTTAGGCCTTTCTTACATTGTGGCAGTGTCAGAGAATCCGAGCTTCGCTGCGGGAAGAGCGTGCTCTTTCAGCATCGGCAAGAGCGAGATAGGTGTGTGCGGAGAGATCTCTCCTGCAGTCCTTGAGAATTTCGGGATAGAGCATCCTGTTGTCGCGGCAATCCTTGATGTGCCCGCGCTGCTGAGGTTTGTGCGGGGGAACGAGGAATAATTCATCAATTCACTATTTTTCTAAAATCCGTATTAATCAATCGATAAAACTTTATCAAGAATTGTTCACTTCTTCTTCGCTTTCTTCTCTTCTTTCGCAGAAGCGGCTTCTTTCTTCGGCTTGGAAGCCGAAGTTCGCTGCTGCAAAGGCTTCATTCCCGCCTTTCTTGGCTTGCTCTCTCTTGCATCGAGTTTCATGCCTGAGAACTCTTTAGAGACTTCAGCATGGCTCGCCCCTTTCTTCAGCTTGAGGACAGAGTTCAAAGGCTCAAGATGCCTTATGCTGCACTTTCTTCTTCTTGTCTCTCCATCGATAAGGACTGTGTTCTTGTCGACAATCTCGACAATTACGCACTTCTTGCCGGCATCCCTGCCAGCGATCTTGACGCACATCCTTCCTACTTCCATCATGCTTCCACTCTCGCATTTGTGATCATAAGTTTTCGAGTGCACTGAGAGCATAGAACTCCGCCGTAAGGGCGTTCAGGTCGCTTAGAACTCTTAGGAAGATTGCGCATGACGCTTGTCTGGGCTCTAGGAACTCCGAAAAGCACTTTACCGCAGGTCTTGCACTGGGCGTGCTGCGGCTTTCTCGGCCTGTAATAGAGCTTAGAAACCCCTTTAGGAGTCCGTCTGAAGACTCTGCGCTTGCTTCTCGACTTGTGATGGCCTGATGGCATAGTTAAAGCGGAAAAAGTGGGGCTTTATAAATGTTTTGACTAGGGGGTAGGACAGGCAATGCAATCTAAGGATATACATCCAGATATTGATACTTGTCAGAATCCTTTTATTTTCTCCGCTCTAAACCCTTATCATGGAACGCGTGCTCTATCTCTGCCATGAGCGCATTGAAGACTTTATGCAGTGTCCTTGCCAGATCCCAGTCTGCCTTCTCGCTCTCGAACTCTTTAGTTGGGGCTTCAGCGTGGCAATGGATAGAGTACTTGCTCTTGCCCCCTTTGTTGTAGGACTTGACTCTGACTTTAAGAGTCAGATCGTTCTGGAGAATGCGCTTGATCTTAGGATAATACTCTGTGCACAAATCATTGATTATCGCTTGCTCTTCTTTCTTGAGCTCGCTGACGCCGATGTATTGTATCTGTTCCATGAGTCACCTTTTTTTCTATGCGAGTTACGCGCATGTAGTTTATAAAGATTGCTTCTCAGATAAAATGCTCGTTAAGGCATCGACGTATAATCTTTCAATCAACTCACTCAATCTCAAAAGGAGAAACTATATCCTTGCCATTCTTCTTCGCGCAATTCTTCAGTCTCGCCCGCTCCTGTTTCAGGTGCTTGAAGAACACTGCCGGAATCCCCTGCTCTTCCTTGAAGATCGTCTCTATGCGGTCAATTTTCTCTAGCAGCTTTCCTATCCGTATAGAGAACTGCTTCTCATACTCTTCTGAGGAATAATCCTTATTGAACACTGTCTTGAAGATAGCTTTAAGATCCTCATACTTAGGAATGTGCCCTATCGGAGTCTCGATCGCGGAGTATTCGCCATGCACTCTCCCTTCCATCCAGAGGATCCATACTTTCTTGTCAGTCTTCTCATTCAGGAACTTGCCGTTCTCTTTAAGGAAGTAATTAGTGCAGAAGATCAGCGGAGGCTGACCCATGTCCTGCCCGAACCTGAGATGATTATGGATGTAAACGCTTAGAGGCACTGTGAGGAATTCGATGTTCGACATAGGATTATGCTTCCGCACTCCTGCGGCGCCTATCGCTGCGGCAGTAGTTTCTGACTCAATGCTCGCTCCGAGAAACACCCCATGCCCCCAGCTTAATGATTGCAGCACTGGAACTGTGGTGTCAGAATCCCTTCCACCATAGATGAACCCTTTCACTGGCACCCCGTCAGGATTCTGCAGGTTTTCATCAGCGTTCTCAAGCTCATTGATACTGATAGTGTATCTCGCGTTCTTGTGCGCTGCATGTATCTCTTTGCCTTGAGAGTCTTTTTTCCCTTGCGTCCATTCTCCAGAATAATTCTTTCCCTCTTTAGGCAGCTCTTTGCCCATCCCTAACCAATAAGGGACTTCATCTCTTATCAGTATGTTAGAGAAGATAAGCTCTCTCGGGGTTGTGAGCGCTTTATAGATGAGCGGATCATCCGCAGGATTGACATCCTCGATTATCCCGAAAATCCCCCGCTCGACATTGACAGCTCTCGCGCATCCTTCCTCGTCAATCCTGATATACGCGATGTCATCGCCGACTATTGACTGGCCTGGGATCATCGCCGTGCTTGTCTTGCCGCAGGCGCTTGGAAAAGCTCCAGTGAAATAAGTGACTCTGTTCTTGCCTGAAGGATTGATCCCCATAAGGAACATGTGCTCGCAAAGCCAGTCTTCTCGGTTTGCCTTGCTGATGGCAAGCCGCAATGCCAGCTTTTTCAGGCCGACGCTATTGCCAGCGTACTGATTATTGACAGTGAACACTCTCTCTTCCTCAAGGTCCATGAACACCCTGCGTTTGTCGATGTCCGCACACACATCATTCTCTATCCTGCCAGTAGAATGCACGAAATGGAAGAACTTATCGCTTCCGTCAAGTCTCTTGAACTGGTTGAATCCTTGCCTGTAGAGCAGATCCTCAGCATGCACAACATAAGCCGAATCTGTCAGCTGCAGCGCAGGGATCGAGAATAAGGAATTCTCAGGGCCTAGGCAGTAGAACTTCACAAGCATCTCCTTGCCCTTCATTATCCCGTCCATGAGCCCGAAGACTTCCTTAAGCCCTTCATCACGGTCTAAAGTCTCTATGAACTTGCTAAGAGTCTTTCCTTTCGGAAGCAGAATTCGTGTGTTTTTAAGATCTCTTCCCTGGTCATGGATGCTGTCAAAATGGAAAGTGTGCCCGGAAATCTTGAGTCTTGATTCTTCTCCGTTCTTCAGCGAGAGTTTTCTGACATAATCCTTATCCTCTTCAGAATCAGTAAGCACTCGCACGCTTGCAGGCTTGCACAGGATCGCATAATGCTCGATTATCTTCTCGATATGGGGGTTGTTCAGCGACGCAAGCGTTTTCCTGCTTGAATCATCCATCAATCCTGAAGCAGTATTCAGACCGCTCATTGCGCAACCTCGCCGCACGCATTGATCAGGTTCTCAAACAGCGCAGGGATCTTGTCAGTCTGGATCGCTGAGAAAGCTATCCTTATTAGGTTTCCTGAAGCGATCACTCCAGTATCATATTTTAAGAGCAATAACTGCCGCACCCTCTCAGCGTCAATGCCCTTCTTTGTCTCGACGCACATGAAATACCCTGAATTGTAAGGCAATGCCTTGAAATACTTCTTGTGCTTCCGTCCTTCTAACGCTTTCTTCACAGATTCATAACGTCTTTTCAGGATGCCGTATTTCTCTTCTTTCTCCTTAGTGTATGTCTCTGAAGTGTAAGCTTTCAGCAGCAATGATTGCGAGAGGTTAGCAGCGTTCGAGATGTTCCCTCTTATCGCTCCAGCAGCCTTCGCTTCAAGAGCAGTGTAGAGTTCTTTACTGCCTCCTTTAATCCCATAAGTGAGGAATCCTGTCCTGAAACCCCAGACATAATCCTCTTTTGTAGGTCCGTCAACTTTTATCGCGAGAATATTCTCATGGCAGTCGCACAGCCAGGAGAACAATGATTCTTTCTCAATTCCGTCCTCATAGACAAGGCCGTAGTAAGCGTCATCGATGATCACAGCGATCTTATTGCCGGCGATAGCCGCCTCTTTGAGTATTACGACAATCTGCTTCGCTTCTTCGATTGTCGGAGTATACCCTGAAGGGTTGTTAGGAAAGTTAAGCAGCACTATCCTCTTGCCAGGATTCTTTCCGTTGACTTTCTTCCTGAAAGATCCAAGGTCAAGGCAGCCTTTCCTGAAAAGAGAGTAATAAGAGAGTTTCCCTCCGTAAGCGTTCCTGAATACCAAATCATAATTCTCCCAGTACAGGTCAGGCAGCAGCACAGTGTCGTTCTTATCAACAAGAAGGTAGCCGAGCATGCTCAGTCCGTGTGTGAGCGCGCTAGTGACCACAGGGAGGCTGAACTCTTTGCCTTTCAATGAAGGATTCTTCTCTGAAAGCATGATTTTCCATCTCTCCCTGAAGTCAGGCCTTCCATAGCTTGGGGCGTAAGAGAAAGCGGCGTCAGGGTTCAGAAGGATATTCTTGGCTATCGACTGCAGGCGCATAGGAGTTCCATCATTCTCAAGCGCGGTGCCTATCGTTGCGTTGATCCTCTTCCCTTTAGCTTCAGCGCTCTGCGAAAGTATCCCTTTCTTAGGAAAAAATATCTCATTGCCGCGCTGAGATAGAAGTTCAGAAACCGTCTTTGAGTTCTTGAGTATCAATCTGTTAAGTTCTTCAGCTTCAGGGTTCATCATTCCACCGACTTATCCAGCTTTTACGCTCTGTTTTTTAAATGTTTTGTGGGTATTGTCTCGCCATATCCTTCAGACATTGCGATTCCTGATATGTCCTATTTCTCATAAAACTTTAAAAACTTGAGTTGCGATGGGAGCTTCATGGCGATATTGTGCGGCATTGATGAGGCAGGAAGAGGCCCAGTGATAGGGCCGTTAGTGATAGCTGGAGTGGCGATCAGCGAGGAGAAAGCCGCGGCTCTTGTCTCTATCGGCGTGAAAGACTCAAAGATGCTCTCTCCAAAGCAGCGCGAACGCATGTTCGATCAGATCTATGAAATCGCGGACAAGATAGAAGTGCACATCATACAGCCTGAAGAGATAGATTCAGCGGTAGAGTCTCAGAACATGAATCTCAACTGGCTTGAAGCGGATTATACAATAAAGATCCTTAACGCAATACTCCCTGACAAGGCATTCATTGACTGCCCTTCAAATAATATCATGGCGTACCAGAATTATCTGGTTGCCAAGCTCAAGAAGCATATCGAGATGAAAGTCGCGCACAAGGCAGACCAGACCTATCCTGTCGCTTCAGCAGCCTCTATAATCGCGAAAGTGACAAGAGACAGAGAGATAGAGATACTCAAGCAGCAGATCGGAGAGGATTTCGGCTCAGGATACCCTTCAGACCCTTTCACTAAAGCGTTCATCGTTAAGAATCACAAGAAATATCCGCATTTATTCCGTAAGAGTTGGGAGACTTACAAGGCTGTCGCGGGATTGCAGAAGCAGAAGCGTCTAGGGGAGTACGGGAAGAAATAACTTTTGATTAAAAATTGCGCTGGGTGTGATACCCCACCATTTATGGCGCAATGTCGGAAATGTCGAAAACTGCGGTTTTCGAGCATGCTCAGAAATCCATTCGTGGATTTCTGACATTTAGCCAGAGGATAACGAAAATCACCAACAGGGATCGTCAAAAATGTTTACATTTTTGAGCGTGCTCAGAAATGCAGTGCATTTCTGACATTTCGGAATAGAAAATCGCTTTGCGGATTTTCTATAGCTCCGAGCGGCTGATTTTCGTTATATTATCTGATCAGGTGATAAATTCTACCCCGCATACCTGAACTGTGTCGTCTTCTGCGCTTCAGAGCCGTACTGGTCTACGCATCTCACATAATAAGTATAATCTTTATCCTTATCAATTACTCCAAGATTCACGCTGAATTCCTTCACTCCGCTCTTCCTCAAAGCTATGAAAGCGTAAGGATCATCCCCATAACCGCACTGCACTCCCTCCCTAACAATATCCTCATTCACATTGGCGGTGAGGATCACATCAGCGCTCTGCACAACCCCTTCAGGAGTCACTTTAGTTATGGCTAATCGCTCTTCTTTCTTTGTCAGGATTATCACAGCGCTCTCCTGCGCGATATTCCTCTGCAAAGCGTTCATCTCTGCGCATTCTATAGAGTACTCATGGGTTTTGGCTTCTCCCCCAATCATTGTCGCGTTCTGGCAGGTTATCTCCAGCCTTTCGCTCTCAGGGAGAGAAAGCGGCGCTTCACATCTTTTTTCTACACAGTAAAACATCCCTTCCGAGCCTTTGCTGCCTGAGTATGAGCATTCGCTCTTCTCTTTCAGCTCCAGGACTATCTTAGGATTGTCAAAAGAGAGGTCAGCGGAATTCTCTCCGTTGATGTTCGCGTCAAAGAAATGCAAAGTCACTGTCTTGGTCGCATAATCCGCTGTTATCTCTGAAGGCTGCTTCGCTATCGTGTTCTGCGCGCGCGCAAGGTCAAGAATCCTGGTTCCAAGGCTGCTGTCAAAATCCGCTGTAGGGATATCCAGCTTTGCAGTGCAGTAATAAGTCCCTAATGACAGATCAGGAGAGGCCGCGCATGAGAAAGCGGTCTTCTCTTCAAAGTTTTGATCTTCTTTGCCTATCCTGCATTCTTTCAGTTCAGGAAGGAATAATGACAGCTCAGGAGCTGAAGAATTGAATACCAATGACGTATCGGGCAGTAAAGATATCGGGATCCCTATTCCTGACGGAGCAGTCAGAAGGACAGAGTCTTCGCGAGCAGCTTTCTCTTGGGAAGAAAATCTGGGATCATCATTCTTTATTCCAAGTTTCTCTCCTTCTTCAATCCTTGTAGTAAATCTCTCAGTCTTCGCGGCATTATCAGCGCATCTTATGAATATTTTAGTGATATCAAAAGGCAGGTTCACTGTGTCAGCGCAGGCGTAAGTTCCCTCCCCTTCAGGGCTTAAAGCGTATTCAGAATCAGGGCATTCAAGACTATTTTCCATCTGCTCGAAAGGCATGTCAGAGTAGGAATACCTGCATTCCGCAGGCTCGTCAATGAACACTTTCATGCTCACGTTCCCAGGATTTCCCGGAAGTATCGTCTTATCGCGCGGCATTGAGGTGACTACCATCGGAGGCTGAGAATCTGCAGAAGCGTCAGCGACAGAGAATTTCACAAAGAACTGCTCCTCATTCTCATTTCCTGCCCTGTCCTTGCAGTTGACGAATATGGCGTAACTTCCAGAATCATAGACTGTTATCAGGTCATCAATCATCCCTCTAGCAAAAGGCGAGAACAGGCTTATCTTCAGCGAAAGATTATTCATGAACGGATCAAGCTTCTGCAGTAAGTCCTTGCCTTGAGTGATCTTGTACTTTAATATCTGACTGCTGTAGAGCGATTTGTACCTTTCATACTGCGAAGGAAGATCAGCGATGATCCCTATCAGGTCTGTGGTCTTGCTCGTGTTCAGGAAATCAAGCATCTTCTTAGGGATAGAGATTCGCGGAGGGACTCGCAAAGAGACCGTGTGCGTTGTCGCGAAAGCGTTATCTCCGAACCACACTGTTGGAAGATGGTACTGGTCAAGCCTAGGCCCTAGACTCAATGTGCATCTTGATTCTTCATCAGTCTTGACAGTGAAAGTGAAAGGCTGGTGCGGCGGAAGCATAGGGGAGATCTCTATCCCGTTGACCCCCCGCATGCTTGTGCGCTCAGCAGAGAAGCCTTTTGGAAGCTCGCTGTCAATGAATTCTATTATTGGGGGGGTTGTGTCAGTCCCTTTAGGAGCTGCGCAGACAGGAAATCCCGCTTTCATCTCGAACTGGCATCTTTCACCAAGGCTTTTGCAAAGGTATTCAGTGCAAGGTCTCAATCTGTCAGAAGCGCATAGCCCGCAATCACGATCCCCTCCTGGAGCGTTCCAGACGCTGCAGAAAGCGAAATCAATAATGTTTGTTTTGGGCTTGCTCTTCAATGGAAGAAGATAATCCTGAGGATTTATTCCTGTAGCGCTGTCAAGGAAGTTGAAAGCAGCAGCCATTATCTGAGGAAGATTCCCTGCAGGGCTGCTGCGCAACTGTGAAAGCATCAAAGGCCGCGCTGAAGTGTTAAGAGGCAATGCGAGCTTCCATCCTTTCCCCTCAGCGAGAGGATTCCTGTCCCATCCATCAGGGAGATAGATGTTGTCTCTTGGAGAATCGCTCACATCAGTCTCGAAGAATCCTTCCTTTGTCAGCCTGTCCGCTACGTTCCTGTAATTCCCGCAGTCTCCCGAGGAATAGCATTTGCGCGCAGCGCTGTCAACCCAGACATTAGGGCAGCTCCATCCATCGCATTCTTTCTTGTCATTCGCCGCAAGGCAGACATCGGCTCCTTCATAATCCCAGAACCTCAATCCTGGCGGCACTTCAGGAACGCACTTGTTCTCTGTAGTGAACTCATAGTTCCAGAAGCAATCCCTGAATCTTGAATCCTCGCAGCAGGTCTCTGTAGCGCAGCTCGCGCAGTCATACCACCTGTTCACCCTGCAAGCCGCGCTGCTCTTTCCTGAAGATACTGATTCAGCGCATAACTCTTCGCGGTAATCCCTGCATTCTTCAGTGAACACTGAACCATTGACGCAGCTCTGCCTATAATGCCTTGAGCCGACATAATCGTAGCCTTTGCCTACAGGGCCGTCATACATGCACCAGCTCTCCCCATTGCCTTTCCCTGCTTCTGGGCAGCTATCGCAAGGCTTCCCCCCGCATAAAGTCTCTCCTGAATCCTCTTCAATGCAGGAACAGGCAGTGTTGGGGCTGTAATCTCCGCCGAGCGCTACGCATTTCACAGGATCAGCATTAGCGAAGCAGGCAGTGTCATAATTATTGATGCAGCATCCGTAGAACACTCTTTTCTCAGGAATCTTCTGCGCGACTGAAGGCAGTCCCTGCAATGCGTACTGGAAAGAATAATTATTCAGAGTCAGGATATAGATTATATGGGGGTAAGGCTTATGTTTCTCTATCCTGATCTCAGCGCTGTGCTGCGCCATCCATGCCGTCTGGTCAAAACTTCCCGAGGTTATCTCTTGGTTGTTTATCTTCAGCGCGAGCCTGTAGATTCTTCCCAGAGGGACGCGAAGCGTTCTTGAGAACAGGTTATACTCTGTCGTGACATTCTTGTAAGTCACATCCAAAGGATAATCAAGCATGGCTAAGACGTCATCCTCAGCTATCGTGATATTGAGGCGCATGATCCCTTTCTCAGTGATTTCATACCCTTGCTTCCTGAAATTGTTGAGATTGATACAGCTGTAGATCATCTTCGCTGCAGCATCCTCTATCTCGTTCTGCATCCTTTGCCTGGTTATGAGGGAATTGAAGCAGGCGAATGAAGGATCCAATCCTTCAGCATCGCAGAAGAATGAGAGGTTCTCTCCGTGATACTCCAGAGCGTCAGATTCTTTCTGCTCAATAAGGCCTCCCTGCCGTCCAAGGCGGACAAGCACTGGGAGAGTCTCTCGCTCGATGCATTGTTCGATATAGAGATCCAAAGGGGGGAGAAGCTCTGCGGATTCGCTTTCTTCTGTCGCGGCTAACTGCCTTGCGCGCTCCTGAGACGCTGAAATTATTATATAGAAGAATATCGCGACAACAAGTCCGAGGATTATGAATGGAGTTACCTGAGCCCTCCTTTTCGCTAGCATAACCGCTGACAAGCCCTGTTTTTTTATAAAGTTGTTGGTATGCTATGCCCTCGTTAAAGACCGAAACCTTTATAAATGACCTGGGTTATTTTCCTCTTGGACGGTAATAGTGGCGTGGTCTACCTGTTCCCTTTTCGAACACAGAAGTCAAGCACGCTAACGTTTCCGGCAGTACTGTATTCATATACGGGAACCCGGAAAGGCTGTCCGCCTTTTCTTTAAAGATTCTTTAGAATAGCGAAGCGTATGAGCATGTAAGGCGGTAAGAAAATTCTGGCTAACATCGGAATTCCTGTTATATTCCCAAAATGGCTGAAATTTAGTGCAACGTCCCGAAGGGAAATTTCAGAGTTTGAGTTGTGGCGTCTTCTAGGACGAAGTCCAATAAAGTAAATACTTTTAAGGGCGGGCTTCTTAGTTAATTTTATTAATGAGTCCAATATATTGATTAATATGATATTGGTTTTTGATTTAAGCGGAGTATTTTTCAATGATGGATTGAAAATAGCTGTTAAAAAAATCAGCGATGACTTTAGTTTAGATTCTGGAACTGTTGAATTTGTTTTGAATGGTTCTTTTGCTGAGAAATACAGGACTGGATTAGATATGCCAGAAGAGTTTTGGGAAAATGCGAAAAAATATTTGAAAGTTAATGAAATTGAGAAAATTAAAAGAATATTCTTTGAATCTTATTATCCACACAAAGAATCTGTAGAACTATTGAAGTCTCTGAGAGATAAGAAAATAAAAGTAGCATTTTTATCAAACGGCCCAAAAGACAGAACGGAATTTCTGGACAAAAAATACAAATTTATTTCAATGTTTGATTTTGGTTTATTTTCATTTGAGGCGCATGCTTGGAAGCCTGATAAAGAAATATACCAGAAATTCTTGGAAAAATTTAATCTGAATCCTGAAGAGATAATCTACATAGATGATCAAGAAAAGAATCTTAATCCAGCAAAAGAACTTGGAATGAAAACAGTATTGTTTCAGGATGTCAAACAATTTAAACAAAAGCTTACAGAATCAGGAATCACTATCTAAAGCCCGCCCATTCTATAAATTAGCCACAACTCAAATTGAATATAACATCGGGCCCTGTTAAATGCCCTAAAGGAGTATAGCGACTGAAAGCGCAGCGGGGTCTGAGCCGAAGGCGAAGAAGTTTGGATTTGGCACTATTGTTTTTTTACTGCAAAGAACCAGCACTTTTCGTTATCATGTTTTGGATCAGATTTCCATATTTTCTTAAAGTAAGTTAAGAGGTACTTGTGTTCATCACCAAAAAAAGGGTCGTGAAAATAAATATTTTTAGCATCAATATTTTTTAAGACAGAGTAATGGTCAACTTTTTCCGGAGGATAAAAGTAACAAATTATAACTGCGAAACCTTTTTTTTGGTACTCTTTTAAATCATCAATTGTTGCATTCCTCATAGAATTATGATTTAGTTTAAATTTCTCAGCAACAATTGGAAAATTCTTATGCCAAGTACCTCTTACTTTATTTGTACCTAACATTTTTGCAACTTGTTTTTCAGATTTTTTGATGTCGCAAAATTCGAGAGCCATCCTCATAGTAGCGGCTCCACAAGTATAGTTTGTTTCTTGTTTGTGAAATGGAAATCTTGCCATATATTAGTACTGGTTCTTTGCTTTATATAAATTTTGCCAAATTCCCAATTGCATTTAACATATCGGCTTATGAGAAGTTTTCCGACCAAGGGGAGAAAAATTTGGGAAATTTGCGAGCCGAGCAAATTTCCTCATAAGCCGTGTTAGTAGACCCGAACGAAGTGAGAGCGCAGCGTAGCAAGGATTTTCGTAGAAAATCCGCAGAGTAAAAATCAATTTTCAGGGTGGGAAAATAAATAAAGCGCGCGTGTTACTGCTTAAATCTACTTAGAGCCTTATAGTATCTGTTTGTAAATGAAATAAAGCACATCTCTTCAAATAGTACTCTTTTATCTTCTGGAAAAATCTTCAAATAAGATTTAGCTTTATGGACAAAATCAAGAGCTGTCTTCTTAGAAAAATCAATAGAGCCATTTTTCAGTAAAATTTTTGTAACCTCTAAAAGTTTATCATCTTCTATATTTAGATTCGTTAGAGCTTTAATAACAATATTATTTTCTTCCTTGCTTCCATGAGTTAAGGAATGGATAATTGGCAAAGTGAGCTTTCCGTGTTTTATGTCGCTATAAGCATCTTCGGACAGTTTTTCTTCTGTGCCTAAATTATCTTTTGGTGGGACGAAATCTCCGATATCATTGATTATTTGAAGCATCATTCCATAGTCTTTTCCAAAATTTGCCAATGCTTCAACCTGTTTTTTTGTGCCTCTGCCTAATATCGCACCAACCACCCCAATTTTCTCAAAAAAGGAATTATTAACTCCATAATTTCTTTTGTAATAAAGTTGAAGCAAATTTTCAAAATCTAATTTTATTGATGGTTTGTAAATATTGTAGCTTACTTCAAAAAACTGCCCGATATAGAAAATTTTATTGATTTCATCAAATAGGTCTTTAATTCTGACAAAAGTATTGTAATCAACTTTTGAACAAGCTTTAGTTAGTGCTTGAGATGCTAAATCTCTAGTTATCATTGCAGCCATGAATTGATTTTTTGGCTGACTTAGAATTTCTTCCCCTCCCTTATCATCAAAAATTCTATTAGTGTAATACATAGAGGCAAGTTCTAGTTCAATGGCTGCGCAAACGTGCATGATTTCTTTTGTCCATTCTTTTCCAGAGCAAATTTCAAAAGATATTCTTAAAAGATAAGCTCTTGTTTCAAAAGTTCCGATTTTCTTTTTCAGAAGCTCTGAACAAATTCTATACAGCTCTTGATTTTCTTTTTTTAAGGGCTCCAAGTATCCCAAAATAACTGGCCCAATCTTTTGGGAAGTTTCAAGCATTATTCTCTTGTATTCTTCTTTAAGCATATGTTAATGTAAATAGCTGATATTTAATAAAGTATCGAAAGCGCGCGCTCAATCTTTGGGTGGGCAAGAAAATTTATTTTTATTTCTACTAACATCGGAATTTAACGAAGTTTTGCGAACAGAGATGAAACCGAGCCCTCGACAAAGTCAGAGTTGGCGAGGTTTCCTCGTGAGCAAAATTTGGGAAAAATGCGAGCTGAGCATTTTTCCGTTAAATTCCTGTTAATTGCCCCGAGTCGATAGGCGAGAGCGCAGCGTGGTCGAGGAGCGAAGCGACGAAGAAGTTTTATTTTTCCGCCGTTACAAGTATTTCTTTACTTCATCAGAGATTTTTTTAAGTAATTCTTTAGAAACAAAATTTTTTCTTTCACGATTGTAGTGATGTGCAAAATCAGGATCTTGGAATTCTTCTCCTGCGAATTTAACATCGTGATTATATCTTGGTCTAAAATGAAAATGAACATAAGGTTTTGGATTTTCCTTTTGATACGCATTATTCATCAAGCATGTCCAATTAAACATTGTGGCATCAAATACTTTCTTGAAGGTAGATTCTAATTTTTTCACAATGTTTTCATGAAAATCCAACCATTCTTCAGATGTTAAATTTGATAATTCACCACAATCTCTTTTGAGAAGAATTACACATCTGCCTAAATAGGATTGCTCATCACTTAAAACAACATTCCAAAATTTTGTTTCGAATAATGTAAAATCGTTTTGCATAACATTAAAAAAATCTCTGGTTTTAAATAAGTTTCTAAAGTAGGCGGAAAAATAAAATTGCAATTAACATGTATTAAGCGTAGTCTTATTACGTTTAATACTGGAATATGCCATAAAATGCGAAGTTTTATATATCTGGGGGGTTTTGCAGTTATGTAATGGATGCAACCATGTCCGCTACTTCAGAAATAGAAGCAATTATCGTTCAAGAATGCAGGCTCAAGGGCTATTCGCAAAAAACAATAGACAACTATCTGCATCATATCAGAAGATTTGCGTTATCTGGAAAATCTCCAAGAGATTTCCTACTTGCACTTATTGAGAAAGGCGGTTCTGACGGAACAGTAAGATCTGCGGGGTTCGCAATCAAATTCTATCTTAATGCTATCAAAAAGGACAGCTTAGAGATTCAAAAAGTGTTGGACAATCTGCCAAATATCAAACGGGAGAAGAAGCTTCCAGTGATACTCTCAAAAGAAGAGGTTGAAAGGCTTATCTTTTCTACAAAAAATATGAATCATAGGCTGATCATCCAGGTGGGATATTCGGCAGGCTTGCGGATCAGCGAGATAATAAACCTTCAATGGCAGGATATTGATTTTGACAGAAACCTTATCCATCTGAAACGGGCCAAAGGTAAGAAAGACCGGATTGTCATGCTTTCTTTGAAAGTTAAAGAGGGTTTAATGAATCTGACACCAACTAAAGAAGGATATGTCTTCTTGACGAACAGGGATGGTAAATATACACAAAGAACTATACAGAAAATCATTGAGAACGCCGCCATGAAAGCGGGCTTAAGAAAGAAGATAACTCCTCACACATTAAGGCATTCTTTCGCAACGCACCTTTTAGAGAATGGCACTGATATCAGATATATCCGGGATTTATTGGGGCATTCGGATATAAGCACGACATTAATCTATACGAGAGTATCCAATAAAGATATCCGTAACATCAAAAGTCCGTTAGACGCCTAATCATATAAGTTCTATCCCTCGCGCAACCCCCAAACCCGCGGCTTAGTAGAAAGTAAAGGATTTTTGTTGAATTCTTAAAAAATTGCCCGCAATGAGGCCGCCGCGGGTTTGTTACACAAATATTGAAAATCAGCAAGGCGATTCTCAGAATACCGAAAATCTAAAGATTTTCGCTACCAA
>DATDYN010000042.1:0-41547 GCA_035289005.1 Candidatus Nanoarchaeia archaeon
TCCCACGAAATTTTGAGGGTGGAGCCGAAGGCGGAACACCACAAAATTTCAGTGCTGGAAAGTTCGAAAGTCCGCAGGCTTGAGAAAGTATGACGCAGGAAATTGCTTTCGAGGGCCAGAAGATCGCGTTTTGTTCTTCTGAAATTTGCCCCTATAGTGCAATTTCCGAGTAATATTGAACCTAACTGTTTTTATGCGCACTTTGCTGTTGGTGGGGGTTTTGGAGCTTCTGGAGGGGGTTTTCTTAGTGTGGGTGCTTTGCTTTCTGCTCTTCTTTCTGAGTGGTAGAATTGGCTCTAAAAGGGCCTGAACTCGCATCTATCCGTAAGCTTTCCGGGATTGGGATAGATAGCCGGAATTATTCTGGTATTTATCCTTGTTTTTCCGGAATTTTCTGAGAAATCTATGTAAACCCTGCAGTGAGAGCGTGCTTTATGGCCTTGGATCTCCTGGAAGCTGTCAAGAAAGAGCTGCTGCGGAGGAATTACAGCCATAGGACTATTATGACGTACCTTGACTGCCTGCGGCAGTTCCTGAAGCACTGTCCTCCAGATCTCCGTCGCATTTCTAAGAAGCATGTTCGTGAATATCTTGATACGCTTTGTGTGCGGGGCAAGAGCGCGAGCACATTGAATGTGCACCTGCAGGCGATAAAGTTCTGCCTCGAGGAGGTCATGCACCGTCAGTTGTTTGTGCGCCTGCCTCATTCTAAAGTGAAAGCGAGACTGCCTGAAGTGCTCTCGAAGGAAGAGGTTGTGCGGCTATTTTCTGTGATAAAGAATCCTAAACACTCGCTCTTGCTGCGATTGATGTACGGCGCTGGGTTAAGGGTGAGCGAGCTTGTGAGCCTGAAGATTGGGGATCTGCGCATCGATCTGGGCTATGGCTGGGTAAGGCAGGGCAAGGGCGGCAAGGATAGGCTGTTCATAATCCCTGAGCTGATGAAGCGAGAGCTTCTTTCCGCTGTACAGAGAAGTAAGATGGATATGGCCGCGCTTGGGCAGACTGGTACTGATGATAATTCTCTTGATTGTTGGCTGTTCGCAGGGCAGAAAGGAAAACATTATAGCATGCGTTCGGTTCAGGTCATAATGAAGGATGCGGCGCGCGCCGCAGACATCGCTCGCAGAATACATCCGCACACTTTAAGGCATTCTTTCGCTACGCACTTGCTGGAGAACGGCGTTGACCTGCTTTCAGTGCAGTCATTGCTCGGCCATGCGAGCGCTGAGACCACGATGATCTATGTCTATATGATCCCTCCAAGGATCATCGGGGTGAAGAGTCCGTATGATTCTCTTTGCGTTTAGGGATAACCTCTGTCGGTAGTGATTTTCGAAACCTTTTTATAATACCTCTTCAGAACTCCTTTCAAGAAAGATTTATATACTGTGCAGTATAGTTGTTACGCTTACCTGCTGACATTAGATCCTGCATAAGGATATATTTACCGAGAGTGTGAATCATGAAACGTATTGGCGGAATGAGGAGAAAGACGCGCGGAAAGATGTCCAAAAGAGCTTCTGAGCGCGGAAGATTGGCTTTAAGGGCTTATTTTCAGCCATTGAAGGAAGGAGAGCGTGTCAGGCTTGACGCCAATCCTTCATTCACTACAGGGATATATTTCCCAAGATTCCACGGCAAATCAGGAGTCGTGCAGGACAAGAGGGGAAGCTGCTACAATGTCGAGATCAAGGATGGGGGCAAGAAGAAAACATTGCTCATACATCCAGTGCATCTGAAAAAGATGTGAATGTGAGGACTCTATGCCAAAGATCGAGATCGTCAGCGAATCGCCATTGCTCATGGCGGAGCTCA
The DNA here is from genome assembly GCA_035289005.1 of Candidatus Nanoarchaeia archaeon. Classification (GTDB taxonomy): domain Archaea; phylum Nanobdellota; class Nanobdellia; order Woesearchaeales; family UBA12501; genus DATDYN01. The sequence goes on from DATDYN010000042.1 coordinate 1,819, forward strand.
AGGAAGCTCTCCAGAAGACTAAAGACGGCGAGGGAGAGCTGAGTTTCCGCAGCTCAAGGACCCTTGACCATCTTAACCTTTTCATAGGATTGAGCGCCAAGGATTCTGAAGCGCTCAGGAAAAAGGTTGAGGCTCTTGAGATTCCAAGACTGAAGCCAGAGCATATCATAAAGATCGTCGACCTCCTTCCAGCGAAGCCTGAAGAGGTGAAAGTCGTCCTTCAGGGATATCCTATCACTGTCACTGCTGAAAGCCTCAAGAAGATCGCTGACGAAGTCAAGGAATACTCTGATAAGAGCGAGAATGTCACAAAGAAGAAGGCCGAAGAGTACATCAAACGCGTGGCTGAAGAGGCCGCTAAGAAAGAGGCTGAAGCGAAAGCTGCCGTTGAAGAAGCAGCTAAGAAAGCGGCTGAAGAGGCTGCCAAGAGCGGTGTGAAGGAAGAAGAATCAAGTGATGATGAGGAGTATGCTGCTTAATCACATCGATATAGCGCCGTTGCGTAAAGAGTGCGCGAGGGAGAGACTATGGAACAGGAACGGAGAAGACAACGCGAAGAGCACGCTGTCGTGCTCGACTTCCTGCAGAACGGCTACCCTTTCGACAAGAGGCCCAGCCATATAAAGACTCCGATAGTGCATGCTATCGGCAAGACCAATTTCACCCTTCTGGAGCTTGTGCCGAAGCCAGGCGTAGTCCTGCAGCCTCACGCAGAAGTCTACATCGGCGAGGACAAGAGGGATCAGATACATCATATCAATGGCAAGCTTCCATTGCACAAGCTCACAGCTACAGCGCAATCAGAGCTGCCGCATATCATTGCCAATATCGTGCGCACAAATGAGGCGCGTTTTGTCGAGTTCTTTAACAAGGCAAGCCCTCTCAGCGTCCGCATGCACGTTGTAGAATTGCTTCCCGGAGTTGGGAAGAAGCATATGCACGAGCTCATTGAAGCGCGCGATGAGAGGCCTTTCGAGAGTTTCCAGGACTTAAGGAACCGAGTCAAATTATTCCCTGATCCTGAGAAGACAATAGTGCGCAGGATAATTGAGGAGATCAGCGAGCAGCAGAAGCATCCGTTGTTCGTTGTCCCTTGATTTTATGTAGATATCCTGATTGTTTTGACATCCTGATTGATAGGACATCCGCTGTCTGGATTGCCTGCAGCGTTCCTATCTTTAAATGAAGACCTAATTTTATATACTCAATAGATTATCTGCCTTCAATGGCAGGCAAAAAAGAGGATTTCCCGGACACAGACAGCCTCATACTGCGCGGTCCGCAGCAGAGCAAGGTCAGGTTCCCCTCCCATGAAGAGCTTTCTTTGGGATCGCTCAACAGAAGATTGTTCATCGTCGCTCTGATACTGCTGACTCTGCTTGCGCAGCTTCGCTTTATCGAATACGCCGCGAATTATGAGCACGTCACTTCTTCTTACCAATCATTCGTCAAGTCAGGATGCATGATCTCCTCGGCTGGAGGGATCGTCCCTTGCGCTCAGGATTTCGCGCGGAGAGGGATAGAGTTCGCGAATGTCGACAGGCGCATATCTGAAACTTATCAGTTCTTTGCGCTCAAGCCGCTTGCTGAAGGGACTTCTTTCCTTAACATAACTACTCTGCTTATCATTATCCCTCTGCTGATCCTCCTGTTCCTCATGTTCAGGCTGCGTAAAGATAAAGAATTATTATGGGGCGGAATGAGGTATGTGTTCTCGATAAGCGCGATAGTCCTGTTCTCAATATCAATAGTGCTGCTTCTCGGAGGATTGATCGCTCTAGGAACAGTCTATAAGACTTATGATCTCAGTGGCTTTGGGGCGTTGTTCATCACATGGATTAAGACGCTTTGGCCTTTCCTTGCGCAATTGCTGGTCGCAGCGCTGTTTTTTGGGATCTCTATTCTTGCGAGAAAGATACAGGCAAAATCTGGCGCAGCGACAAATATGTCTATCAATCCAGCTAAAGTTGCAGTTTCCGTACAGCTTGAAGGGAAGCAAGCCGCTGCTGCGCAGCAGAAGGATGAAGCGCAGAGACCGTGATCATGCGCAGAGATCTTGGCGGCAGGAGATTCCGAATAAGAAGCTCTGGATTGTTCTAGAATTTGTATCTTCTGTATTGGTATGTCCTATATTATACCTATGTCTTATACTATCTCTAAGAGCGCACTCACTTCTTTATGACTCCGTAGCCTATGAGCCTGAAGCGCTCCGCAACACGTCTTGATATTGATACTTTAGCCCCTACCTCAGCGCAGACAGCCAGCTTGAGCGTGCATTCGACAGTGTCTTTAGAGAGCCCTGTGACGACTCCCACAGTGGCGGCGCTGTTCACGTTGAGCATGAGCATCTCATTCATCTTTATCGGAACGACTTCTATATCTTCTTTCGCGCCGACAACCCTTTTCAGCAGATGAGGATGCAGCCTTAAGGTCTTATCCCAGACTGGGGGAAGCTTCCCTTTATGGCCTACAACGCATCCGACAAGCGCGTCTGATTTGACGATCGCGGGGTCAAGAGAGGTCATCACTCCTATCGATCCTCCAGGGACTGCGCTCTTCGCTTCAGCCCCGCCGGTCTTTATCGAGAGTATCTTTGTTGTTATGGGGGTATAGATTATCTTGTTCTCTTTCTCATGCTTCCTTCCCGGACGGAGCTCTATCTCGTCATCCACTGAGAGCTTGCCTTGCACTATCGCTCCCCCAAGCACTCCGCCGACGAGGTCTTTAGGCAGCGATCCCGGCCTGTTGACGTCAAAGCTGCGGGCGATCAGCATTATCGGATCCTTAGAAAGATCCCTTGCTGGAGTGGGGATGACTTCTTCTATCGTTAATATGAGCGCGTCGATATTTATCCCGTGCTTCGCAGAGATAGGGATTATTGGCGCGTCCTTGAATCGGGAGTCTTTGAGGAATTCCTTTATCTCCTTATAGTTCTTCAGCGCCTGCTCTTTGCTGACAAGATCAACCTTGTTCTGCACGACAACTACATCCTTTATACCCATCAGCTCTAGCGCCACTATGTGCTCTTTAGTCTGCGGCTGAGGGCAGCTCTCATTCGCGCTGACCAATAGGAGGGCTCCGTCCATTATTGTCGCTCCGCTGAGCATCGTCGCCATAAGGCTCTCGTGGCCTGGAGCGTCGACAAGGCTGATCTTCCTCAAGAACGCTGTGTCATTGCCGCACTTGTCGCATCTCTCTTTGGTCGTGAACGCTTCAGCGCCTGAGCATCTAGGGCATTTGCGGAATATGGTATCAGCGTAGCCTAAGCGTATCGTGATCCCTCGCTTCATCTCTTCAGAATGGGTGTCAGTCCATTTTCCGCTCAGCCTTTCTGTAAGCGTGGTTTTGCCGTGATCGACATGCCCGACAAGGCCGATATTCACTGATGGCTGGATCGCGTCTTCAGCAGCGCGGCGCGCCTTCCGTGCGGCGATCTCAGCAGGAGTCTCCAATCTTCTTTCAATAGCTCTCTCTTTCTTCTCATGCTTCTCAGCAGGCTTTTCCGGAGCGGCTTCAGCAATATCGTTGTCTTTTTCATCTTTTTCTTTATCTTCATGCCTGCTTTTCATCTTATGCTCTTCTGCGCTTTTGGCCGCTGCGCCAGATTCTTTATCAGTATGTTTTTCTGATCTTTTCGGACTTTTCTCTGATTTCGCTGCGGCTTTCTCTTTCTTAGGAGCGTGATTGTCTTTAGCGCTTGAGTGCGCGGCGCTTTTTTCCTGTTTTTGAGCCTCTTTAGCGGCAGTTCCTGTAGGATCTTCAGCGGTTTTATCAGAAGTCTTGACAGCATTCTCAACTGAAGTCTTTGCTTTCTTAGGCATGATAATGCCGAGCAGGGGCGGGTTTATAAAGTTAACCGCTGCTTCGACTCTATCAAAAGATTTATATATCTTAGAGGTATCGGTTATATCATGCTCACTTTAAAATATGTCCGTAAAGTAGGAGAGTTCTTAGCTCAATATCCTGCAAGACACAACTTTGGATGCATGCCTGACATTGAGTGCGTCAATCCCTGTCCTGAAAGTAAAGAAAGAAAAGAAATTAAGGTTGAGTACGCAATTATGCCAGCGGAGATGTAGTTCTAAGACGCGTTGGTTCGAATAGCTCAATTGAGCAAACAAATGTTTCTTATGAAGGATTGGAAAAGCGCGTCAAGGAATGAGTTTGTCTTGAACCTTCCAGTAAATTCCAATAAACAATATTTAAATACCCCCTTCTCATCTTCCGTCGTATGGCTCTTGATTACGGCGCGCTCGGGATTCCAGGCCGCAGAGAGGTCATCACTCCTGCGAGGATCTGGAAGCGCCTAGCCGCGTTCATCACAGATCTAGCGTTCATAGAGCTTGTCCTGTTCTTCCCTTTAAGGCCTTTGACGCAGAGGATAATGGTTGACGCGGATCTGAAATCATTATTGAGTATGATCAGCAGCGAGAATATCCCTTCTGCGATGATAGCCCTCTCTCTTGCGATGGCATCGCTCTCTTTCCTCTATTTTGTGATGCTTGAGCTCATGATGGGGCAGACTGTCGGGAAGCTGCTGTTCCATATCTCTGTGACGCATATTGATGGCAAGTCTAAGTTGCTTGCCTGGCAGTGCATTGTGCGCGCATTGCTCATCATTCCTGTATTCCCTTTTGTCTTATTATGGGTCTTCGATCCTTTATTCGCGCTCTTCAATGCCAATAGGCAGCGCCTGCTTGAGTCATTGAGCAGGACTCGCACTGTGGAGAGGATATTTATCCATTAAGTGCTGATAACTCGCAGTGGTAGATATTCCTGAAGATATAGTAAAATTATTATAGAGCTGCGATGCTGGCTGCTGCAGGAGGATGTTTCAATGGCGAATGCGTCAAAAACAGGTAAATCATCAAGAAGCACGATCATCAATGCAGTCAATAAGGCGCATCATAAGATCTCAGAAGTCTTGGTCAGTAATGATCTGGCTGGAGCGATGAAGCAGCGCGTCAAGAAGACTTCTTCAGCAGCAGGAAGTTGGATGGCTGCCAATACTTCTCTATCGCAGAAAGACCTTTCGAATATCAAGCGATCATTCGCGCCGATAAAGCATGTCTCTATCGCGTTCATCCTATTCCTGCTGTTGGCTGTCAGCCTCAACAGCTGCAAGAAGGATGAATTCGTCATAGGAGGAACTGATGTCAACCTATCGAATGTCTCCGGTCTCGCTGATGATACCCCCGGCCTTGAAGTGAATTTCCCAGATACGGAAAGGCCGGAAGCGAAGAACGCTTCATTGACAATACTCTTCCCTGAGAACACCTCCCTGATCATTCCGCCAGAGGATCTGCTCAAGAAAGTCGTTGTGCCGAACACAACACAATCTAATGCTTCAAGCGCTGCTTTGAATTTCTCCCAGGTTGCTGTTGTAGGAACAAACAGCCTGAAAGTCATGTTCCTTGACGTAGGGCGTGGAGATTCAACCTTTGTCATCAGCCCTAATGGCGGCACAATGATGGTTGACGGAGGGAACAATGAGGCCGGCTCCAAGATAATCTCTGTCTTCAGGGCGAACTCTCCTGACAAGACAATCCTTGATGTCATGGTCGGAACTAATCCTCAGGATGAGAATATCGGCGGCCTTGACTCTATAGCTTTCAATGTCGCGCAGATAGTTGAGATATATGACACTGGCGAAGGCCGTGAAGGCCAGACTTACGCAGGTTTCAAGGAGCTTGGCAGCGCTAAAGGTTTCTTCATGAGCATCAATAAAGACACCCCTGTCAAGCTTGACACAGACATGGAGATAATGCTGAACACCCCTTACAAGGACGGATTCTTCAATAGCACGAATGATAATTCAATCGTGGTCAAGATGACTTACAAGCAGGTATCTTTCCTTATCATGAGCAGGTGCGGCGCTCAGTGCGAGAAAGCTCTTGAAGGATATGATCTGAGAGCGGATGTTCTGCGAGTGGCGAATTTCGGCCACAATATCTCGACAAGTGACGCGCTTCTTAACGCAGTCAGCCCTAAGATCGCGATAATCTCTTCAGGAGATTACAGCAAGAGCAATCCGCAGCCCTCTCCCGCAGTCATCGAGAGGCTCACTCAGAGAGATATCAGGATATACCGCACTGACAAGAACGGCACTATAACTATCAACACTGATGGTTCGGCATTGGACGTGCAGACTGAAAGGTGACCATGACAACAGCATCGCAGCGTGCTCTGGCGTTCATAGCAGTGCCATTCATAGCGGCGTTCGTAACCTATGCCCTTACTCATTTCCAGCTGCTGCTCATGAACAAGCTCCTGCATTTCGATGTGCCTCATGCGACAAGGACAAAGATTAATATATCCGCGTTCATAATCTCTTTCGTGCTCACGCTCGGATTGGTAATAGCGAAGAGATATTTCGAAGGATGATCCGGAGCATGTTCCTGATAATACCTGTTGATACAAAGTTAAAACCAGAGTAAAAAAGAATGTGAGGAATCCCATGGCAAGAGTCTCAGCGTCATTAAACCAGCAGGATAAGCAGTTTCAAGGGAATCAGCGCACCCCTTTCAGGATAATGCTCATAGTCATCGGAGGATTGCTGTTGCTGAGCGTCCTCATTTCCGCAGTCATATCATTTTTTATCGCTGAAGAATCTGGCAATGTCGCAGTGATAAAAGTCGAAGGGGTCATCCAGGGAACTAACAATGATTTCTGGGATGGAATCGCGTATTCTCCTGACATAATAAGTCTTATCGAGAAAGCTGATAAATCTTCTGAAGTCAAAGCTATCATCATTGAGATCAATTCTCCAGGAGGATCAGCTGTAGCTAGCGACGAGATCGGTCAGGCGCTCAAAAGGACAAACAAGACCGCTGTCGCTGTGATCAGAGAGGTTGGCGCGTCAGGGGGCTATTGGGTGGCGAGCGCAGCAGACCATGTCATAGCCAATAGGATGGCGATCACAGGCTCGATAGGAGTGATTGGCTCTTATCTTGAATTTTCAGGACTGATCAAGGATTACAATGTCTCTTATGAAAGGCTTGTAGCAGGAGAGCGCAAGGATATAGGCACTCCGTTCAGGAAGATGACTGACGATGAGAGAGCGCTGATGCAGGGAGTGCTTGACGAGATCCACGAGCAGTTCATAAATGAAGTCGCAGTCAACAGAAACCTGACTGTTGAAGAGGTGAGGAAGATCGCCGATGGCATGTTCCTGACGGGCGCGCAGGCGCAGAAAGCGGGTCTTGTAGACGAGCTAGGGGGGATAGAAGAGGCAAAGGCGTTCATCGAGAGAGAGCTGAACATCACTGTGGAGACAGTCGAGTATGAGCATGAGGAATCACTCGCTGACCTGCTCTCAAGCGTACTCTCAAGAGCTTCATTCTCAGTAGGCGATGGGATTGGTTCAGCGCTGACAAGGCAGTCAGGCAGTGTGAGTGTCAGGGCTTGATCTTCTGAAATCTCAAAGAATGCACACTATCTGTATATGAATTCAGAATTCACAATCCTAACTCTTTATCTATCGCTTCAGCTATCGCTTTCAGATCTTCGACAGTGCGGTTGATGTCTTTCTGCACCTCTTCAAGCGACGCTCCAAGAGTTCCAGCCCTGAGAAAATACCTGCTTTCATGGGAGACGACAAGTCCGGACTCAATCAATTTTGTGAGGTGATGCACTACAGTCCCTCTTGACAGCTTAGTCCTCGCGGCGATCTCATCGCTGGACATCCCTTTGTTCTGCCGCGCGCTCTTCAGTAACTCGATGAACACCCTGAAGCAGGACCTGTCCTTGTCGCGCTCTCCGAAAAGGCCTAAAGAATTGCCGAGATACTGCAGCTCTTCATTGATGTTCTTCACATGCGGCTTGCGGTACTGGATCAATGTCACGCGCTGATGGAATATCCTCATAACTCTAATAATGAAAATCAGCTATAAAAATGTTTGCAGGGTATTGGTGGTTTGCAAGAATTTGTCATTTCAGAAAACCTTTTAAATCAGCAATGAGAAAACTTCTTTAACGCGCGGATGCCGGAGTAGCCGTCAGGGATGCCCCCCAGACTTCCCCCGCTTAGGGCAGGATATTCCTTCGGAAGTCCTGCGCATTCTCTGCAGCTTTAAGAAAAACCTTATATACTTCTGTTTTTCTCTTTTAGAACACGCGCGGATGCCGGAGCGGTCTAACGGAGCGGGCTTAGGACCCGTAGGCTTAGTGCCTTCTCAGGTTCGAATCCTGATCCGCGCATAAGGATTACATCCTTATCAACCTGTAGTAGAGCGCTCGCTTCGCTCGACTCTACCAACGGCGTAAGTTGCAGGGTCAAGCGTAGCTTGACTCTGCTGCGGGTACCTCTAGGGTGGCAACCCTGAGCGAGTGCACAAGACCCTCGGTTCTGAATCCTGATCCGCGCATTATTTCTTATTAAGCCTGTTCCATTCATCTCTAATCACTTTCTCTTTCATATCTCGTTGCCAGAGCTTAAGATGTGTTCTATAAACTACAATTGTGAGTCCTAAGAATGAGAATATAAGGACAAAAGGCAACGCTTTTACCATATAAGTCTTCCCAAGAATGATTATCAATGCATTAATAATTATGAAGATGATCCTGACTTCTGTAGGTCCAATGCTTAGGTAGTGGATCTTCATTTCATTTGTCGCTGCAAAACGCAGATATGCCAACACCATGACTCCTGCGAACATCATGAGCGTGAAGAATAGCGAGAGAGCATATTTCTGCGGGAATAGCATCGCATATCCTATAAGAATTGAAGAAAGGAAGACATAATCAAGAAAGTGATCCATGAAATAGCCCCATCGCACAAGTCCAGTATTACGATATCTTCCGACAGCGCCATCGAATAGATCTGTTATATACTGGCAGGCAATCATCACAGAAACTCCCCAAAGCCAGCGGATGTCTGAACGCGCAAGCCAACTGAAGAGTATTATGAGCGCGCTCCAAAGAATGGTGGTGAGTGTGAGATGATATGTCTCAATCCAGGAAGGGATGTGCGGCACTCCAGCAGCGACAATTCTTTTCTCGATGTTTGTCAGCAAAGAATGGCTTGATTTCTTGTCGCCTGCGAATTCTTCCCCTTTCTTTATTATCATGATTTGAGGATTATTCATAGAAGATTATAAATGTTTCTTTAGAAAACATTTCTAAATCATAATTTTCAATTGTTCTTATCATGCGCGGATGCCGGAGTAGCCGTCAGGGATGCACCCCAGACTTCCCCCGCTCAGGGCATTGCGTTCGCAAGCCCTGCGCATTCTCTGTAATGTTAAGAAAAACCTTTTAAACCACTGCTTTTCTCGTTCTCAATACGCGCGGATGCCGGAGCGGCCAAACGGGCACGATTCAGAGTCGTGTGGCTTAGTGCCTTCAGGGGTTCGAATCCTCTTCCGCGCATAAGGATTATATCCTTATCAGCCTGTTGTAGAGCGCTCGCTTCGCTCGACTCTACCAACTGCGTAAGTTGCAGGGTCAAGCTTCGCTTGACTTCTGCAGGCGGGATCGAGGAACAAGACCCTCGGTTCTGAATCCTCTTCCGCGCATAAGGATTGCATCTACTTTTTATATTACTTCTTTCTGCTGCTTTCCTAAGGGCCTTTAGCTCAGCGGTAGAGCGCCCCGTTCGCAACGGTGAGGCCGCGGGTTCAAATCCCGCAAGGTCCAGTTTTCTTTCTTTTGCAGGGTCAGTCGCAACTGATCCCTGCTGCGGGTATCTGTAGGGTGGCATCCCTCAGCGTCAGGTTCTGGATCCTTCAAGGTCCATTCATAGCTATTCATCTATTGCTATCTCTACGTTTCTACCCCCTATATAAACAACTCATGCAGGTATTTCAGCCTCGCTAATCTTGGAGTCATAATACTGTTATCTCAGTTAAAAACTCTTTTGGTCTACTTAGGAGCCTTAATCAACCTTATCTCATGTTTTGGGCTATCATCTCTCCTCCCTCACCTTCATTGTCCCAGGAAAAGTATTTAATAAGGACCTGCTTTGGAAGTTGCAGAAGAGAGGAACAAAGAGGGAGCAATGCAATCAATAATCAATCATAATCCAACAAATGCCTGCAATCAGGCAGAATCTTCAAATTCGGTGATTTCCTACTCTGAGATGAATAACCCTCCAAAATGCGTATTTCACGGCTAGGAAGGCTATATGCGCATTCCAGCCGCGCAGCGGCAGTTTTCAGGACGAAAGCTTTATAAACCAACTGACGGTCAAAGGGATTGCTTGCCGAGAGGCAGGCAGATAGCCCAAGACAACATTAGATAGCCCAAAAAAACAAATACCCTTTAATTAGGGAGGTGTTTTGTGAGAAAAACCATACAAAAGATTTCAGCGATAGCGGCTGGCGTCTCTATGGTCGGCGCGACAATAATGGGCGCAGTGGCAGCGGACCTGTCACAGTACCCAGCTCCATTCATCAAGAATGGCGCATTTGACGCATTGATTGTAGTCGGCGACGACGCAGCGTCAGAAGACGTAGTAGGCGCGATTGGTATTGGAACAAGCCTCCAGTACGCCATGAGACAGGCAGCGGCCGTTTCAGGTAACGCGCAGGTAACCATAAGTGAAGGCAAGAAGATCGACAGAACAGGCGATCACCTGAACTATGGCGACGAATTCCAGGACATCCTTGGAGCGCCTTTAGACGATGAGGACTTACCAGTCATCCTCGGCGACGGCACATACCAGGATTCTGAAGGAATCACCGACAACAAGGAAGACTACGAGCAAAGGCTGTACTTCTACAATACCAGCGAAGCGAATGACGCAGGTCAGAAAGGAAGCGCGCGCTTGGTATTCACGACTGATGACGATGGCAAGAAAGCAGCGGCTGACTACCTCGAGTTCGACAGCGGGTCTACTGACTACATGTACAGGTACCGATTGCTGTTCGATACTTCTATCGAATACACGAACACATCAGCAACTGACAACACCCCAGGCGATGACTTGGAAGACACTGTCCTCAAGATACAGGGCAATGACTACACCATCACTGATGTGCAGGCTGACAGCGGCGCAGGATACAAAGCGAAGAAATTCACTTTGCTCGCCGGCGAGACAATCATCTGGCTGCAACAGGGCAAGACACTGACAAGAACTATTGGCGGCGTTGAGCACGAGATTGAAGTGACAGATGTCAACGACAATGAGAACATGTGCGGTATCTCAGTTGATGGCGATGTCGTATGGATCGACAAAGGCCAGACACAGACAATCAATGGAGTGACCATTGGTGTTACTGACGCTGTAGCTGTCCACGCGCAACTGCAGGATGTCGATATCTGTAAGATTAATGTCGGCGCCAGAGAGATAATCATCGATCATACCAAAGAGATCAAGGTCGATGGTGTCAATGTTGATGGCTCTCAGGGAGACGTCATCGCAGGATCTCCAGTCTCCACCAAATGGGATGGTTTCAACATAACCTATGTCCCATCTGATGAAGAATACCTGCCAGCTGGCGGAAGCATCGTTGATCCGATCTTTGGGAACTTCGAGATAAGATTCGAGGGAGTCTCAAAGACCACGGAACAGATGACACTCGATTCAGGCAGCGACACTGCTGAATTCATGTTTACCAACAATGACGGTAAACAAGTGACCATCCCGATGTATTGGAACGGCAGTTCTCTGAACCTAGGAGACGACTTCACAGCATCAACTTGCGATGGCAGGCTGCTGCTCGAAGGCGACAACTGTGACGTGAGCGCATCAGCTGGAGCGGGATTCAACAACCTTGAAGGAGTTCAGTTTGTTGCTGTCACTTCAGGAAAAGAAGCCCACATCCTCGAGGTTGCGGACATAAAGTCCTCTTCCACTGAGAATAAGACTGACATCAAGGATATTACCTATGGTAAGACCTATGATGACAAGACTTTTGTCTCTGGAACAAACGCGGCTATCGAGCTCGGTTCTTTAGGAACTGTGACTTTGATGATCAGCGGCAATGGTAGCTTTACCCCTGTCGATGTGAATCTGGCCCCTGGCAACGAAATCGAGACCAAGTACGGAGCGAACATCTCAATACAAGGAGATGCATGGGTTCCTTCTACTGGTACCTCGACAAGAGACAACGCCAACAATACCGCATTCATCTTGTTGAGTGAAGAACCGTCTGAGACAAACCAAATACAGTGGAATCTCAGCGTCTATTACTACCTGACAGATGATGAAGTGCGTATTAGCGCCCCAACATACCGTGCTGAGCAATCAACTGGAAACTATAACCAGAGCAATGTTAGAGCCAGCACTGATGACAAGTACACAAGGTACTACATCACTGAATGGGGTACAATGGTGACATACGACAGCGATAACCATAATGACCTAGCCATCACTTACCCTGATGACCAGACTATGGGTAACGCGTTCGTCGCGCCAGTCGGCGCAGTCGTTGTTGGAGCCGGTGGAGAATCCGCTGCCTTCAGCCTGAACCCGATCAGCACAGGAGCCGCAAAGCTCGCTAGTGAGATAACAGGACAGGAGAAGACGCAGAACCTGATCGTCGTTGGAGGCCCAGGAGCCAACCAAGCGGCGGCAGTCATCTCTGGATTGAGCTACCCAGCTTACGGAGCAGCGAGCGGCATCCCTGAGAACAAGGCAATAATCAAGCTGTACGAGAGTGGCGAGAATGTCGCTTTGCTCGTCGCAGGCTGGTCTGCCGAGGACACAAGGAGAGCCACTACAGTTCTGGCGAAATACTCTGAGTATGCTGACAAGTTGGTCGGCAACGAAGTGGAGATTTCCGGAACAAGCATGACAGACATAACTGTCAGCGCTCCAACTGCGTAAGCGGCTAACCAAATTATTTTTTTATTTTTTTATTGTTTTCTTCTGTGATGCTTTCTCACAATAAACTTTTTAAGAGACCCTATCCTGGTTGATATCATGCCAATCCCTAAGATACTCATCGCCACACCGACTTTTGACGGCAAGATATACTGCCTTGACCGCTGGATCGAAGCTGTCAGGAATATAGGTTATGCCTCTTTTGACATACTTATGGTCGATAATTCTTCAGGGATGGGGTATTATAACCTGATCAAAGGGTCAGGCATCCCAGTCATGCGCTCTGTAAGGCTTCCAAGAGCGCGAGAGACTATCGCTGTATCGCGCAATATCATCCGCGACAAGGTATTGAATGAAGGCTATGATTACTTATTCTCCTTAGAGCAAGACGTCATCCCGCAGCCGGACATCCTGAAGAGATTATTATCTCATAATCTGCCTATCGTGGGCGGAGTATATTGCAACCTTAAGAAGGATAATTTTGGGAAGGCTCAGGCGATGCCTTTGGTCTATATGCGGGTCAGCGATGAGGAGTTCGAGATATTGAAGAACGACGAGAGGTTCAGAGGGACAGCTATCCAGGAGAAGATCCTTAGTGGAGCGATCAAAGGCCCTGAAGATATGAATTCTCAGCTATCTATAGAACAGGTGAAAGAGCCGCAATTGCTGGAAGTGTTCTTCACAGGGCTTGGCTGCCTTCTTATCCATCGTTCAGTGCTTGAGAAAGTCAAGTTCAACTGGGCTGAGGACAGTTTTGATGACGCAGTCTTCGCCAAAGACGCGCAGAAGCAAGGGTTCAAGGTATTCGTCGACACTTCTGTCAATTGCGCGCACATACAGTATGATACCAGCTGGAGCGGGATTGAGTATTAGTGTTAAGGCATCTGATCATTCAATGATTGATCCTAAAAATTCTGTATCATAAAGTTTCAGCCACAAAAGTATTGTCCTTAGCGTTGATTATCCTTGCCTTTATGACTGTGCCTACAGGAGAAGTGCAGGCATAGACTATCATGCTGCGCTCTTTCGCTGCGGCAATGCGCTCGTTCTTTGATCTTCCCTGAGCGACCACTGTTGCAGTGATCACCTCTTCTTTGCGGAAAGGGCTTGGCAATTGAGGGACTTTTTCAGCCTTATCAGTTGCGGCGCCAGGATGGTTTGCGACAACAAGATGCACCGCGTGCTTCTTCTCAAGCATCTTCAGCCATTGCTGGAACTCTCCCCATCCGACATCTCTCACCCCTTTAGGCTTCCTCCCTTTCTTATGCTCGATGAACTTCTGTATTCCCAGTCCGCATTGATGCTGTTTGGCATACTCGATTATCTCCTCGATATCAGAGTCATTCTTCCCTTTCAGCCAGACAGGCGCGATGATGATTTTCAGGTTCTTCTTGCCGGATGCGTAATCAATCGCGGCTCTGACGCGCGATACGTCATAAGCTTTAGAGCCTTCAAGTTCCTGAGCGGTCTTCTGGTCCAGAGAGCTGACAGAGATATTTAGCGAGTCCAATCCAGCTTCAGCGAGAGAATCTATCCTCTCTTTAGAGAGCAGCGTGCCGTTGGTTATCAGAGATATGTTTCCGACGCGCTCAAGAGCTTTCAGGTCTTTGATGAGCTTGTCAAGGTCAGCGTACAGCAAAGGCTCTCCGTGAGGATTGATGAAGATATCGCTCTTGCTCTTCATCCCTTTTGAAGCCCTGAAATCAAGCAATTTCCGCGTCTCTTGGACAAGGTATTCTTCTTCGATGACAAAATCATTTCCTTTCCTTGAATCAAGCCCTTCATCGACAGAGCAGAACATGCAGCCCATATTGCAGCCAGTTATCGGCTTGATCTCTATAGCGCTAGTGCCTCGATCCACAATGCCCATGAACAGCGTGCCTATAAGAGGGATGCCTGAGTTCTTATGAACATAGACTGCGGGGCGGTTATTCAGCGAATTGCGCAATCTTTGCAGTCCGCCAGATAATATTTTCGTGAACTTTATCGAAACGCGTTTCTCCGAAGCGTCAGTGAACTCAAGGCTGTTGCTCCTGACAGAGAGTTTCCCTATCTTCTCAAAAGCCTCTCGCGGAGTGTCGAAATAGAACAGCTGCAGCAGCCTTATGCGGATGATATCTCCTTCTGAAGTTTTCAATTCTTCAAACCTCAGGTTCTCAAAAGCCAGTTCTGCCATGGCGCACTAGCAGGTATCGATGTTTAAAAAGGTAATGCAACAAAACGTGGTGGGGTGATGCCCTGAATCATCTCTTTTTTGCCGTTGATTATAAGCGTCTTATAGTCAATCCTGTCAGAGGATTAGGCAATTGAAGCAATGGCAAAAAAGCCTTCATTTGTTGACTCAGGACATCGCCAGCCAAGGCAAAAACATTTAAATAGGGGGGTGTCTCCCTCCCTCGAGGATGGTTGACAAGGAGGTCGCGATAACCTACGAGACGCTCTATGAGCTTCGCCGCAGGGAGAAGGGCAGGGCAGAACTCCAGCAGCTGCAGCCTACGTTTTTCAATGATGTTATGGCCTATCTGAACGATAAGAAAGCCATAGTGGACTCGCAGAAAGGGCAGCTGTTCGCTGAAGAGGAAGCAGAGAAGACAGCTTCCCAGCTGGCGAATGTCAGAAGGATAATCAAAGAGCTTTACGATATCAGGGAAAAGAAGATCCTTGCTATGGCGATCAATAAGTCCAGGACGCAGAGCAGCATCGTAGACACATCAACATTGCTTGATGAGGAACGCAAGCTTTACGATACGCTGACAGCGACATTGCTTTATTACCGCAGAGACCTCATCGTCAATCTGCTCCAGGGAAAGCAAGGCACTGGCGCCTCTGAAGCGCATGGCTCAGAACAGGCAGATGTTGTGCAGGCGAGCGTTCAGGAAGAAGCTAAGCCCGCAGATCTGGCGCGGCAGAGCAACGTGCAGCTGCCTGAGAGCGTCATCGTTAGATTCACACAATCAGTCTCAAGATTCATCGGTCCAAGCCTTGAGCGTTATGGGCCTTTCAGCCCGGAAGAGCAGGCGGCAGTGCCTGCGCAGATCGCGCGCATACTGATAACGAGCGGCAAAGCGGTGCCTATAGCGGCGAGCGCTGAAGTCTCGATGTCCGAGTCGTCCTCTCCTGTAGAGGTGACCATGACCGCGCCGCATATCGAGAAGCTCAATCCTGAAGAGCCTGTGCTTTCAGATGAGGCTCAGGAGACGCCAGAGATGGTCGCAGGAGATATCGATCAAAATCATTATGACGACGGCTCTGAAGAGGAAGCGATGCAGCTGGATTGAATGAAATAAGGATTGAATGAAACATAGACTGAATAAAAGATGGATTGGATGGATCTATGGCGAAATGTGACAATCCTATGATTCGACAGTGAATGATACAGGATAAACAAACAAATCAGATGGAGGGAAGACAGTGAAGATTCCAAAAGCGATTAAGAGATACTGCCCGTATTGCAAGAAGCATACTGAGCACAAAGTTGCGCAATCAAAGAAGAAGCAGCCGTCATCATTGACTTACGGTTCCAAGGCCCGCGCAAAACTGAGAGGCCATGCCACAGGGCACGGCAATCTCGGACGTTACTCTAAGCCGGCTATCAGCAGCTGGAAGATGACAGGCAAGAAGCGAACTAAGAAGACAGATCTGAGATACACCTGCGCAGTATGCAAGAAAGCGCACGCGCAGAAGAGAGGTTTCAGGGCAAAGAAAGTGGAGTTCATCTGAGGATGATCACAGGAGTGATACTATGGCGATAAGAGAGACAACAGCTAAATTCATGAAAGTGCGCTGCCCGAAATGTAAGAATGAGCAGATAGTGTACGGAAAGGCGTCAACAAGGGTCAAATGCCTTGTCTGTTCCAAAGAGATAGTGGAACCTACCGGCGGGAAAGCGCGCATCAAATCGCGCATTCTTGAAGTTCTGGGGTGAGCATGCTTTACCGCAAGCAGGGATGGCCTGAAGAGGGAGAGTTTGTCCTTTGCACAGTGACTAGTGTGCAGTATAACATGGTGTTCGTGCGGCTGGATGAGTATGGTGGAGTCGCTGTTATCCATATCTCTGAAGTCAGCCCTGGAAGGATAAAGAACATCCGTGATTTCGTCAAGGAAGGCAAGAAAGTAGTCTGTAAAGTCCTGCGAGTCAATAAGGAGCGCCAGCACGTCGATGTCTCTTTACGCAGAGTGACTGATATCCAGCGCAGGGAGAAGCTTGATGAGCTGAAATTCGAGCAGAGATCCGAGAAGATCCTTGAGATGCTCGCGCATGAGTACAAGAAGCCCGTAGAGCAGTTCTACAAGGAAGTCACTGAGAAGATCTTTGTCCATTATCCTAACCTGAACAGCTGCTTTGAGGATGTTGTCGCTGGCGTCTTCTCTCTCGACAAGTCCGGCCTGGATAAGGCTGTGGCGGACCGGCTTCAGGAGCTCATCCTGAGCAAGATCAAGCCTCCTTCTGTGAATATCGAGGGAACACTGAAGATTGAGATTTACGCTCCTGACGGTGTCGAGATTGTGAAGGCTGGAGTGGCTAGGGCCGCGGACAGCGATGTCAATGTCACTTACAAAGGGGGCGGAGCTTACCGTTTTGTCGTCACAGCTTCAGACTTCAAGAAAGCTGAGGAGCTGATAAAGGAC
Organism: Candidatus Nanoarchaeia archaeon; assembly: GCA_035289005.1. Lineage (GTDB taxonomy): Archaea > Nanobdellota > Nanobdellia > Woesearchaeales > UBA12501 > DATDYN01. The sequence goes on from DATDYN010000042.1 coordinate 19,214, forward strand.
AAGGTCAACGCAGTCAAGAAATATATCGAGAGCCATCACGGGACTGCCGCGTTCTCTCGCAAGGAAGAGTGAGCTGTCGATAAGTTAGTTTATGGATTGAACGATCAGGACATTAGGCTATCAAGATATTGAGTGATCAAGATATTGAATGATACGCTTAAGGCAATATTATCGAGGAGTGCTTATGAAACATCTTCTGCGCTGTGTCGTATGCAAGGAATACACGATGAAGGAAGAGCATTGCGGCTCGAAAGCTCTGCAGCTTCGCCCTCCGAAGTGGTCTCCTGAGGACAAGTACGCTAAGTACAGGCGCATGGTCAAGGAAGGCCAGTCAGAGAGCGTAGAAAATAACCAATATGATTGAATCATCAATAAAGAAGGATGGTCAATACTGGAATAGGGATAATCAAGACAAGAATTATCAAGACTTAATCCTTAGCTTTCTTTAGCTCATCTTTGCAGTTCAGAAGGGGGTATGCCATACTCTAGATTCTTCTCCCTATTGAACTCATAGCCGGCTCCTTTCAAGAGATCGAATATCCTGCGCTGGAATCTCAGTTCATGGTCCATATTGAGAGGATCCTTATCATCTGTCTTAAATCTGACTTCTACAATGCCTGAATCATCTAGCCTTCTCACATCTGGGGCCATATTCTCCTGTTTTCCGTTGTTATTTCGTTTGAATAAAATGTCAGCGTGACTGAAATAGCGAACGATCTTCTCCCCATCTTTACGGACATAGAAATTCCTGTCGCCATAAATCAAAAGCCGATGCTCTTCTTTCTTGAATTTTATGCGGAGATTGCCTCTTTCAAGCCTGAGGTATTCTTCAACGCAGCCCCAATTGTTCATGTTGTTAAGGGCGGCATCTTTCTCTAGGACTCTTGCGTATACCGCTTTGATCCCTTCAGAGTCTGTTCCTGACTCTCTGCCCCATACTCTCTTTCCTTCAAGCTTTCTTGCGAAAGGAACTCCGAGATAAAGGGGGGCTTTCATATCTTTGGAATTATGGCCTCTATAATATTCATCCATGGCTCTGGCAAACCACCATTCAAGATACAGCGCTTTATATACCTCTCCTTCAACAACCACATCATTATACTTTATTCCTTCAACAACCATATTTGAGAATGATGTCTCGCTAGGCATTGTCGGGTTCGGGCTCGAGTTAAGCATGAATTCAGTGAGTATCTTCCCATCCGCGTTTCTGGATTCTGCTACTTCATCAATTGACGGCGCTGTGGCAGGCTTGCTGTTGGCCCCTTTTCTGGCTTTTTTTTGCTCTCCAGAGAATATCTTCGCTAATAGAGTCATTGTGTTTGCCTCGTGATTGTGTCATTCTTGATTATCAGTCATAATCTGCTTATCGTTCTTGCATTTTAGTAGTCATTTATTAATGTTTGTATTGGCGCTTTTTTATCTCAACAATGCATATTCATAAGCCGGAACAGCATAACTATCTTTGCCGGAAAGAACCGGAACGACGCGGAACAGGGATGGAACAGGCCATTCGTCGGTAATTCAGAGAAATATCTGGGCAGGTCGAGTCTTCATCTGCTCTGCCGCTTGATCAGGCATATTTCAGTAATCTCCATGTATCTTTCTATGATCCTTCAGGAATGTCGGGTTCAGGGATATTCAGCGGCTTCAGTAAGTCTCTTTCAGCATCTCGTAGAACGCGTCAAAGATCGGCTTGTCGCTTCCGAAGCTGAAGAATTTCAGCCCTAGCTTGTCGCAGGTTTTCCCTATCTCCGCTATATGCTTCGAGAGCTTCTCCTCATAGCTCATGCGCATCCTCGGAGAGATGAAAGTCTTGAGTATCCCCTGAGTCTCCATGTCTTTCAGCTTGGCGTCGCCTATCAACTGCAGCTCGCGCTCGCTCGGGTCAAGCACCTGCACGACAAAGACATCATGCTTGCCGCGCGCAAGAGTGAACAATACCTGCTTTATCTCCTCAAGATCTATGAGGAAGTCTGAAGCGAGCACTATGAGCGATCTTGAGGTTATCAGTCTCTTGTACTGTGATAATGATTCAGCGAGCTTAGAAATCCCTTCTGACTTCACGTCGTTGATGTGGTCGATCATAGAAGCGAGCTGGTTAGCCCCTCTCTTCGGCCTGTACACCACAGAGTTGGCGGCGAAAGTCGATATCTGGAATTTCTCATTGCTCTTCATCGCGAGATAAGCGAATCCTACTCCGATCATTGAGGCGTAATCGAATTTGCTCGCCTTCTTCCCATAACCCATGCTCGCTGACGCGTCCAATAGTATGTGGACTGAGAGATTGCGCTCTTCCTCGTATCTTCTTATGTAGAGATCATCGGTCCTCGCATAGACTTTCCAGTCGATAAGCCTGATGTCATCCCCTTTAGTGTAGATCCTGTGGTCTTTGAATATCAGCCCTCTGCCTGTCGCGGCTGATTTCTTCTCTCCGGCGTATTTAGAAGTGACCCTCTTGCTGACTATGAGGTTGAACCTGTCCAGCTGGTCAAGAAATTTCGTGTCTATCATGGCGTCCTTTCAGTATTCGTCTTCTGGAATCCGCTCATGCCAGAGCGTCCTGCGCGCGCAAGAGAGCGGTCGATGATCGACTGGCCTTGGGTTATGATGCCTGATCCAGGCAGGGCAAGCGAGCTCTCGCTCATCTTACCTTCGCGAGTATCTCTTTGATCGCGTCATCAGTGGTCATCCCTTTGCGCTCCGCCTCGAAATTCAGTATTATCCTGTGCCTGAGCACTGGGTAAGCCATAGCGTTTATGTCTTCGCTAGTGACATGGTTGCGGCCATTGATGAGCGCTCTGGCTTTAGCCGCGAGTACAAGCCCTATCGACGCTCTAGGAGAGGCGCCGTATTCTATTATGGATTTCTCTTTCCTTGTCGTCATGATTATTGATACTACTCTCTGCTTCAGGTCATTTGCGATAGGTATCTGTCTCACTATCGCCTGCAACGCGAGGAGGCTTTTCTTGTTCAGTATGACCTGTTTCTTCTGTTCCACTATCTCCGCGGTGTAATTGTTCACGATCTCTAGCTCTTCCTCAGCCGAGGGATATCCTACCTTGATCTTGAAAAGGAAACGGTCTGCCTGGGCTTCAGGCAATGGATACGTCCCTTCCTGCTCTATAGGGTTCTGTGTCGCTAGGACGAAGAACGGCAGGTCGAGCTTGAAAGTGCTGTTTCCAGAAGTGACCTGCTTCTCCTGCATCGCTTCAAGAAGCGCTGACTGCGTCTTTGGAGTCGCTCGGTTTATCTCGTCCGCGAGCACTATGTTCGCGAATATAGGCCCTGGCTGGAACTTGAATTCTCTCTTGCCGTTATTCTCTTCGATGATGTATGTGCCTGTGATGTCTGAAGGCATGAGGTCTGGGGTGCTCTGGATGCGCGAGAATTTCAGCTCCATGAAGTCTCCTACAGTCTTGACAAGCAAGGTCTTCGCCAATCCGGGATATCCCTCCAGCAGGCAGTTCGCGTCGCAGAGCATGGCTATCATGAGCTGCTCGATCACTTCCTGCTGTCCGACAATGACTCTGTTGACATTCTTGAATAACGCGTCGAAAATCTCTTTATAGTTCTTCATCCTTCCACCTCTGCCAGATTCCTGAAATATCTCTTCACTATATCCTGATCATCACGCTGCTTAGGGGTATTGTCCCTGTAGTTCTCGCTCTCTTTGGATATCACTTCCTGAGGGAATTGCTCTGTGAATCCTTCCTCTTCCGACTGCTGAGTGCTCGCGGTGATCGCGAACTCGTAAGATGAAGGCTTCAGCTCGACTTCAAGATCCTCTTTCCCGAGCCTCGCTATCGAGCGCTTTCCGTATATATCATCGACATTCCCTTTACCGCCCATAGCGTCCCCTAAAGGATTGAATTCACTGCCATCGCCCGGCTCGCCTGTGATCTGATTTATCTTGTCGATGAACTTGAATTTCAGGCCTGCGAAGCTCACGCCGTAAGTTGTTACGCTAACTATAGCGAAGCAGAGCAATATTATGACGCTTATCTTCAAGAGCGTCTCGCGCTGATTGAAGAATGAGGATACTGCGACCTTGTTCATCTCCGCCATGACTTCTTGATGCAGTTCATCCACTACAGGATTGTTCTGCGCGCCGGCATAATCCGCCGCTGTGCGCAGCTTCTCCCTGAGCTGAGGGTAATATCTCTCGACAAGCTTGACCTTATTCACTTTGCTCTCCCTGTAGAATGTGAACATGAGATAGAATATCGAGGGTATCAGCGCGCTCAAAGGATAGAGGTCGAAAAGAGCCAGCACAAGATACACTCCTAGGAAGATCAGCAGGCTGTTCAGAAGTATGAAGAATATGATTATCCCTGTGAGGGTTCCTCTTATCTCTCTAACCACATTTATGAATTGTTTCATTGATTACCTGATCTACTGCCTATCATATTGTTGATATATCTCAGTTCAGCAGCTTCCATGGGAGAGCGGAGGGCTCAGCCCTTGGATATAACCGCAGACCGCGTTAAGATCATCTCTCAGCTCCTCTTTGTCTTTCTTAAGATCATTGATATCTGACTGCTGCTCCGCTAGAGTCACAATGCTAGTGGCGACTTTCTGCTGCTCTACAGCTAGCGCATTCTCAGTGTCCGCAAGATCGTTCTTAGCCGTCTCAAGCGAGGCTTTGGTCTGGTCAAGCTCGACTTGTTTCTCTTTAAGCGTGCCTTTCACTTCAGTATACTGCCCTGACAGCTCCCCCTCTCTTTCTTTCCTGACAGTGAGCTCATAGCTTGTCTGGTTCAGTGTCGTGCGTTCAGCGTTGAGGTTCTCAAGCAGCTTATTGATCTCATTGAGCTTGGCGTCATAGCTTGTGCTAAGGTTCTGGTAAGTCTTCTCATAGTAAGTCGTGAGCCCTACGAGTGATAGGACTATGACTATGATCACAAAAAGAAGGAAGAAATTCACATTCCTGCGCATGAATGACATTGGGACCTCTTTATTCTTTTTAAGTATGATATGCCTAATTTATCAGGCAGGTTCCTGCATTCTAAACCATTAATCAGCAGTTTCTTTCCTTTTATAAACCTTATTTAAATGTTTTTCTGTGGGTGCCAGGGGATTGATATGCCTCATCCTCTCGAGCTCTCCCATACTCTTCGTATGAGTATCTCGATCATGAACAGCACAAGGGCAGCGAGCAGGAACGGCCAAGTGACATCAGTCTCTTCAGTCTCGATCCTTCTTGAGAGCGCCTTTGTCTTATTGATTATGCCTTCAATGTCTCCTGGATCGAAGACCTCTCCCCCTGTCGCGTAAGCAAGGTTTATCATCTCAGGATTGATGCCTGTCTTCTCAAGCTCTAAAGGATAGCTCACTCCCACTATCGCTCCGAGGAAATCGTAATATCCTGCTGTGGTTGGGATGAAATCTCCTTCATAAGTGTCTTCAGCGATCTTCGTGAAATTCACTAAAGGATTTGAAGGCACTGATTTTGATCTGACAGTTATCCTCACAGGCTCGCCAAGATTGGTGTCTTTCGCTTTCACCCTGAAATCCTCTCTTCTTGAAGGATCTCCTATGGCCCAGTTTATCATCCTTGTTATTATCTCCGAATTCTTCGCGCTCATTAGTTGGCCTGACCATCTCGAGCCGTCATCAGTTGACATAGCCGCGACTCTTCCAAGCCCGTATCTCCATACTGTGAGGATGGCTTTGCCGTTGCATGTGGCCACGAGAGGAATCGATGTAGGTTTCGGAGCCGCGAAATTGTAGCCAGTGACTGAAGCGTCAATCTCCAATCCTTCAGTTATGAAATGATTAGGATTCACAAGCGCTAGTTTGCGCTTCTCTTCATTGCATTGCTCATCCTCTTCAGGCTCTCCGAATATGATCTTTAGGCGTTGTGATTGAGCAGGCCTGAAGTACGATCCTTTACCAGCGCTGGCCATCTGTTTCAGCAGCTGCTCGAAAGTGTCTCCTCCGACGCCAACAGTATAGGTTGTTATCCCTTTACGCTTCGCTTTCTCAGTCTCGGCAAGAGCTTCTCCCGGAGAGACTGTTATCCCGTCAGAGATGAGTATGATGTTATTGGACCCTTTCACTTTCGCGAGCATGATCTCAGCATCCCTTATGCCTACAGCGATATCAGTCCCCCCTCCTTCCATCAATCTGGAGATCCTATCCCTCAAGTCAGCATTCTGGTTGAGAGGGACAAGGTCTGATACGACATACGCGCCTGTATTGAACGCTATAGCTCCGACTTTGCTGTTTCCTTTGATATTGTCCAGGACGCTCAGCGCTAGAGCTTTCTCGACATCCACTTTCTTGTCGCCTTCAGCGCCGCTGAACATTCCACCAGTAGAACCTGAGACATCGATGAGCAGCACTATATTAACATCTTCTTTCTTCACATCCTCTTTCTCGCTGCTTCCTGTCTTGACTGGAAGTAATGTCTCTATAGGGCTGTTGGCGTAAGCGCCGCTGTCATAAGAGGATTGGCCGCCATATACCACAAGCCCTGAGCCATTTATCACGAAATCACTCAGGCGTTCGTATTGCTGCAGGGAGATATCGCTCATAGGGATGTCATTGAGTATCACTGCGGTATAATCAGAGAGATCATCGGGCAGCGAATCCTGCCTCGCGAAATCATAGATATCCATGAGGAGGTCATAGAAATATGATTCTTTCTTTGATACCACAAGGACTTTCGGGCGCTTGAGGACCTCGACAGTTTTATAATACACATTATTGTCCGCGAAATTATCATCTCCTTCGACAGTCAATTCTGCGCTGACCTTATGGTAGCCTTCTCCGAGCCTTCTGGAGATATCATAACTTTTGCTCCCTATAATGTCTTCATCAATCTCTACTTTAGTGCCGACCTTGACTTTGATATGGTAAGGAGTTTCTTTCCCGATCTGGGTGACTTTGACAGAGATCGGCGCCTCTGTCCCTCTCACAACTTTGTCCAATCCTCTGATCACTACTCCAGTATCATCTTTCACAGGCTGCAGGTCAAGTATTGATATTGTCGAGTTCATGTTCGCGAGGAACATCACTATCTCTTTCAGAGGCCTGCCATGGTTGGTGTTCCCGTCAGAGATTAGCAGCAGATGGTCATTGCCTTTCAGGCTGGCTATCACTCCGTCAGCTATGGGAGACCTGTCTCCCTGAGCTATGTATTTCAGTGTGGCTGGAAAAGCGAGCTCGAGCTGGCTTTTCAGTGTTTCAGCGATAGTGCTGTTGAACAGCTCGAAAGAGGAGGAATTGTCTGCGAGTATGCTTATGGAGAGGTCTCCTTCGACAACTTCCTCTCTGCTCATGAATGGAGAGGCCATGGCTGTGAGAAGCAGAAGGAATATCGTTGCGCGAGTCAGAGTCGTGAATATCCTTATCCATCTCCTGCTCCTGTTATGCTCCTGAAGCTCTTCCTTGTTCGGGAATCTGACAAAGGTCTTGTTGATGGCTATCGCGGCGATTATCGAAAGTATGATGAATCCTATCAGGACTGAGGGATGGCGGAGCGGCAGCACGTTCTTTATGGCCGAGTCTATGATCACTATCCCCGCCTGCAATGCGTTGCCTATCTCTTCAACTACCATGGTTCTCCTGCGTTTATCTGACTGCGATTATTCCCTTGTCTTGACATCTTATATATTTAATCCTGCGATATCATGTCCTGTCAGCTTTCTCTAAATCTGAGATTCAATCGTCTAAATGACTATTATTCTTATAATTCTCCGCTGTATTTCACATAGGCCAGCTCAAGCAGCATGAATAATAGCGCCGCGGCAGCGACGTATCCTGCAAGGCTGACATCCTTGCGCCTCTCGATCTCTTTCGCGATGTATCTCTCGCTCTTAGTGGTCTCAAAACTAACTTTCTTAGAGATGTCAGACTCTTTCTCATCAAGAAGATTGACAGCGTATTTCCTGTTGCCGAACTCATAGAATCCTGAGCGGTCCATGATCAGCCTCTGCGTCGAGTACGTTCCATCCGGAGTCTTGACCTGTGTCGGTTCGCTGAATGTGATCATCTTTCCTGTGCGGTAATTGAAATTGTTGATGTCCTCAGTCCCCATCATCGCGTTTATCAGGTTGTTCCAGAACAGAGGGTATGAAGGGGAGGATTTGAATGTCGATTTGTCATCGAACAATCCATAATAGACAGTATTGCCCCCGCCTTTCTTTATCGAGACGATCATCGGGATGTCATCCTCTGTCTGGGCATACACTACCGAGCCGTTCTTCGCAGTAGTTGTGAAATATTCTGTTGTGCTGCCATAGTCGATGCTTTTCTCGTCTGTAAAATCATCGAAAGAGGATTCAGACTCTGAGAATCCGTAAAGGGTGGCCGATTGCCCTGTCACTTTCTGGCCCAGCTCTACAGGAAGCATCCCTTTAAGATCGATTTCAGGCAGAGAATTCTGCGCCATGATTATGAGGGATTTGCCTGAGCGCTCTACTTCTCTCGATATCTCTTCAATGGTCCCGCTCAGGATCTTGCTCTTGTCGAAATCGCTGAGTATCACGACATCATAATCTTTTATCTCTGGGATTATCGGCGGCTCAGCCACCTTGAAAGTTATGTCTTTAGATGCCTTGAGCGCGTTATCAAGATAAGCGTTGAGCTTGCTTGTTATGATCAGCACATTTATCTGAGCCTGCTCAGGAGCCGCTATGTAAGCGGTATTGTCCGCAGTGAGGGCGTCAGAATCCTTTATCTGCACCATGCTCAGCCCTGGAGGCACTTCATAATCGAAAGTCTCTATCGATCTGGAGAGTATAGTCTTTGATACCGCTTTCAGCTCTTTGCTCTCTCCGATCATGCTGACAGTCACTGTCTTCTCATTGTCAGCGAAATTCTTGACGAATATCTTGACATTGTGGCGCTCAAGAAGCATGTCTGTGATGCCTACATTCTCCCCTTCATCTCCGACATTCACGAAATCAACTACAGCCCCAGCGCTCTCAAGGACTTTTTTCACGACATCAGGCTCAGGCCCTGAAGTGATTATGAAATCGCTAAGGACGAGGATCCTCCCTTCCTCATCGTTGAGGAGGTCTTTTGCCAATAGCATAGCGTCTCCGAGATTCGTTCCTGTATCTCTCGGGGAAATGGCGTTCAGTATCGCTTCAGCTTTTGTCTTTGTATCCCTCGTGAGAAGGACTAAGGGAGTGATATGCGCGACAACAATGCTGACATCTCCTCTCAGCGCGTCTTTCGCCGCCTTTATCTCCTTGTTGAATCTAGCGTTGCTGTTAGCCTGAGTGCTCGCTGAAAGGTCAAGGACTATGACTGTGTTCTCAGCAGTAGTGTCATATCCTACATTCATCGAGGGGGTTGTCAATGCGAAAGCCAGTCCGACCACCGCAAGAAGCTGCAGAAGAAGGACAAGGCTTCGCAGCAGCCTTTCGAAGAAAGATTTTTTGACAGACTTGTCAGTCTCTTTCATGAAGAACATGAGCGAAGGGATATTGATCTCTTTAGGCTTAGGCCTTATAAGGTAGATTATTATGAGCGCGATAGCGGCTGTGAAAGCGTAGAATCCTGCCGGTGTCGCGTACTGCATTCGGTACCTCTTTTTTGTGATAGTTCTGCCAAACTCTTGTAAAGATTGTCTGTCTTGTATGGAAGCCAATATCTAAGGCTTTTTAAATATTGTTGCATGGAGACAAGGATGCTCTTGAATATATTGCGCTGACTCAGGAAAACGCCTTATAAAACAGCAAACTATATAAATCAAGGATGATGCGCGTCTCTGATGGAGAAAGGATGGACTCTCAAGAAGTTTCTAGCGAAGATGCCAGCGCTGCACGACCCTATACTCATCGAAGGGCTGCCAGGGATAGGCAATGTCGGCAAGATAACCGCTGATTTCATAGCCGATGAAGTCCAGGCGCAGCCCTTGCTGCGGCTCCAATCGACAGCTCTCCCGAATTCAGCTTTTGTCGGAGAGGACAATCTTCTTGAGCTTCCTGCGATTGACATCTATTACAAGAAATATCCTAAAGCCAAGAGCGGCGGAAAGCAGGGCAATGCGGATGGCAAGAGGGATATTTCTGCTATAAGCAAGCAGGGAAAGAAGGGTTCTTGCGGCGAAGTAGAGGCAAAAGCAGGCAAGAGGGATCTGCTCTTTGTCGTCGGTGACATCCAGCCTTCGAATGAGGAGGCCTCTTATGAGCTTTGCGACACCTTGCTTGGCATAATGCAGGACATGAAAGTCAAGGAATTCATAACTCTTGGTGGAGTGGGGCTTCCTTCGCCGCCTGAGAATCCGAGATTGTTCATCACAGGCAATTCAAACGCTATAGTGCGGAAATATCTCAAAGGGACTTCAGCTACTGACAAGCTTTTCGGCGCTATAGGCCCTATCGTCGGAGTTACCGGCTTGCTTGTCGGACTTGCGAAATACAGGAAGATCCCTGGAGTGTGCATACTCGCTGAGACTCACGCTCATCCTCTTCATCTGGGCATCAAAGGGAGCAGGCAGATGGTCTCTCTGCTTGACAATAAGTTGGGTCTAGGAGTAGATCTGAAAAGGCTTGATCGTGAGGTCAAGAGCGCAGAGAAAGAGCTGTCTAAGCGCCTGAAGCAGGTCAAGGGGCAGTTGAAGGACAATGATCAAGAAGACGCGAGCTATATACGCTGAGCGCAATTTTCTTGATTGCGGACCATCTCTTGGATTAATCACCATACACGGATGAAATCACTCGATAAAGCTTCTGCAGCACAGAAAACAATATAAACGATTTGTTTCCTACTCTTGATATGATGCGTTCAAAGGGTTGGTGGCGCACAGGTCAGCGCGCTGTCTCTCAGGCACAATCGCATGGTTCTTCAAGAGGTCTTTCTGCGCCGGAGCAAGGCATTGCCATCATAGACGCATCATTCTCAAGACCGATAATGGTATCATCTTTATCCGTCAATGGGGTGAATGAGATATGCTGCATGTGAGGTGTTGTCATGGGCGAGCAAAAGACAGGTAAAGAAGGGATTGAAGACAAGGTTAAGAGCGAATTCTCTTATCCGCTCAATCAGCACTGTGATTTCTGCTATGAACGCGCTGAGAAAGTGACTGATCTCTCAAATTTTCCAGGATACACAAGTTTTTTTGACAATCATGCCAAGAAACTGGCATGCGATGAATGCTCAGAGCAGAAGATGTATTCAGCGTTTGACGCGTTCTTCAATAATATCATTGTAAAGAACAGAGGGCAGGATCCGATGAAGCTGAGCGAGACAGAATGGAGCACTATTGATTCATGCATCAATGGCCTCAATGCAGTCTTGCGAAGGCTTCCTAAAAAGCCGGATGAGGGAGGATACAAGAATCCTATAATCTCGCCGTATCATCATACTATTGTATATAGCCGTGTCAATCTTATCGCGGAAGAGAAAGACCTGAAGTCGTTATTGGATCGTCTTAACATGCTTAAAGAGGAGTATGGCATGCTCAAAGAGCAGAGAAGGTATCTGGAATTCAAAGAATTCTTCGATGATGCTATAGTCAAGGGAAGGGAGCAGGATCCTATGAAGATGGACGAATCTGAATGGCAGAGAGTGGATCATTGCGTCAATGGCCTGAAAACCATACTACATGGTCTTCAGGAAGGGAAATACAGGAATCCTATCATCTCTCCTTATGCCTTGAAAGGCAGCAGGCATGCCATTGACCCGATCGCGTCAGAGAAAGATCTTGTCTCATTGCTGAAGGAATTCATCGTGCTCAAAGAGCAGAAGAATTATCTTTATGCTGTGAGCGGTGATCCAGCGAAAGAGTAATGGGATGCCAAAGAATGGTCAAATGATGATGTGAATGTCCATGGAAATCAGAGACGATGCGCAGAATCAGCGTAAAGGCGGCTTGATGCATGTCGAACATTTCCCGATAATCTATGCAGGCAGCACGAAGAATGTGCGTGAAGCCGAGAAAGTTGAGAGGAAGAAGCCAGGAAAACATCTTCTTGAGATGCGCGACAGCACCTCTATCGATGACTTCGGCGACATGGGCGAAGAATGGGAGACTCCTGGGAAGAGGGAGGCGATGTTCAGGACTATAGTGTATAACTTTGAGAAAGTCCAGGAGAGATATGGCAGAGCTGCTGTGCCGACAGCGTATCTCGGAAAATTCAATGACAATACTGTCATAGTGGAAGGCTTCAGGGTCATAGATCCTGACAAGGGAGAATTCCCAAGATTCAGGAGAGTGAGAAGCAACGCTATGATCCCCTGGGAAGTAATTGTGCGCAATGCAGTCACTGGCACTTCTTCAGCGGCGAAAAGGATGAAGTATCGCGCGGATGATAAAGAGAGATACCATGAAAGGCTGCACTATTCAAGATTAGGGCTTGACCATAAGCCGACAAAATATCCCATAATCCTGCCGATGCCTTTCATAGACCTCAGCACAAAGCAGCGCAAGCCTCACGACCAATACCTCTCTCCTAAAGCGATGCAGCGCTACGCGAATCTTGAGTCAAGAGTCACAGCCGATATCTGCAGGATAGCGCACACTGTGAACTCTTTCATGTGCGAGAACGCGTCAAATGCGGGTTTCGTAGTGCTTGATTTCAAAATAGAGCTCGCGCTCGATGAGGACGGGCAGGTTGTCGTATGTGAGATGCCAACTTTTGATGAGATGACCGCAGCGTATGTCGGAAGGCCTAGCAGTTATATACAAGATATTAAGAAGCTGAAGGTATTCCAGCCAGGCAAGGAGCATGACCTCTCGGCGTTCATGAACGTCAGCAAGCAGCCTTACCGCGATGAGGGCAGGTCTCACGCCGGATGGCGGGCTGACCTTGAGAGAGCGATGAAAGAAGGCAGGCCTAAATCAGAATATCCACGGCCGCCCTCGCCTAATGAGGGATTCATATGCCTCATGACAGAGATGCATAGAGAGGCTGATAAGCAATGGAGGACTGGCATATCTGATCTTGATCAGGTCGCGCATAAATATAAGAGATGGGCCGCGAAGACGTATAATTTTTCAAGGTAAATATATTTATAGTCTGCATCTGTAAATATGAACATAGAAAATGTGAGGATTCATGGCAAAATCAGAAAGTTATTATGTGAGAAAAAAGGATCTTATAAAGGGAAAGCTACATCCTTATCTTGCTAGAAGGGAGTTTTCCTATTCTGAATGTATTATTCCTAATTCAAAGCTCACTTCTTTTGGGATTGAAGAGGTAAATACATCAACGCAGTTCAGCCGCAATATCAAGCTGGCAATCCCTCTTGTCAGCTCTCCGATGGACACAGTCACAGAGTCAGCGCTCGCGATAGGGCTTGCTTTATTGGGGGGCATTGGAGTCATCCATTACAATCTCAACGATGGAAAAGAAGGGAATATTGAAGAAAAAGTCAGAAAAAGCATACCATTGCAGTATAAAGAAGCATATAATGTGAAAAACTTTGAGAATGGATTCCTTGATAATCCGATCACTTTCTCCCCGGAACAACATATTTCAGAGATAGTAAGATCAGGAGTGTCGACTATTCCTGTAACTGATAATGGCAAATCTCATGGAAGACTTCTAGGAATAGTCACAGAGACGGATTATTCAATCAAGCAGCATGGTCATCTGCAAATTAAGGAAAGGATGGTCTCGCTGAAGGAGTTGAGAAAAAGGCATCTTGTCATAGAGAATTCAGTTCTTAATGCTTCCAGAAATCCGCTTGTGACAGCCAATAATATCCTTCTGGAGAATCGAGGATTAGCGCTTGCTGTTGTGGATAATTACGGCAATCTTGTCTCTTTAGTCACTCGCACTGACATCGATAAGAACGAGGAGTATCCTTACGCGACTAAAGGGAGCGATAAGCGCTTGAAGGTCGCTTGCGCTATCGAAGTGACTCCTGACGGGATGGAGCGCATTGACGCCCTGCGTAAGATTGTTGACGCGTTTGTGATAGACACTGCGCATGGTTTTACATCTATTATGAAAGATATGGTACGTTATTGCCGTAAGGTCTGTCCTGACGTTGATGTGATCGCAGGCAATATCTCCACTGCTGAAGCTGTGGAATACTTTTTTAAACTAGGAGTTGATGCCATAAGGATCGGCACAGGCCCTGGATCAGCGTGCAAGACCATAGAAGTGACTGGCACTGGAAGGGCTCAAGGCTCTGCAGTCTGGGAATGCGCTCAGACAGCTAAATCGCTGTCAAAAAAATATGGGAAGATTTACTGTATCGCTGATGGCGGAGCAGAGAATGGCGGAGATTGCAATAAAGCGATCGCTTTAGGAGCTGATACTGTGATGTTTGGCCGTGTGTTCGCTAGAGCTAACGAAGCGCCAGGCCAACGCTCAAAAGATCCTGTTACTGGAGAGCCTCTCAAGAGCTATAGAGGGATGGGCTCAGAGGGAGCGATGAATCAGGGCAATGCGAGCGCAAGGTATAGCGTTCATAATTCAGAGAGAAGAGTGGCTGAAGGCATTGAGGATAAGGTTTCTATGATGCCTCTCTCAGAGATTGTAGCTGAAGTGATTGGTGGCATAAGAAAAGGGATGTTCAATGCAGGATGCAAGAACATTCCTGAGATGCACAAATATGCAAGGATATATCCTCTGCCTCCTAAAAAATAGCGATAGATTTGGAAGGGAGATATATTTTCTTTAGTATTCAATTCTTATGAAGTGTTATCTTTTTATTCAGTAAATCATCCTTCACATCATAGCGGCTTCCTTGCTCTCCATGCCGATCACTCCGCGAGTGACTTCCCTTATCGAGGACATCATGCGCTTCATGAATTCTATCACGCTGCGCATCTCTACGCTCGTGTCTTCCTTCAGCGCGGCATTGCAGCGCGCCATGAGATCTCTTGAGCTCATTTCTATCTTGAACGCTATCTCAATGTCATGCTTGTAATAAGATTTCATGACTGCGTTGTATTCCTCTTTCAGCTCGCCGTAGATCTCTTTGACAAGAGTCTTCTGGGCGGAGGAAAGATGCACTGTCCTCAGCTCGCGCGCTATCCTTTTGGTCAGGTCAGCGATCTTCTCAAGCCTAGTCACTATCGACCAGCTGAACAGGAGATCGACATTGCTGATCCCTAATTCTTTCGCTACAGGATGGCTTTTCATCGCTGCGCGTATCGTTCTTGAAGAGAGATAGAACAATCGATTGACTTCAATGTCGCGCTCATACAGCTCTTCAAAGCAGTCATTCTCAAAACAGCTTATCGAATCAGTCAGCATCGACCTTATTATGTTGTCCATCCTGCGGATCAATGTCTCTACAGAGACTTCACGGATATTAAGCAGGTCTTTAGCGATTATCTTCTCCCTGTCCTGCTGTATGATCTCAAGACCGATGAGTTCGCGAATAATATTCTTTATCTTAGGGACAAGGGTGTGGTTTCCGATATCTCTTATCTCTATCACATCGTAATTGTTGAGATAAGAAGATACTATCTCAATCTTCAGCATCTGCAGGTCCTTATGCGCCGCGCTGATGCTGTTTTTTGAAGGCTCCGTCTTCTGTGAGGCCTGTCCCGCAGTCAGAATGAGCTCATTGTCGCGCTCATCAATCGTGATCAGATCCCCTTTCTTCAGATTGTTCTCTTTCACCCAGCTTTTAGGCATCGAGACTATGAATGACGAACTCCCGAAAGAGATCACTTTTCTTGTTTCCATAAGACACCCCCTGTCTGACTGAAAGAAGGAAATAATCTGCGTACACTGCTGTCTATTCCTGCAGCAGATCCGTTTTCAACTATCCCCCCTTTATACTGTATCTCACAACCATTACTTAACAGCTGCGAAAATCTTCCGCCAATGTATATGCTTACTATATCCCCTATATGATATATGGAATAAGTATATATTAATAAATGTTTCTATTAGTATAGGCCTGGGGGGCTGATCTGGGGAGCGTTGTGGTGCCATGATGGCAAGCACGGAGGTGGGCAATGCGTAGGATTCGACTGCTCAAGGAAGATGCTGCCTGCACTAATCCTCCCCTTTTTATGTTCACTAAGGAACAGCGCGCGCAGCCGCGTTTGCCTGCAGAAGGCAATGTCGATCATAGTGACGCGATGCATGGCGACGCGCACAGCGCTGCTCCTGAAGCTCAATCATCAGATTATCCAGAAAGCTCAGGCAGCATGGCAAAGACCGCGAGCATCATCCATTATGAATCTTTATACTCTCTCGCTGAGAAGATTATTGAGAGGAGGAACTCTGAAAGGCAGCGCATGCTGCTGAAGAGGATAACTGGGTGATATCAGGAGTCTAAGATCGCGATAAGACATTGACTCATGACAGCGCAATCACAGTATCGGCCATAAAAAACAAGGTCCTGCAGTGACCACTGCAGGGCCGCTACTCATCATTCCTGATTTGACAGAATGGATTCTGTATATGTCTTGTTTGAGATATCCAACAAATCTCAGAATATCAAGTTGATTTCTTCTTAAAAGAATAATATCAGAACTCTCACCTGCTTTCTATCTTCTCCTGCGCTGCCCTGAACACGACCTTGTTGTTCTTCTCATCGATCTCAAGCCGTATCTCTTTAAGGTCATTTATGACGATGTCATTCCCTTCGAGATAGAAAGAGACGTTCAGGTCTCTCAGCCGTATCTTCTCCATATTGCTGTACTCGAGGACTTTGATAGGGGTCTCTCCGGTCTTGTGAGGGTTGTTCTTGTCGAACAGCGCGATGATGAGCGTCTTGAACTCGTCATCATCGTTCTCTCTGGGCTTCCTGCTGAGCATAGCGCTCTTCGCCTTGAGCTTTATCTCTTTTATCTTGTTTTCTTTACCCATTCAGACACCTTATATGGATGATATATTTACAATCCCCTTAGAAAGATATAAACTGGGGGGCTATATAAAATTAGCGGTGATGATGGCGATGTCCTGAATCTATAAGCGAAAACTTTTTTGCAACCGCGCTATAGCTAGATGATAAGCAGTTAAATACGGAGAATAAGGAAGCGGCGGCAAAAAATGGTGATTCAGGACAGAGCCAGTGATAATATCTCGGAATAGAATATTTCTTTGTGTGTAGCGAGATTTTGTGCAAGTCTATCAGGCAATCCAACAGACAATTCACTCAAGAATCTTCAGGTCGATCACGTTCTTCATCCCTCTCAGCGCGAGCACCAGCTTCTCGATGCTTTCTGCCTGCTTCTTCTCCTGGAACTGCAGCGAGAGAGTGATAGAGACATGCTCTTTCTTGGATCGCGTGTGTATCGCTTTGATGTTCACATCCCTTTGCGCGAGCATGTTCAGGATGTCCGCAAGCACTCCTGGCCTGTCATTGAGCACGACTTTCAACCGCGTTATCTCTTTCTCTTTGCGCTCTTTCCATCTCGCTATGAGGCTTCTTATGTCTTTCAGAGCCTGGATGTTAGGGCAGTCTTTGCGGTGGATCGTGATCTTGCCGTCCTTGGTATGGAACGCGCGCACTGGGTCATAGATTGTCGGGCTGCAGCATTTCGAGAGCTTTATCTGGCTCTGCTTCCCTGAGAAGCCTTCGATCTCTAGCGCTTCAATGACCTCTTTCGGAGTTTCCGCTTCACTCTCCGCATCTTTCTTCTCATGATCGTTCTTGATGTGCAGCGCTGAACGGATCTTGCTTCTCGCTTTTGTAGTCTTGACGAATGAGAGCCAGTTGGAGTTCGGCTTTGCGTCTTTGCGTGTAAGGATATGTATGATATCTCCGCTTCTCAACATATTGTCCAGAGGGACTATCTTTCCGTTCACTTCAGCGCCTGAACAAGTGCTTCCGAGATTGGTATGGATCTCATAGGCGAAATCAACAGGGGTTGATTTCTCAGGCAATGATATCGGATCCCCTTTAGGGGTGAAGACAACGATCTCTTTCTCGAACAGGTCGATCTTCAGCGATTCTGCGAATTCTCTCGCTGTAGAGGATTCCTGTTTCCAGTCCAGCACCTGCCTCAGCCAGTTGATCCTTCTCTCAAATTTCCTGTCTCTCTCAGTGCCTTTGTATCTCCAGTGCGCGGCTATTCCTTGTTCTGCTATAAGATGCATCTCTTTAGTGCGTATCTGTATCTCGATTATCTTCCCATGCTCTCCGACAACTGAAGTGTGCAATGATTGGTAGCCGTTCGCCTTAGGCACAGAGATGAAATCCTTGAATCTGCCCGGCATTGGCTTCCACAGCTCATGCACTATCCCTATAGCGGCGTAGCATTCAGGTATCGTGTTAGTGATTATCCTGATGGCTATAAGGTCGTATATCTCGCTGAAGTCCTTGTTCTCTTTCTTCATCTTGCGGTATATGGAATAGAAATATTTCGCCCTGCCCTCAATCTCCGCCTCGATGCCTCTCTGCTTGAGCTTATCCCTGATTATCTTGATGAACTCTTTGGTGCGGCTCTCGCTGTCCTCTCTCTTTCCGGCTATCTTGCTCTTCAGCATCTGGTAAGCTGCAGGGTCAAGGACTTTGAGCGAGAGATCCTCAAGCTCACCCTTGATGAACCTTATCCCTAATTTGTGCGCGATAGGCGCGTAAATGTCTAGGGTCTCCTGCGCTATCCTGCGCTGCTTGTCTTCCCTGAAATGCTGCAGCGTCCGCATATTATGGAGCCTGTCAGCGAGCTTCAAGAGTATCACTCTGATATCTTTGATAGTCGCCAGAAGGATCTTGCGGACATTCTCTGCCGCGTATTCTTCGCGCGTGTCGAACCATCCTGTTATCTTCGTGACAGCTTCGACGAGAGAGGCCACTTCAGCCCCGAACTCTTTCTCGACTTCAAGCACAGTTATTTTCCCTTCTTCGACGCAGTCGTGCAGCAGCGCTGCTGCTAGAGTAGGGGAATCAGCCCGCAAAGCCATGAGTATCCTCGCGACTTCTATCGGATGTGTGAAGAAAGGCTCTCCTGAAGCGCGCTTCTGTCCTTCATGGATCCTGTGCGCGAGGTCGTAAGCTTTCCTCAGCATCTTCTCATTCGCTTTAGGATTGTATTCCTGCACTCCTTTCAGGAACTCGTCAAAAGTCATGTGAGAATGGTCTTTACGCCTCGAAGGCTCTAAAAAATATGCGGCATGCTTCTGCTCATCAGGTGACGTGGCCATAAGGCTTTGGCAATAGCGCAGCCATTATAAATAGTTTCTGGGGGGGAGTCACCATCTGTTCTGCCTTTTTTGGTTGCATGTCTTCTTCTTTCTTGAATAATCTTCAAAGAATCTGTCTTTTCTGTCTGTAATATCAAGATCGCTAATTGCGCATTTGCGTTCAAGTTTGACGTAATTCTTTGGATAATCTTTTATAAGTTCCAAGAATTCCTTTCTTTTTGAAGCCAGTCTCTGGTAGACCATATTAGCCCTATAATCCGCGCAATTAATGATCGGGAATCTTGTATCTCCTTGGATATAGAATGATATTTCGCATTCCGTGAACGTCTTGTCATCTTTTGGCAGACCTTCTTTCTCACCTGTATCTTGTTCTGAACCGTCAATATACCTCTTTATCTCTTCTTTGATATTCTTTTTTATGGCTTCTTCGACGCTTCGCTTGAATGACCCGTCAATCAGGACTTCAACTCTTGAGAATGGTTTATCATCTCCATACTGGAGTATGACCCTCTGCACCAATGTGACTATAGCGTCTGTTCGGAGATATTCTCTCGCAAGACCCTCGATATTATCTTTTGACCTGAATCTGCGGTACATCCCCTGATTATACCTGTATCTTTGAGGATGATGTGTCTTTTCCCGTTCAAGAATGCGGTTTGAGTAGAAATTTATATCTTCCCTTCTCCCTATACTGAAATTCCAGGGGATAATGTCTATATTCTTAGGAAGATTAGAACTGTACCTTGAGTTATCTCTTTTCTTCCTGAGAGTGCCTTCCAGATTTCCATCAACATATCTGCTGTATTCATTCTTTGTTCTTGATTCAAGAGAGTGCGCAGCGACAAAGATCTCTGGAAGGCGGCCATTGTTTGATTCATCAATCCCGATATAAAGCGTCATTTCCTGAGAACCCATATACCACCTCATTCACGCATGATATCTCTTGGCAGACAAATATCTTCAATGACCATATGATCCCCTTCAAGGCGACAGGTAACTATCTTCATTTAAAAGCTTGTCTTGTGTCTAAAGCATATTTTCTGTTGTATATTCTCAAATCATGATGACCAATATCGTACTTATATCCTTTTAGAGCAATAAATGATCGTTGTATCTGTAGCAATCTTTAAAAACCTATCAAGGTGTTTATCTCTCATGTCTCGTACAATCTGCCTAGGGATAGAGAGCACAGCGCACACGTTCGGCATAGGCATTGTTGAGGCTGTGAAGAAGAAAGGCAAGCTGACCGCTAAAGTCCTAGCCAATGAGAAAGACGTGTTCACTACAGTGCAGGGCGGGATGATTCCTGGCGATGTGGCGGCGCATCATTATGTCAAGCGCGATGAAGTGCTTGCCAGCGCTCTCTCAAAAGCAAAGCTGTCCTTGAAAGATATCAGCCTTATCTCAGTCTCACGCTCTCCAGGATTATCCCCCTGCCTTGTCGCTGGGATGGAGACAGCTAAATCTCTGGCTAAGAAGCGCAGCGTCCCTCTCATAGGGGTCAATCACTGTGTCGCTCACCTAGAGATAGGCCGCGCGCTGACGAAAACGAAAGAGCCAGTGCTGCTCTATTGCTCTGGAGTCAATACTCAGGTGATAGCTTTCGAAGGCAATAAGTACAGGATTTTCGGAGAGACATTGGACATTGGCGTAGGAAACTTTCTTGATTCTTTCGCTAGGCACGCGGGGATAGGATTTCCTGGAGGGCCTAAGATTGAGCGGTTAGCTCTTGATTACAGGTTCAAGAACGAGCTTCTGGCGCTTCCTTACAATGTGAAAGGGATGGATGTGAATTTCGGCGGATTGCTCACGAATGTCTGCCAGAAATATGATCAGGTCAAGAGCGGCAAGTATTCAATGGAACAATTAGCGTTCGCGATACAGGAGACAGCGTTCGCGATGCTGATAGAGGTCGCTGAGAGAGCGATGGCCCATCTTGGGAGAGATGAGTTATTGCTAGGCGGAGGGGTGGCGTGCAACAGCCGGCTGCAGGAGATGGCGAGGAGGATGTGCAAGGACAGAGGGGCCGAGTGTTTTGTCCCTGAAAGGCAATTCTTGGTCGATAACGGAGCGATGATTGCCTGGCTTGGCCTGCTGGGCCATGATGCAGGAATCAAGCAGAATATCTCAAGATTAGATATCAATCCTTATGAACGCACTGATGATGTTATTGTCAGCTGGCGATGAGTTCCTCATCAGCCCTTGACAGCGCATTGAACCTTCTCAGCTGGACAAGGCGTTCAGCGCCGACACTCTTAAGGACTTCTTCTATCGAGAGCTTCTTGTTCACCAGTGCGCGATAGATTATGACTGCTTTCAGGTCTGCTTCATTGACGATCCTGAACCTGCGGTCTCCATCCTGGTAGAAGCCTATCCTTGCGGCACTGATATGTTCTGGAAGAAAATCTTTAGTATAATCCTCTACTGCCGAGATTATCTTCTTAGGAGGCATTCCATCGACAAAAATCTCCACTTCCAGTCTTTCATTGTTTAGTTTCTGCATCTTTGAGTACATGTGCTGCACTAATGTCATTGTCGCGTCGATCTTCAGAAGTTCATGCGCCTCATGAGAGTTCTTGGCAAGCTCATGCTCTGAATAGTAAGAAAGGTCTTTTTTGTCAAGCACTAAGAAAGCCCATTCTTTCATGAGCATATCTTTCAGGTTCATATTGTCAAGGCTTGCGGTACTGTTGCGCATCTTCCCGATAAGGCCTTTAGGCCTTTCTGAATCGGGATTCTGGACATGATCTTCAGCAGCTAAAGGATCATCTGTCAGGGCGGCGATGTATATCTCAGGAAACTTGCCGTGATTTGATTCGTCTATTCCAAGAAAGTATTTCTGTGCCATGATGTGCCAGCTCTGAAATCTGTTTCTGAACAGTGAGGCAGTGATTATTCTTAAATATATATCCGTTACTAAGTGCATATTGCATTACCCTATTCTGAAATCTGCGTTTTAGTGGGATAAACTGTTCTTCTTTGAGGCAGAACGGCAATTCTCTTTCAGAAACACATGCTTTTTAAATCAGAAATATTCTTTTTCTAGAATTACCCCTTTCTTAAGGGCTGTAGTGGTAGCCCAGGGTTGCACCCTAAGGGGTTGCCCGCAGCAGGGATCAGTTGCGACTGACCCTGCAATAACGTTTATGCAGAATGATTCAGAGAATGACTCATATTCATCGGGGCTGTAGTGTAGTGGTAGCACATTAGGTTCGGGACCTATTAACCGGGGTTCGAATCCTCGCAGCCCCATTTATTTTTTGCAGGGTCATGTATGGCATGACCCTGCTGCGGGTATCTCATTCACATTTCATG
>DATDYN010000043.1:0-18598 GCA_035289005.1 Candidatus Nanoarchaeia archaeon
GTAAAGGATTTTTGTTGAATTCTTAAAAAATTGCCCGCAATGAGGCCGCCGCGGGTTTGTTACACAAATATTGAAAATCAGCAAGGCGATTCTCAGAATACCGAAAATCTAAAGATTTTCGCTACCAAGATTTTCCTCCTCTCTAACTCTGTCGAGGGGGAGGAAAATCTGTCTAAACAGTAGTTTAGACGCGGCGACTGATAGCAACAAACTACTTTCTACAGAGCCCAAACCAGCCAAACGCTTATAAAGGGCGGTTTATCTCAATTATTACGCAAAATGGCAAGAATCACAGCTAAAGGTCATGAGTTCAGCACTCTGGACGTGAAGTTCTCTTTCAGCAGGAGAGCGGCGCAGTTCTCGCAGAATATCATGAACAGCCTGAGAAAGCTCGGGCTTAAGGAGAACGACATAGATATCCCTTCAGAGCCTAACGCCATGAAGAAAGCTCCAGCGTCAGCGTCATGGTATCTCGACGGGTTCTTCCTCTATTACGGCTATGATTCCTGCGGCAAGTATGTCGAGAATCTTTACGTCGTGTCAAAAGTCATCGAGCTCGAGGTCAACGCTCTCCTGAATGAGCGGATCACCGCTGAAGAGTTCATCAATGAGTTCTCTGAGGATCCTAACGTCGAGGACAAGCGCAAGAAGGCCAGAGAGGTCCTCGGGCTGAGCCATGACGCCAAAGACATGGAAGAGATCAACAAGAAATACAAGGAATTAGCGAAAGCCCATCATCCAGATATGCCTGAAGGGAGCACTGAAAAGTTCAAGGAGATCAACGAAGCGCACAAGACCTTGAAGAGGGAATTGCGATGAACTCATTCTCAGAACTTCCATTGATAGAGCCTTTGCAGAAAGCAGTGAAGGAGGAAGGCTACACTGTCCCTACCCCTATCCAGGTGCAGAGCATCCCTCACCTTCTCGAAGGAAGGGACTTGCTTGGGTGCGCGCAGACAGGGACAGGGAAGACCGCAGCATTCGTATTGCCGATACTCCAGAAATTATGGCAGAACAGGAAGCCAGTGCAGCGAGGCACTCCCAGAGCGCTCATACTCGCCCCCACAAGAGAGCTCGCCGCGCAGATCGGGCAGAGCATCCGCGCGTATGGCAAGCATCTGAGGATAACCAGCACAGTCATATTTGGAGGGGTAAGCCAGCATCATCAGGTGATAGCGCTAGGGCAAGGAGCAGAGATACTTGTCGCGACTCCAGGAAGGCTGATCGATCTTGTGGGGCAGAGATACGTCAATCTCGGCGCTGTGGAGATCCTTGTGCTTGACGAGGCCGACAGGATGCTTGACATGGGATTCATCCATGCCATCAGGAAGATAATCCCTAAACTCCCCCAGAACAGGCAATCCATATTCTTATCAGCGACGCTTGAGCCTGCAGTCGTCACGCTCGCGAAAACCTTAGTCCATAACCCAGTGCATATCACTGTGACTCCTGAAGAAGCGACAGTTGACCGCATCGAGCAATGCGTCTATTTTGTGGATCGGGAACGCAAAGACGCGTTGCTGATATCTCTCTTGAGCAATCCTTCAATCAAGAGAGTGATAGTCTTCACGCAGATGAAGCATGTCGCTAACAGGGTCGAGACTGTCCTCAACCACGCGGGAATCCGCTCTGATGCCATTCACGGCAATAAGAGCCAGGCGGCAAGAACCAAAGCTTTAGAATCTTTCCGCAGAGGGATAGTGAGAGTCCTTGTCGCGACAGACATAGCAGCGCGAGGGATAGATATCGATGAGATCACTCACATAATAAATTATGAGCTGCCGCATGAGGCTGAGACTTATGTCCACAGGATCGGAAGGACAGCGAGAGCGAGCGCTGAAGGCGACGCGATATCTTTCTGCAGCGCTCCTGAAAGGGATTATCTCCGCGCGATCGAGAGATTCATCCATCAGCAGATTAGGGTCGTCAGGGATCACGAGTACCATTCAGACATTGCTATGAACGCTGTAGGAGAGAACGCGCGTCCGCCCCATAAAGGGGGAGGTTGGGGAAGGAACAGAGGCCAGGGCGGCAGGCCTAATCATCGGGGCAATAGCCAGAGTTATGGCGGGCATAGAAGGCATGGGAGCTCTTCACACAGATCCTCTTACGGCCAGAGATCCCATCAGAGAAGGCAGTGATTATTTCCTGATTGCATATTCTCCAATTTATCATTAAAAATTGCGCTGGGTGTGATACCCCACCATTTATGGCGCAATTTTTAATTCCGAAAATCCGCCTGTCATAACGAGGGGCGTAAAACCTCGGGCTTTACCCCGAGGATAGCCCCGAGTGGCGGATTTTCGTTATCTCGAGTGGTCTTTAACGAACTGCTGCACCTGCTCTCTGAAGACAGATTCTCCGCGGTACGCGCTTATCAGCGCGCTGCCGTCAGATAAGAGCACAAAGCTCGGGATTATGTCGCTGTATTCAAGCACAGCTTCGCTATATCTCAGCCCATTCTCTTCAGCAACACGCTGAGCCTGCTCTTTAGCTGCGTCGCACATCACGCAGTCTGTAGCTACAAGAAGTATCACCTGATTCTTAGGGACTTTTGATAACGCGGTGAATCCTTCAGTCAGCAAAGAGCTGATGAGCAGCGCAGTTAGAAGGAAAGCGATTATCAGGAGCAAGAGAGCCGTCAAGCTCTGCTTGCAGTACTCCTTGCAGGAATCCCACTTGCTCAACGGCTTATTCTTGGTCTTCCGCATGCTTTTTCTCATCATCATTCCAATCATTCTGACTGCAGTTGACTTATCATGCGCCTGAATTCAGATTCCTCTTTGACAAGGTCGTTCTCGCTCTCGAAAGCGTTCCCTGTCCTCATGTAAGAGCAGCCGAAAAGGTAGAAAGGCACTCCCCCTGAAGGGTTGTACTGCTGCGCGAGCGCCTGCTCTGCCTGAGGCACCGCAGTCTCTACAGCTTCTGTGAGTGTGTTGTCTCCAGTGTCCATCTCCCAATGATATGCCGCAATGTTTCCTTTAGCGACTTCTTCTTTCATTATTTTGTCAAAAGTGTCCTTGACCCATTTGCAGTGAGGGCACCAGGTTGTTGAGTAAAGCCTTATTATCGGCTTGCCATTCTCTCTGCAGGTTTGGCTTCCAGTGCTTGAGAATGACCCTGAAGCTGCAGCAGTATCTTCTGTCGCAGAATCTATCGCATCTTCGCTCTGGATTTCAGACCCTTTCATTTTTATCACTATCTTTGCGTCAGCGCGCAATTTATTGAGCAGTTCGTCAATCGCGGCTTTCTGCTGCTGGGATTGCAATGCCTGCGCTATCGCTTCTTTGACTTCTGATAAAGGAACTGTCTTGCCTTCCTGCGTGAACAATAATCCTTTATTCTCATTGTAGAAAATCTCAATATCTTTGTCTGTAGGTTCAGCGTAAGGCATTGTCCTGTTCAGCAGGTCCGCAATCGCCAGTTTCTTGCTCAGGATGTCCAGATAAGTGTCCATCGTGATGTTCTTCTCCTCTATCGCTTTCGTTATGACATCAATAGTTATCTCGTTCTGGACAAGCATCTCATCAAGTCGTGTCTGAGTCGCTGCGCGGTCGTAGCTTATCCCCTGTTTTCTTGCTTCCTGCAGAAGGAGCACTTGCGGAATCATGCTGCTGTTCAGATAGCCGCTCTTGCTCATGAGTTTCTGATAGAGCGGAGGGACGTCAAGATCATATGCGAGCTGCAGCTCTGCGTCAGTTATCTTCTCCCCATTGATTGTCGCGACAGCCTTTCCGGAGACATCGCCGTATCTAAGGAATAGGAGCACTATCGCGGCTATCACAGCCATCCCTATAAGGACCTGGTTTGGAGAGATATTGTTCTTAGAATGAGTGATATCTGATTTATTCTTTCCTGAAGGTTTATGATGCATCGCCCGATTATTTCTGACTGCCAATCTGACACCTCCTGAGTGCGTTGATTCCTTGAATCCAAGCGCAATAATATTCTTGCTTACTGGATGGATTCAAGGATAATCTGTTTCATTTCCTCTTAATGGCTTAATAAAGTTTGTGGAATTGCAGGCTCTGTCAGAATACAGCCTTATTTATCCTGACCCATCTGCATCATTAATGACTATCACTTCTTAGTTTCACTAAACATTTATTAAGCGAGAGGGCTTTGGGAGCGGCATGTACGAGATAGTTGTAGGAAGGAGCGATTCTGACAAGGAGAAGTACGGCTTGAGAGGCACCATCTTTGTCGGCAAGCATTACGTCAAGATGGGAAGGACAACCTCTCTGTCAGGGGATCTTTACCTTGACGTAGCCACCTCTCATGTAGTTTTCGTATGCGGGAAGCGCGGCGGAGGCAAAAGCTACACTCTCGGAGTCATCACTGAAGGGATGGCTGACCTCCCTAAAGAGATAAGGCAGAATCTCAGCTTCATACTTCTTGACACTATGGGCATTTATTGGACGATGAAATACCCTAACAAGCAGGATGAGAACCTGCTGAATGAATGGGGTCTGAAGGCTAAATCATTGGACATAAAGATCTACACTCCAGAACTCTATTACCCTCTCTACAAGAAGAAAGGCATCCCTACAGACGCGCCGTTCGCGATAAGGCCCGCAGACATGGATTCCGCAGACTGGCAGCTAACTTTTGAGATAAGCCCTAATGAGCCGTTAGGGGTATTGATAGAGAGGATAGTCTACGGACTGAAAAAAGCAGGAAAGAATTATTCTATCCAGGACATGGTTGAAGCGGTCCGCAATGACAAGAAGGCAGACCAGCTCTCAAGAGACGCTTTGGAGAACAGGCTATTAGGCACTGAAGCCTGGGGTGTGTTCAATACGGAAGGCACTCCGATAAAAGAGATAGCGAAAGGAGGGCAGGTGAGCGTGATAGACCTCAGCTGTTACGCCACAATGCCTGGCGGATGGAAGATAAAATCATTGATCACCGGATTGATTTCTGAACGGCTTTTCATAGAGCGCATGATCGCGCGCAAGGATGAGGAATTCGCCAGCGTGAAGAGCGCAGTGCATTACTTCTCTGAAGAGGAAGCTCCTGAAAAGATGGAATTGCCTCTTGTATGGCTCGTCCTTGATGAGGCGCATGAATTCCTTCCGAGAGAGGGGAAGACTGCCGCTAGCGACGCGTTGATAACGATAATGAGGGAGGGCAGGCAGCCAGGGATAAGCCTAATGCTCGCGACACAGCAGCCAGGCAAGATACATACTGACGTCATGACCCAGACTGACACTTTCATCTCGCACAGGATAACCGCGAAGATGGATGTCGACGCTTTAAGCATGCTCATGCAGAGCTATATGCGGGAAGGGCTCAATGTCCAGATCGACAATCTGCCAAGGACTAAAGGGGCGGCATTGATATTCGATGACAATAATGAGCGACTGTACGCTGTGAAGATCAGGCCGAGATTCACCTGGCATGGAGGCTCTGCGCCTTTCGCGATACCTCCAACGAAGAAAACGTTGTGAGATGCAATCATTCTTTTATATGCTCTTAATGTCTTTATCCTTAGAATCTTACTGTGACTTCTCCCTGTTTTATGCTGCACTGGCACAAGAGGCGTCTCTTCTTGGTGTCTCCGCACAAAACCTTCTCGTTATCTGACGGCTCTGAAAGGTTCTCGTTCCCCTCAACGATGTCCACTAAGCACGACCCGCATACCCCAACCTCGCAGCTGAAAGGGACTCCGAGCTCTTTGGCAGCAGGTATCAATGAAGAATTCTCCTGGACTTTGACACTCTTTCCTGCTGTCTTCAGTATCGCGATTGTGACGCCTCATGGATGTTTTCTATAATAAAAGCATAAAAACAAAAATATGGCGTTATTTCTAGCAGCACGAGCAGCAAGTCTTTTTCTTTGTCTTCTTAGCAGCTTTCTTTACCATTCAGTACCTCCTTTGCCGCGCGATCGCGGCATGATATCCGATAATCATTGCGTTTATAAAAAGGTTGTGAAATGCGGCTCTGTATCCTATTTTGTTCTTGAGATGATGCCTATAAGCGTAGCTCCATGCCTGCGCTTCATCCCTTTAGGCATCTCTGAAAGGACTTCTAGTTCGTCAACCGATAAAGGCATGACCTGCAGCAGCTCTTCAACTGCTCTGTCAGGAAGGATAAGATGCACAGGAAGCCCTTCCTTGCGCGCCAAAGCCCTCCTCCAATCATCAAGCTGCAGTCTCAAAGTCTCTGATGCTGTCTCAGCGCCAACAGCAAGCCCCTTATCCCTCTCATCAGGGCCATCAATATTCACCATCTTCTTCATCTGCTCATTTATGAATTTCGTTGCGGTCATTGCAGAGTAAGTCAGCGTCAATGATTCCTTAGCCCTGCTCATCCCCACATAAAGCAGCCTTCGCTCCTCTTCCTCTTTATCATAAGTCTCGAACTTTATCACATCCATTATCGGGTGATCGCTCGCTCGGCAAGGGAAATTAAGGCTATGACAGCCGGCTATGAAGACCTGCGAGGCCTCAAGCCCTTTTATCGCGTGCAGAGTGGCAAGGATTACCGGCTCTCCCTCTCCCCGTGTCTCATGGTATTCCTCGCTCTTGACAGTGTGTGCTATCCCGCTGCCTTTCAGGCGCTCAGAAATCTCTAAGAGCATCTTATTGGTCCTGCAGAGGATGAATATTTCAGATCTCTTTGCTGTCGAGCGCAGTATCTCATGTGTTATGAAAGAGAATTCCTGACCAGTATCCTCAAACTTCTTCAAAGACACCTCTCCGCCACGCATTCCCTGCTGCTGCACAAGGTCAGGGAGGTTCATGTTCTTTATCGCGGCGTTCACAAATCCTATGATGTTGCCTTTTGACCTGTAATTCATCCTCAAAGTTATTATCTCGCTGACAGGGAATTTCTGCCTGAAATCCATTATGTAAGAGATATCGGATCCTCTCCATCCAAAAATGGATTGCCTTGGATCCCCAACGCAGAAGATATTTTGCGAGGCGAGCAGGTCAATGAGCGAGCTCTGTATCGGGTTTATGTCCTGATATTCATCAATGAGCACATGGGAGAACTTAGGTATCGCGTCAGGATGGAGTGAGAATAATCTGACGCAGTCATTCACCTGGTCAGAGAAATCCCTCTTGCCGAAAGAGAGCATGAGTTTCTGGACTTCAGAGCATATATTGTGTATCATCCTCGCAGTCTCTCTATCGTTCTCAGTCAGAGAAGTGTCTTTGGAGAAATCAGGCATATCTTTCCCCTCATTCTTGTAATAGTCAAGTATAGAGAAACAGTCATTCACGAAAGTCAGAGAGAGGGTGTCATCGCTCTTGATCCTTCTCTGTGTGGGGGAGAAATAGCTGAGTATCGACTGCTCCATGCTTGTTCCCAGATTCTTAAGGGCGATCCTCACAAGCCTTATCTTCTCGCCGTAAGACATCATGCTGACAGGCTTCTCATATATCAGGTCATTATGTTTCTTGAGGATCTTTTCAGCGAAAGAATTGAAAGTCTCTACAACCACTCCAGCGCAATAAGGGGATATCGAGAGTTTCTTCTCCATGTGCTCTTTCGCTTTCCTTGTGAAAGTTATCGCGAGAATCTCTTCAGGAGGGATTGATCTGTATTGCGTGAGGAACTCTATCCTTTTCGCGAGCACTGTAGTCTTCCCTGTCCCAGCTCCAGCAACACAGAGAATCTTCTCGGAAGCGCAGATCACAGCTTTCTTCTGCTCTTCATTGAATCTTCCCAGGAAGAAATCGAAATGGGAGAATATCTCCCTGTCATTGTCTGTTATCCTTGTCTCATCGAATATCGCTTTTGCCAATCTCTTCTTATGGTATGAAGGAGTCTCGATCTCTCTCTTCCCTTTCTGTGTCAGGGTTATGACTTTCCACCATTTATTGCCGTTCAATGCTGACTGCTCAATGAAGCCGTGCAATAACAAGTCGTCAATGAGAGCGTCAATCTCCTCTTCAGAATAGGCCAATGTCCCGAAGCATCCAAGCCGATCAAGCCTGTTCTTCCTGACAGACTCGCTCTTGCTTATCCCTCTGAGTATCTCTCCGAGAAGCTTCTTGCCTACATTGAAATGCAGCTCCTGCACCGCTTTCAATACTGCCAGATGATCTTTCTCTGAAGAGGCCACATATCCAGAAGTCAAAGGGTTGTTTATATGTTTTGCTGCGGGGGAATCGCAGCTTTTCCGGATTCAATCGATCAGGATATCGTCCAATGTTGTCAATATTTATATATGAAAAGCCGTATCATAATCTTATGCAGCCGATCTACCCTTTAGCTGAGGATTCTTTCCTATTGCAGAAATATGTCGAGCAGTACGCTGCAGGAAAAGTGCTTGATGTCGGCACAGGTTCTGGAATACAGGCATTGACAGCTGCGCGGCAGGCAGCTGTCAAGAGAGTAATTGCTGCGGACATAAACCCCGCAGCGATAACCCATTGCAGGAATGAAGTCAGGCATAAGAAGATCTCTTACAAGCTTTCAGACCTTTTCTCAGCATTGCCGCGCTCAGCGCATTTTGACACTATAATCTTCAATCCCCCATATCTTCCTGAAGACAGGCGGCTCAAGGATATCGCATTGGACGGAGGAAAGAGAGGGTACGAGCTTCTTGAGAGGTTTTTGCGCGAAGCGCCAGATCATCTCTCTCCCGCAGGAAGGATATTGATAGTGTTCTCAAGCCTGACAGACAAGAAGACTGTTGACAGGATAATCTCTGAACAACTTCTCACAGCAGAGCTTTTAGAGACCGTCTCTCTTGATTTTGAGAGACTATACTGCTATATCATCCATAAATCCGCAATATTGCGCGAGCTTGAGAAACGAGGAGTGCTAGGCCTGCGGCATTTCACTAAAGGGCATAGGGGGGCCATATTCAAAGGGTCTCTGGGCAGTCTAAGGAGAGAGATCGCAGTGAAAATACAGCGCGCTGACAGCCCCTCTCCGGGAACAATAGATCATGAATCCGCAATGCTTGTCAGGCTCAACAAGAAAAAGGTAGGGCCTAAACTGCTCCTGTCAATGAAGGGATGCTTCGTCTACGAGTTCATCAATGGAGAATTCATCGAGGACTTCCTCAAGCGCTGCAGCAGGGCTGAAGCCATCGATATGTTTAATGGAGTATTGCTGCAGTGCAGAGCAATGGACCTTTCAGGGATCAACAAGGAAGAGATGCACCATCCTTTCAAGCACGTCCTTATTAGCAGGAGCAAGAAAAAGCTGTCGATACACCTGCTGGACTTTGAGCGCGCGATATTCTCTCAAAAGCCACACAATGTGACGCAGTTCTGCCAGTATCTGACTGGGGGGAAGATTTCCGGGATATTGAGGGATAAGCCTCAGGCTTTGATGATAGGCTGCCAGGCAGTGCGAAAGCTCGCGGCGCTCTACAAGCACGACCAGTCAGAAGCGAGATTCAACGCTATAATGCGGCAGGTCTCTGAGTGAGGGTAAGTTTGATGCCCTGTAAGAGTATCTGTCGTATGAATATCCAGAGTGTTGCAAGAGAAAGCCTGTCACCCGGCCACTAACCGGTAGTTATGTTTCAAGAGGGGTTTATGGGGGAAATGGGCAAAGCTTTATATACCTCTTTGATTGAAAACTAGGTATGGACATCAAAGGGTTGGCGTGGAACCTTCACGAGGCAGCCATAAACTGGCTTAAGGTCTTTCCTGAAAGCCTGCTCGGCATTCTTCTGCTTGCAGTAAGCTTTGCAGTGCTAAAGCTCTTGATTGTCGCGCCAGTTGCGAAGTATTAGTTGTCTTGAGATTTCTAGGCGAATGTAAAAGATACGTTCGGATTCATATCTGGATCAGGTTTGTATACTCAGTCCGGGTTTAGGGTGGGGGAGTAAAGATAAGATGCACTAAGCTGAACCTACGCAGATATATACATAAATTTTAAAATTAATAGACAGTTTATTATATGTGATGCTTATAGAGTTACCGATGATGTCAGAAATAATTGAACAATCCAAGCAAATTTATTCAGTGCGTGTCGCTTTAGGATATCGGGTAGATTCAGGAGCTATCAGGCAGACAGCATTTGCGTCTGGTTATATCAAAGCGAAAGCAGATAATGAGATTATTAAGAGTATTTACGAATTAGAGAGACAATTTCGTATGAATCCATCATTGGATATTGTGGGATTAGAAGTTAAACTGCATGATGGGTGGCACTTTTTTAATACATTTGGGATTGACTCAAAGGTTTCTCCTGCACCAAGATTAAGAGCACATCTTTTTAATAAATCGTATCATGTTGAAGTGGACTTAAGATAAACAAGAATGTGCGTCTCAAGATGAACTATCTCGGTGATAACTACTTCTTCTTGACTTTCTTGATCTCTTTCTCAAGCTTCAGGCGGTCGAGCAGCTCTTTGTACCTGTTCCTTATCGTCACTTCTGTCACTCCCGCGACATCAGCGACCTCTCTCTGAGTCCTCTTCTCGCCGTGGATCAAGGCTGATACATACAATGCGGCGGCCGCTATCCCTGTCGGACCTCTGCCTGAAGTCAGCTCTGAGTGCTGCGCTGACTCAAGGATCTCGATAGCCTTGCTCTGGGTCTCTGCGTTGAGCTTCAATGAGCTCGCGAAGCGCGCGATATAATCAGCGGGATTCGAGGGAAGGATCTTTATCCCTAGCTCTCTAGTGACGAACCTGTAAGTGCGTCCGACTTCTTTCTTGTCGATGCCTGACGCTTCACTGAGCTCATCAAGGGTTCTTGGGACGTCATGGCGGCGGCAGGAAGCGTAAAGGCTTCCGGCAACTACTGACTCCATGCTTCTCCCTCTCACAAGGCCGCGCTGGACGCTCTGGGTGTATATCCTCGCCGCCTCTTCCTCGACGGATTTCGGCAGCTTGAGATAGGAAGAGACTCTCTTGAGCTCTGCGAGCGCGAGCTTGAGATTGCGCTCTATCGCGGTGCTGATCCTGTACTGCCATTTGCGCAGCCTGAAGAACTTGTTCTTATCCTTCCCGCTCAATCTGTAAAGATCCGCTTTCTGCCCGACCTCAGTGCCTAACCCCTGATCATACTGAGTATAAGTCATCGGAGCGCCAGTCCTGCGCCTTGATTCCTCGTGATCGTCCTCGAAATCTCTCCATTCCTGGTCGAAATCGACCATCTTCTCTTCGACAACAAGACCGCAGTCGCGGCAGATGATCTCTCCTTTCTCCTTGTTCCAGAATAAGTTAGTGCTGCCGCATTCCGGGCATTTCTTGACTGTGTCGATCGCCATGAAGTCCTCTGCGCCCTGATAAGCGCGCAAGTAATCGCTTACTCTTGACTCCCCCAAACGCTATATACCTCAACTCCTATTCATAGGTATATTCTCTAATTACAATAACTTTATAAAAAGTCTGAAGAACTAGTATATAAATGTTTCGGTGATTCTCCGTCGCTCAGGCGTTTTAAGCCTTTCAAAAGCGTTCTCTCTCAACACATTTAATAAACGCCTGAATCTTCCAGAGTATCTCGAGACCATGCGCTCCATTCACTCATTTCCAAAGCTTAAGACTCCAAGCATCCTCAGCCCTATGGCTGGAGTCACTGACATCGCTTTCCGATGCCTCGCCAAGAAGCGCGGGGCAGGGATGACCTGCACAGAGTTCGTGAACAGCACAGCGCTCTCAAGAGGGAGCAAGAAATCTCTCAATATCATAAGGTTTTGCGAGTGTGAAAAGCCTGTGGCAGTGCAGCTGTTCGGCAGCGATGTCAAAGATGTAATATTAGCAGGATTGCAGGTGCAGAAAGATTTTGACGTCATAGACATAAACTGCGGCTGCCCTGCCTGGAAAGTCATCAAGGGCGGAGCTGGCAGTGCATTGCTCAAGAATCCTGAGAACATATCGAAGCTGATAGCATCATTAGCCAACGCAATCAGCAAGCCAATTACTGTCAAGATACGTAGCGGGATAGACAGCATGCATATAAACGCGGTGCAGGTTGCCCGCATCGCTGAAGAGGCCGGAGCAGCAGCCATCACAATCCATGGACGGACGCAGCAGCAAGGATTTTCAGGAAGCGCTGACTGGGACATAATATCCGAAGTCAAGCAGGCAGTGGACATCCCGGTGATCGGCAACGGCGATGTGTTCTCTCCTGAATTGTTCATTGAAAGGCTTGAAGAGAGCGGTGTTGACGCGATAATGATCGGAAGAGGGGCGATAGGCAATCCTTCAATCTTCAGGCAGATCAATGATCTTATCAGGAAAGGAAGCTATGAGCAGCAGGATAAGATAGCGGATTTCTTTGAGTATGCAGCATTAGCCAAAAGATTTAAGATGCCTTTCAGCGCGATAAGGGCTCAGGCGCTCTCATTCACTAAAGGGATTTCAGGAAGCGCTAGATTGCGCAATCATATCTCCAGATGCAAAGATATGGAAGAACTGAGTTCAGGAATGGAAAAAGCGAGAGCGTCAGAATGAACGGGGTATGGTGACGATAAGATGGTTGTCGGAATCATAGGGGCAGGGCCTGCAGGATGCTTCTTAGGCTCAAAGCTCAAATGGGATGATTCAGTCATCTTCGAGCGGAAGAGAGAGAACGGAATCCCTGTGCAGTGCACTGGCATAGTCACAGGAGCAGCGCATAAGATCCTTAAAGACATCCCTGAAGAGGCCATAGTCAGCCGCATACACTCTTTCAGGCTGCGCGCTCCTAATTTATCGTTCATAGACATCAATCTCTCTAAAGAAGATCTGATACTTGACAGGAACGCTTTTGACAAATATCTTGCGCAGAAAGCTTCAGATTCAGGAGCGCAGATAAGATTCAGCCATCAGCTAAAAGGCTGGAATGTGAAGAAAAGCTCTGATCATATCACTTCGCATAATCCTGAAGGCAGGTATTTCCGTCTCGCTTTCAGCAATGGAAAGTCTGAAGATATCGATCTCATCGTTGGCGCGGATGGGCCGTACAGCGCTGTAGCAAGGATTGCGGGATTATCTGATGCCAGAGATGTCCTGACAGGATTCCAGGCCAGAGTGAAGACAAGAAATCCCGCGCAGAATTTTGAGTCCGGAATAACTGAAGTATTATTAGGTGTAGGGGAGTTCGCCTGGATCGTTCCAGAAAGCAAGAGCGTAGCAAGGATAGGTGTTGTGGGAAGCAAAGGGAAAGAGCGCGAGACAGCGTTGGAATATAGGGAACTGATATCTAAATATATCGTTCTTGAAGACCAATCAGGCCCTATCCCTCTTTATGATCCTGGGCAGAGGATACAGCAAGGAGCAATAGCATTGATTGGCGATGCGGCAGGCCAGGTCAAAGCGACGACTTACGGCGGGATAATCTATGGGCTTAATGCCGCGCAGATGCTCGGAGAATCCTGGCAATGGTATGATAAAAGGTTCAGGCAGGAGTTCGGGAAAGAATTATGGATCTCATTGAGGATGCGCAAGGCGATGAACAAGTTCTCAAAGGAAGATTATGATTCTCTTGTCAGGATATTCAGCGCAGAGAAGAATAAGAGAGTCCTGGCAGGCACTGACCGCAATTACCCTTCAGCTATCGCGCTCAAGCTCGCGCTGCGCGAGCCGCGCCTGTGGAAATACGGACTCAAGGCATTGCTTTAGGCACGCCATAATGTGATTATTTGCGTTGTTTTCCGCAACATCTTCAGAAAACCTTTCTCAATCCGTAAATCCTATCCTTTCAGGCGTAAGGCTTCCGTAAATCTTCACGCAACGCATATATTCCCTGAAGTATTCTAAGTTTTAGCTTTGTGGGAAGTTACGCCGCTGCAGCGCGTGATTTCATCGCTTAGCGACAAGATAAAGAACAACGAGGTGCAGTTATGCATTACAAATCGTTCCCTCAGACTATCGGAGGGACAAACATGCCGGTATGGAGAGAGATAGACCTCTCTCACGAAGAGGAATTCAATGAAGAGCAGAAAGCGCGGAGAGAATACGCGACACTTATGAAAGTCTGTGTTGATGACGCGAAACGCATCCTTGAGGAGAAAGGGATGCCTGAATACCAGTCAGACGTCGTGAATATTGCGCTCACTCTGTTCAGGAAACGCGCCTCGCACGTCACTTACTTGAAAGACAATAAGTGCAGGGATAAATTCGTCTCAATGCTGCGCGGCGCTCCTGTCAAGCAGCAGGTGGCGAAAACGCAGCACAAAGAGCAGGCAGTGAAGCAGAAAATCGCTGTGAAGCCGATAGCTGTGTGAGCGAAGAACTAACCGCGCAACTATTTTCTTGTTTTTTTACTTCTTCTTCCCGCTCTTCTTCAGGACATAATCCAATTCTATCTGGTCCTCGATAGGCGCTTTAGTCATGGATATGAGTGAAGCCACGAACATCGCTCCGAAGAGCAGCAGGAAAGTGAAAGCCCAAGTAGGGGTTATCTTGTCCCAGTAGACTAGCGAGAGCAGCACTCCCAGAATGCTCGCGAGAAAGAAAGAGCTTGACAGAGGGGCTGCCTTGAAACGCTTGAGTAATACCATTGTTCACCTCTTTGCTGTCTTTAATTGGAAGAGATTTAAATATTTAATGGTAAATGAACTTCTCAATCTTCTTTTCCGCGCTCTTTCTCGCTTCCTGGTGTTTCGCGAGGAAAGCGTTGATGACATCTATGAGATGGGCTTTCATCTCTCCTGAGAGCAGCTTACCCTTCTTGTAGTCAGTGTATAACCGCTTGAGCTTGCCGTCATCAGGCTCGAAGAACGTGAGCCATTGAAAAGCGATGTCTATGTCAGGATTGCCCCCTAATCTGCGGTGCTCTTCAAGAGTGTCTTTACCTCCAGAGAAAGCGTACTTATTTATCTTGTTCTTGACAGTCTTAGCGTCATCAGTGAGATAGATCGCCTGCCCTGCGCTTGAGGAGAGCTTGCCGTCCATGCCTGTGAGCGCGGGCAAGAACCTGCTCTGGATAGAGGAAGGCTTTGGAAAGCCTAGCTTAGGGATTATGTCTCTTGTCAGCCTGAAATGCGGGTCCTGGTCGATAGCGTGAGGGATGAGGCAGGCCATCTTCTTGTTCTTCAGGATGCTGGGAAGGAACGCCGGAACTGCCTGCATTGCAGTATAGAATATCGAGCCGATGTTCGTCTCATTGCCGAAACCGAACGCTGACTTCACTGTTGAGAAAGTTATGCGCTTAGCGACTTTCAAAGCTTCAGGATACATTATTCCTGCATGCTTCGTGTCTATCAGGAAATGAGTCTTTTCAGGATTGAATCCTAAAGCGATGACATCAATCATGTTCTCTTTGAGATGGTGCTGGACCTCTTCCCAGGACAGGTCTTTGAAAAGGAATTTCTCGTCATCAGTGAACTGGAACCATAGATCTATATCTAAAGAATCCTGCAGCCATTTTGTGAACTGCCAGATCATCGCATGGCCCATGTGGACAGGGCCTGAAGGCCCGCAGCCAGTGTATAAGAAAAGATTCTTGCCCTTCTCGTACTGGTCTAATGCATATTCTAAATCCCTATGGGCGAAGAAGATGTTCCTTCTCAGAAGAGGATGCAGCTCTCCAGTGTGTTTCTCTAAGCGCTTGAGCAATTGAGGGCTTATCTTCTGGACTCCGAATTCCTGGATGAGCTTGTCATAATCGACATTGCCCTTGACTTCCCAAGGGGTTACTGACGGTTTGTCTGCCATGGCATCAATTAATCCTGTTCGTATTTAAAGCTTTCTTCATCCATTCAGTAATATTCCAGGCTTTTCACAGCCTGGCATATCCTGAACACTTCCAGAGCGTTCTTCTGCTCTACCACAAAAGTCACTTGGCTGTAAGTCGAGAGTATGTCCTCTATGTTGATCCCTTCCCTGCTTATCCCGTCCAGGAAGAGGTACACGAATCCTGGAGTCGCCCTGTAATTATCGATTTCCTCAAGATGGGTGTCCTTCAGAGAGATTATCGCGAGATCCTCTTTTTTCACAAGGATATTACCCTTTATCATCTTCGCGTTCTTCCTGTCGATTATCACTGTCACTTCATCCGCTCCCTGATTCACAAAGAATATGTCGTCTCCTTTGAAATCTTTCATGTCTGGCAGGAGCGTCCCTTTCTTCAGGCAGAATAAGACAACATCTGTCCTTGATGTTATCTGGACGTCAGAGACGATCTTCCTCAATCGCTCGCTCACACGCTCTTTCTTGAGGTCCAACCTATTTATCGCGACAGATATTGATTCAATGGTCGCTTTCTTATTCTCTTTTTTTATTATTGGGAGAAGCTCTCTAGCGAGCCCTGCCACATTTATTATCTCCCTGTTCAGGTAATCGACTAAGAAAGGATTATTCAGGACGTGTTTCTGCACCAGTTTCGCGGTTATTATGTTCTTTTCCATACAAACTAGTATATATATGTCTATTTATAAACATTATGTTTATTTAGTCTGAGCATCCGCAGTCTTATTGTGACTATATGGATATCTCCGAAAGATTAGATAAGATACTGAAGGGCTATAACCTGATGAATCAGGAACTTTTCTCAAAGAAAGTTCTGAGCATAACCCGTACTGGGTTCAATGAATGTGGAGTGAATGCGGTCTTAGAGACTTTTGAAGATGATTCTGTGAGAATGATCCTGCGCGCGTTCAAACCAGCCTATTTCGAAAGCGCTCTTGATTCTGTCTGCGACGCGGCATTCTATACTCGTAATCCTGAAGCCGCGATAGCCATCGCTGAATTCCTATCAAGGCAGAAAGGAGAGCCTTATAGGATATTCAAGAGCTGGATAGATCGAGCAACCCATAAGCAGCCTCGTTTCCTCTCCTCTGATGAGAAAGCTGAATTTTACAGTTCCGTACCTGACAGCGCTCATGTCCTGAACATGATCTCCTGCTTTGAGCAGGAAGAAGTGAGAAAGCTGACAAAAAGATATGAACTGTCAGACCTTGAAGGGGCATTATCTCTCATTGGGGCGTACGCTTTCTTTGTCCAGGAGCCAGAAGGGGCTGAAAGGATGTCAAGATTCCTCAACAGTTTCAAGAACGCGTATCCAGTCATATTTGCTCTTTCAACGTATGTCTATTGGAACGAATACCCAAAAATAGTGATTGACCTCATCAATGGTCTTGATACTGATGAAACCCTTAGATTTGTGGAAGAATTCGATTTCATGGCGGTGAACTTAGCATTGAGCTATATCGCTAAAGTCGCTGTCTCACGCGGAAATCCAGAGGATACAATCCGGACTATACAATCAATTGATCAAGAAAATGTCCATAAAGTGATAGAAAAGTACAAGGGAGAGCTTTATTTTCAGTCAGTCATTCAGCATATCTATTCAAGAGCTGCAGAAACAAGAGATCCTGCCGCAGTGGACGCACTCGCGCAGGAATACCT
The DNA here is from genome assembly GCA_035289005.1 of Candidatus Nanoarchaeia archaeon. Lineage (GTDB taxonomy): Archaea > Nanobdellota > Nanobdellia > Woesearchaeales > UBA12501 > DATDYN01. The sequence continues at coordinate 17,257 of DATDYN010000043.1, forward strand.
GAAAGGAGCTTAATATGATTAGATGAGACAATGCTTTGAACAAATCATTTTCTAATCTCTTTTCTGTAATTATGCGCTTTTATGGGGTGTTTTGCGTGATAGAGAACCCAAGCGATATCTCCTCCAAGATCTTCTAAGAGAGTGCCTCCCTCTTTCATGCCTTCAGCTTTCGTCTTATGCATCGCAGAACTAAAATCAACCCTTTTCTCTTCAGGAGTCTCAAAGATATCGATCAATAATTCTTTTCTTGATCTGTAGCCATTCCTGAGTTCCTTGTAGGCCTCTTTAATGTCATCTGTCAGCATATCCTCTCTAAACAGTGTGCCGCTTAAATAATTTGTCCTGCTCCGAGCAGCGGATTTTCGTTATTTCACCAAAGAGAGCAGATAAGCGATGTTATGAATAAAGAATGATTCGGAGCATCACCAAGCCAAACAATAGATTTATATAACTAACGGAGCTTTTTCTTCTGATGAAACATTCGTTACAGGTCACAATCTTCATCGTAGCATTATTCTTCATCGCTCAGCTTGTCGGCCTGCTCACTATGAACAAGCACATCCTTGTTGAAGTCGATGAGGCTACCGGCGTTGTGCTGATAGCTCACCCTGACACTGTGCTAGGCCCTGCCCCAGTTGTCGAGAACAAGTCTTCCTCTTTCGTGATGATAATGCTGATAGTCCTTCTAGGCACAGCAGTGCTTCTCGTGCTCGTGAAGTACAAGGTATATTCTGTCTGGAAGTACTGGTTCCTGCTCGCGGTATGGGCGACAATCGCTGTGTTCTTAGGGGTGTATATCCAGAATGGCTGGATCGCGGCAGCTCTCGCCTTAGCTCTCGCGCTCCTGAAAGTGTTCAAGAAAGGGATTTGGGTGCATAACCTCACAGAGATATTCATCTATTCAGGAATTGTCATAATCCTCCTTCCATTGTTCAACATGTTCTCAGTGCTCGCGCTTCTTGTGATAATCTCAATCTATGACGTCATCGCTGTCTGGAAGACCAAGCACATGGTCTCTCTCGCGAACTTCCAGACAAAAGCAAATCTTTTCGCTGGATTGGCGCTTCCTTACCATAAACCTGCGAGTGCCGGAACAAAAGCTATCCATGCGCATTCCTCAAGCCATGCGGCGCATCATAAATCTGTCAATGAATCCGGAGAGAAGAAGCACGCGGTGCTTGGCGGTGGGGACATCGCTTTCCCATTGTTATTCTCAGGCGCAGTCATGGAGTCATTGATAGGGTTCGCTGGCTACGGCAAGGCCGCAGCTCTAGGCCTGACAGGGATAGTCACTGTATGCGTGACAGCGTCATTATTCCTGCTGCTCTACAAGGCTAAAGAA
>DATDYN010000044.1:0-8330 GCA_035289005.1 Candidatus Nanoarchaeia archaeon
GGTTTAGTCCGGTTATGCTCGCGTTTATCACATCGTCAGTATCATCAAAATCATAGCATCCTCCTACTTTGCAGCTTGCGTTCCATATTGGGATATTGGCGCTCACTCCACTCCCAAGAGTGGCATTATTCCCATAGCCGCTGTAATCCCGTATCCGTCTTGAAGCGTTGTCATTGCTCACATTAGTGTTGAAAGGCATCATCAACCAGGAGTAAGGAATTCCATTGATCTGCCAGGCATAGATATTGGTTATGGCGTAGTTGACAGTAGTCATGTTCCATGCAGTGAGGTTATCTCCAGTGCTATTGTATGCCGAAGAGGCATTGAGTATCACTGAAGCAAGGATATCGAAATTATCGCTTGCCTTGTTAGAGGCATTGAAGAATTGGTCATGAGGCACTGCCTTGAACAGATAAGTCCCCACAGTCAATCCTGAGATTGTCCAGCTATAAGCCATAGCAGAGACTTCAGCGATGTAGTTCCATACTGACCCTGCATTTGTTGAGTAGTACAGGTAATAGCTTATCGCGTTCTGGCTGCTCTGCGCAGTCCAGTTGGCAGTTATAGTCTCTGAAGAGAACACTTCTCCGCCAGCAGGATAAGTGATATTAGTCACTCCGCATTCTCCAATACCAAAAGGATAAGTGAGCGTGTCAGTCAAGAAATTACCCACATTATTTCTGCAATAATTTACAGTGCCGTCCATTCCTGATAGGTTTGCATTGTAATAGAAATTGTTCAGCCACAAATCAGTCTTAGCACTTGCAGCATAACTTATGAATCTTACATCATCCTCGCTATAATAATCTTTGTCAATGAAATTGTTTCCGGATACATTCAATAATAATCCTGTATTATCAACAAAAATATCACCCCTGCTCTTCTTATTTATAGCTTTTACATAAGCAGGACTCACGTCACCTTGAATGATGCTGATGCTTGAATTGCTCAGAAAGACCGGATTTATCGTGTAATTATTATCTCCATTAGCGACCCAGTAATCATCCTGATAACCATAACAAGTCCCGCCATAAGTTGTTGCAGCGCTTGCGCAACTCGTGACATAGCCCATCTGGACATAGAAAGTCCTATTAACAAGCCCTGCTCCGGGAGCGTGCAAGCTCCACCTGCTGAAATTGCTCACCCCATCAAAACCAGCACTTACATCACTATCATCAAAATCTATAATTCCTAAAACCCCTAATACGCTGCTAAGAACAACCATAACTCCGCCATTCATCAATGTCCCGCTCACGTTAGTCCTGCTATAACTTGCCAAATACTTATTTGCTTCATGGTCGTTATACCTGAAAGTGTTATTGAAGACATTCAGGACTCCCCCAGTATTATGTCTTAGATATAATCCTTCAAGAGTATTATTCTCGAATAAACTGTCCTTAATATCACTATTCACATTACTCCAATAAATCCCCGTCCCATTAATAAGACTGAAACTGCTATTAGTCACGTTATCATTATCCCCCTCATTCGGGAAATACATCCCATAACTTGTACCATCAACAATCATGATGTTGCTGATATTAATAAAAGAAAAGAAGGCATTACTTGTTCCATAAGCTAAATAAAATCCATAAGTTGAGAGATTACTGATTACGACATTACTCACATTACTGTCACTAAAAGCAAAAAATATGAAACCTGTATTTGTCCCATCAAAAATGTTAATATCTTTCACAGTGCTGTTATGACTGTTAATATATCCAAAAGAAGAAAATCCAGTCATGCTGCTCGCATTAAAATTACTAAGAACAAACCTTTGACCCGCAACAGCAATATTATCCATCATCAAAGGCAACGCCACATTTACGAACCCAACATTCTTAATCGTGCTGTTATGAACGCTGTCATCACTCGCTCCGCCAACAAAATCAATGCCACTATCATCACTACCATCATCGCCATGAAATATTGAGTTATTAAAATCAATATAAGTATTATTCACGCTATTATCACTCAACTGGATGATATATCCAGTGAAATAAAACTTTGACGCGGTAGTGAAGTTCTCATTGATTGCCCGATTCACGATACAAGCATTCGCTGTATTATTCTGGGCGATAAGGCACGCTTCTAAAGTGTCATAATCACCAGAAGTATTCACATAATAATCTGTGAAGTGTTCGACAGTGAATGAGAGATATCCTTCTTTCACTTCGATGACATCATACATCTTGTTGTTCTTTTCATAAGGCTCAACTAGTGAGAACATTGTCTGATTATCATCTCTTCTCATAAGCTTTGGCGCCACAATCACTGTGGGCAGCATCTCTATCGGCAGCTCTATAATCGCTTCCTCTATTGGCACGCTATCAACATGGATTATCCTGTTCTCGAACTTAACATTCTTGATCTTGTCTTTCTTCGCCCCTTTTATAGAGATTTTAACGCCGTCTTTTGACATATTCACGACATTGACATTTCTTCCCTTATCTTTCTCTTCCTTCTCGTTCATGTCAGAAGCGATGAATTTCACAGTTATGTTCTTGATATATCTGTTCTGTATAGAGATTGGGGGCGCTGTGAGATTGAGCAGAGTCTCATTCAGCAATAAAGTCTTATTGATAATCAGGCTGGAATTAATCGAGGTATTGGTAAGATTCGTATTATCCAATATCCCTGTGAGGTTGAGATCTGCGGTCAGGTTCAGCGTTCCTGATAAATTAAGGGTTTCAGAGATATTAGGTGTATTTCCTGCGCCTATATCGGAAAGATTCTCTGCTGCAGCCGTGATATTTTCGCCAGTATCTGGTGGAGTAATCGTGAAATTCAGCATTTCCTGCGCCGATTGACTCTCTGAAGAGGCATTTTCCAGCCGCTGTGTCACATTTTGCGATTCTGGAACAACTGCAGGAACTACTGCTTCAAACGAGGTACGCATCTCTCCCGTCTCATTCTCAAGCATTAATGTAATGCGGACATCATAAGTTCCGGCTTTCTCAATCACGAAGTTCAGCTCTTGCGCAACAATGTTATTGTCTGGATCGTACACTTCAATAGTATGCTTTGCCTCTGTCGGAAGCACGAACAAGTGCGCGGTCTCTCCGACTTCATAGAATGGCTTGCCTGCGAACACTTCTGCTTCTGACAGTGAGGCGTATCCATGTATTCCTGAACGCGCAACAAGAATTATTCCCGCACAGAACAATATCGCGAGGATGATCATCAATGGGGAGATATTATCATTCCCGAAAGGAAGAGTCTTTTTGTCGTACTCTTTCAACCCTCGCTTTATCCTGTGTATATGCTTATCCACCTCAGGAGTTATGTCTGATTTCTCCTGCTGAGGATTATGCGCGCGAGCAGCATGCATCACTGAAGAGCCATGCATCTCTTTCAGGCGTTTCTCTACCACATCAGCACAGTCAATGTTCTGTTCTTGCTCTTTCATTATGATGCTGCCCTTTTCTGAGATTGATTCTCTCGCGCATTCTCTCTTGCGGATTCATTCGCTATTTTCTCTCCAGCTCTTCTGTAAGCGGTCCACACAGTGCGGTCATCCCTGCAGAGAAGCAAGGCTATCTGGTGATAGCGCAAGCCGCAACCTTCCTTGAGATATTTCACTATGTTCTCCTGCAGGCCGAGAGCACGGTCGCTGATTACTGACAAAGGAATAGAAGGATATCTTCCAGAATCATCAAGCTCGTCAGGATGTTTTGCGCGCGCGTGAGAATACGCAGCCCATATCGTCTTGCTGCTCCTGCGGAGCAGGCGCGCGATAGCTATGAATCTCAATCTCCTCGAATCATGAAGATACTTGACTGATGCTTCAAGCGCGCCAAGCTCGCGCACTCCGAAAATAGAGGCAGGTATTGACTGCTCTAGCTCCTGCAGCGCGCGCAGGCCTTTGGCGCTGAACAATTCTTTCCGTTGCGAATCTGAAAGCTTGTGGGAATTGGTCACTTGCAGAAGGTCTTTCACTGCTTCTTGCGGCAGAGGCAGGACTATCTCCATATCAATACTTTTATGCTGTTTATCACTCTTTGCCAATTTATCTTATTAAGTAAGTATCTATTTATAAAACTATCTGTAATATGTGCGCATAATCATCTAAAACTGATAGGTAGTCTTAGTTCTGCCATATAATATCTTACCTAATAAGTACATTAAATACGATAATACCTTATCTAATAAGTATTAATGTAATAAGAACATCATCAAGTAAGTATAGATACTTTATAGGTCTGCATCACTTGATTTGTTACTGTCATCGCAACATTAATAAAAAACTCCTGACTGCTATACATAATATGATAAATCCGCGCGCGCAGACTCCCTGGACTCATGCTTATTCTCCAAAGCTCCTTTCAGAAGTCGTAGGCCAGGAAACCGGACTTCGCGACCTGACAGAGTACATAACAAGATATAAGCAGCAGAAACGCAAAGCATGCATAGTGCACGGCCCTACAGGCTGCGGCAAGACCTCAGCGATACACGCGATCGCGCGCCAGCACAATCTTGAGATCCTTGAAGTCAATGCTTCAGATGTCCGTAATAAAGAGCAGATAGACAGCGTCATTGGCGGCGCGACAAAGCAGCGCTCATTGTTCTTCCAGGAAAAACTGATCCTACTTGATGAGGTGGATGGCCTGAGCGGCAATGATGACAGAGGGGGAATTCCTGCGCTAGTCGCCCTCATTGAAGGCTCAGCATTTCCCGTAGTATGCACAGCCACTAATCCTTACGAGCAGAAGCTTTCCTCGCTGCGCAAAGTATCCTCATTGATAGAGTTCCAGCCTCTTAATTCAGACCACATGTTCGAGATACTCAAGCGCATATGCGTAGCAGAGAACATAACTTTCGCGGAAGATGATCTGCGAGCTTTAGCGCGCAGGTCAGGCACTGACGTCAGGGCAGCGATCACAGACCTGCAGTCCTTATCATCTTCAACCAGGAGATTGGACCATAATGATCTTGAAATGGCAGGTCAGCGCGAGCAGACAGAGACGATAATGAATGCGCTGTTAAGAGTGCTTAAAAGCACAGACATCCAGATAGCGATCTCAGCGTTCGATAACCTCCAGGAAGACCTTGATGAAATCTCTTTATGGATCGATGAGAACATGCCTAAAGAGTACGATCAGCCTGAAGACCTTGCGCGCGCGTATGATTACCTCTCTCAAGCAGATATAATGAAAGCCCGAATAAGGAGATGGCAGCACTGGAGATTCATGGTCTATGTCAGCGCGTACCTTTCAGCGGGAGTCGCTGTGAGCAAGAGCGAGAAGTATAAGAAGTTCGTGCAGTACGAACGCACTAAGCGCTTGCTGAAGATATGGATGGCGAACCAGAAATATTTCAAGAGGAAAGCGATAGCTGAGAAGATAGCTGCTGTAACGCACACTTCTGCGCGCAGAGCATTGCAGGATTCTCTGCCCTATTTGCAGGAAGCTTTCCGCTCAGGCAAAGACAAGGTGGCCATTGAAGCGATGGCTGCGGAGATCGGATTGGATGATGAAGAAGCGCAGTGGATGAGGAAGTGAGCGAGGGATCAGAATTTTCCAAGGTTTTTAGGGTATAAGAATCTTACATAAGACATTATTAGGTAGTGAGGGTAATTTGCTGTTGTTAGTCGCGAAGTTTCTGTCTTAGCAAAAACAGTTTTTCCTCTCCCAGTTCCCCTGACTCTGTCTGGGAGGAGGAAAATCCGGATGCAAATGATGTAAGCTTGGCAATCAACTATTTGACAATTACACAAACAATTTAAACATCGGTAATATTAGCAGTCTCATGCTCCTCTCTTTAAGAGAACTCTTCGACATCGCGGTCATGACTTTCGCGATAGGCTTCATATTCTCTAGCACTTTCGAGCAGTACCGCAGGAAGGCAGTGCAGGATTATGATCCTTTGATCCATGCGCGACTAGGGTTCTCGATGCAGAGATTGTGGTTCGCTGCCGCAGTAGTGGCTCCCGCGATAATCTTTCATGAGCTCGGGCATAAATTGGTCGCTATGGGTTACGGCCTTCCTGCCACTTTCCACGCGGCTTACAGCTGGCTCGCTCTAGGCATTGTTCTCAAACTGTTGAATTTCGGATTCATATTCTTTGTCCCTGCGTTCGTCAGCTTTCCTGCGACAGTAACTCCTCTGCAGTCTTCATTGATAGCGTTCGCAGGCCCAGGAGTGAATTTAGTACTGTGGCTTTCAGCGCTTGCATTGCTGAGATATCCGCGCATGGCGCGCAGGATCGGCATCCGAGAAAGGCATCTTCCAATACTTGCGCTCACTGGCAGGATCAATATGTTCCTGTTCATCTTCAACATGCTGCCCTTACCGTTCTTTGACGGAGCTAAAGTGTTCAGCGGGTTGCTGTCGTTGTTCTGACTATGCGTATTATTTTCATTATCCCCTATGCAACTTATCTTTTCTCCATCCTGCTCTTCCTTCACCACAAACAATAAAAACACCTTCTTGATTTGCTCTTGTTAATGCCTGCGCGCTATGTCGTTATAACTGGAGGGGTGATTTCCGGCGTCGGGAAAGGCACCATTACTGCTTCTTTAGGCATGCTTCTCAAGAGCCAGGGCTTCAAGGTCACTTCTGTCAAGATCGACCCTTATATCAATATAGACGCTGGAACTATGCGGCCTACAGAGCATGGAGAAGTCTTTGTAACTGATGATGGCGGCGAGACAGATCAGGACATAGGCACTTATGAGCGTTTCCTTGACTGCAGTCTTTCGCGCAAGGAGAACATAACCACAGGACAAGTATATGAGTCAGTCATCCATAAGGAGCGCAATCTGGAGTATTCAGGCAAGTGCGTAGAGGTCATCCCCCACATCCCGCATGAGATCCAGCAGAGGATCAAGGACAGCGCTAAGCGCGCTAACGCTGACTTCTGCACTATAGAGATCGGAGGGACTGTAGGAGACTACCAGAATGTCCTGTTCCTTGAGGCTTTGAGAGAGATGAAGCTTAAAGGGGCGGATGTCGTGTTCGTCCATGTCAGTTATCTCCCGATCCCTGGCAATCTCGGAGAGATGAAGACTAAGCCCACTCAGAGGTCAGTGCGCGACCTCAACAGCATAGGGATACAGCCGGATTTCATAGTCGCTAGGGCGGCAAAGCCTTTGGATGAGCCGCGCAAAGAGAAACTCTCATTGTTCTGCAATGTCTCTCCGGACCATGTCATCTCTGCTCCTGACGTCAGCAATATCTATGATGTTCCCGCACTCCTTGATAAGCAATCGATCTGCCATAAGATACTCTCAAAGTTCGGGCTGCCCTACACTGAAGAGGCTATCAATCCTTGGATAGAGTTCATGCAGCGGATAAAGGATCTCGGCCGTTCAGTCAGCATAGGGATTGTAGGAAAATATTTCGATGTCGGAGATTTCACTCTTGAGGACTCTTACATCTCTGTCCTTGAAGCGATAAAGCACGCCTGCTGGCATAATAGTGTCAAGCCCTCAATCCAATGGATAGATTCTAAGAAGTTCGAGACAGACCCGCCCTCTCTTTCGCAGCTTGACGATTATGGCTGCATAATCGTGCCTGGAGGATTCGGCAAGTCAGGGGTTGAAGGGAAGATCTCTGCATTGAGATACTGCCGTGAGAAGAAGATCCCCGCATTAGGGTTATGCCTTGGATTGCAGTTGATGGTTGTTGAATACGCGCGCAATGTGTGCGGAATAGCAGGAGCGACTTCAGCGGAGTTTGACGATAAATCCTCTCATAAAGTCATTGACCTCATGCCTGAGCAGAAGAAAGCGATGGCTGAATCCCTTTATGGAGCGACAATGCGCCTGGGAGCTTACGAAGCAGCGCTCAAGAAAGGGAGCATCGTACATTCATTGTACGGCGCGGACAATGTCAGTGAGAGGCACAGGCACCGTTATGAAGTGAATCCTGAATATATCGAGAGGATAGAGAAAGCGGGATTATCATTCTCGGGAAAGTCTCCTGACGGGAGATTGATGGAGTTTGTCGAGCTTCCAGGGCATCCTTTCTATGCTGCAACTCAGGCGCATCCTGAATTCAAGAGCAGGCCTTTGAAGCCTTCACCTTTATTCAATGGCTTGATAAAAGCGGCAATCAGCCGCAAGATCTGATTCTTGTATATTTTGGGCTTGCTTTGCCTCGGCTCTGTAGAAAGTAGTTTGTTGCTATCAGTCGCCGCGTCTAAACTACTGTTTAGACAGATTTTCCTCCCCCTCGACAGAGTCAGGGAGGAGGAAAATCTTGGTAGCGAAAATCTTTAGATTTTCGGTATTCTGAGAATCGCCTTGCTGATTTTCAATATTTGTGTAACAAACCCGCGGCGGCCTCATTGCGGGCAATTTTTTAAGAATTCAACAAAAATCCTTTAC
>DATDYN010000045.1:0-5404 GCA_035289005.1 Candidatus Nanoarchaeia archaeon
TCTCTGTCAGCTATGTCACGCAGAAACCGATACTTTTCCTTGGCATGGGACAGGAATACGACGACCTGAAGCCTTTCGACAAGAGACTTATAATGGAGAATCTCGGACTTGAGTGAGATGCTGATGCGCGCATCAGAAAAGAAATTCTCAGCGCAATTCTTGAAAAATGCGGATTTGCCGCGATAATCCTGATACAGAAAATATCTGGAGCGGAAATGTTTTCATCGGATTTTATTCACCGTCGAGACTTCAAATGAGGATATTTCTTGAGCGCGCTTGAAAAAAATATTTTGCGCGAAAAAAGACAACATTTAAATACTTCTCCGATTTATCTGCATTAATAAGTTTTTCAGAGAGGTGAACTATGGCAAAGAAAAAGGCAAAGAAGTCAAGCAAGGGAAAGAAGCGTAGATAATCATATAGTCTTTCCATATTTTGTTTTTTTATTTTGTTTTTCAGCTGTTTTCTGTGTTATTGATGCGTTCAAACGTGGAATTCTTGCAAAAAGATAGCTTAAACTGAAGAATAATGCGAGTTCTCCAGATAGAATAGTTAATCACCGCAACATTTTAATAGTGATAAGCCTATTCACAGCGAAAAGAGAGCGATAAAGAGGTGCTTCATGCCGGATTTTGTCATCCGGAAGATAAAAGCGAGGGAAATCCTTGATTCTAGAGGCAATCCTACCCTTGAAGTTGAAATCTCTACGCGCGACGCTCTCGCTTGCGAGCAGGTGCCTTCTGGAGCTTCTACAGGGATCCATGAAGCTTTAGAGCTCAGAGACGGACAGAGAAGATATGACGGAAAAGGAGTCCTTAAAGCAGTGAATAACGTCAATTCTATAATCGCGCGCAAGATCATCGGGATGGATGTGACACAGCAGCAGGAGATTGATAGAGTAATGCTTGATCTTGACGGCACAGGAAACAAATCCTCTCTGGGCGCGAACGCGATACTCGGAGTTAGCCTTGCCTGCGCAAGATGCTCAGCGCTCACGCAGCACAGGCCATTGTATGAATTGCTCGGAGGGAAGAATATCCTTCCTATCCCTTTCATGAACATAATCAACGGAGGAAAACACGCTGACACAGGATTGAACTTCCAGGAATTCATGATCGCCCCGAAGATGAAGAGCTTTTCTGAATCATTGCGCGCAGGAGCTGAGACCTATCATGCGCTCAAAGGGATAATCGCGAAGAAATACGGGAAAAGCAGCACCGCTGTAGGAGATGAAGGGGGATTCGCGCCTCAGGTGAAGAATGTGCGGGAAGCGCTTGACCTATTGATGAGCGCGATAACTGCCGCTGGATACTCTAAAGAGATGAGCATAGCGATCGACGCAGCAGCTTCAGAATTCTTCAATAAAGGGAAGTACTCTGTTGATGGGAAAAGTCATACAGCGGACCAGATGGTGAACATGTATGAGCGGCTCACGCAGGATTATCCTATAGTGTCGATAGAAGACCCTTTTGAGCAAGATGATTATCCTCCATTCAAGGAATTGACCCACAGGTTAAGCCATAGAGGTATACAGATAGTGGGAGATGACCTTCTTGTCACTAATCCAAAACGCATAATGATGGGGATGCAGAACAAGCTCTGCACTGCGCTGCTGCTCAAAGTCAACCAGATAGGGACGCTCACTGAATCATTGCAGGCGGCGCGCATGGCTCTTGACAATAAATGGAATGTGATGGTAAGCCACCGTTCAGGCGAGACCATCAGCAGCTTCATAGCTGACCTCGCTGTTGGGTTAGGCTGCAGGCAGATAAAGGCAGGAGCGCCTTGCAGGAGCGAACGCCTGGCGAAATACAACCGGCTGCTGCAGATCGAGGAAGAGCTCTCGCGCCAGCGCTGAAAGACTGCTGCAGGAACTATCATGAAAAAGAGATTCTCTAAAATGAAGAAAGTAAAAGAGAGTGCGCGCAAGCCCGTGATTCTTGTCGTGATGGACGGCTGGGGCTTGAGGAAGAAAGGGAGAGACAATGCTATAACTCTCGCGAAGACTCCGGTCATGGACAGACTGCTAAGGAAATACCCTTCAGCGGTGCTTGCCGCGGCAGAGACCGCTGTAGGACTGCCTAAAGGGCAGATGGGGAATTCTGAAGTAGGCCACATGAATCTTGGAGCGGGCAGGATAGTCGAGCAGGAATTCATGCTGATAAGCAAAGAGATAAGGAGAAAATCTTTCTTCGGGAACAAAGCGCTGATTGATGGCATGAAAGGGAAGACAGTGCATATGATGGGATTGCTGAGCGATGGAGGGATCCATTCGCACATAACCCATCTTTACGCGTTGCTTAAATTAGCTAAGAAGTTCAAGAAGCGCGTCTGCCTGCACGCGTTCCTTGACGGAAGAGACACTGAGCCTGCGTGCGCGGCGAGATATCTCGCGGACATCAAGAAAAAGCTTGAAGGGAGGGGAGAGATAGCCACGATCTCAGGAAGATACTACGCAATGGACAGGGATAACAGATGGGAACGTGTTGAGAAAGCCTATCTCGCGATCGCTGACGCGAATGGAGTGTTCTTCCCAAACGCTGAGAAAGCTCTTGAAGAGTCTTACAAGAGCGGAGTGACTGATGAGTTCGTCAAGCCCTGCCTGACTTCAGCGAGCTACAAAGGAGTGCGGGATGGAGACAGCGTGATCTTCTTCAATTTCCGCGAGGACAGGGCAAGACAGCTGACGCGCGCTTTCGTTGATGAGGAATTCCGGAACTTCCCAAGGAACAGGAAGAACGTGATATTTGTATGTATGACAGAGTATGACAAGAAGATAAAGGATGTGAAGGTCGCGTTCTCGCGCGAGCCATTGCCTGACATCTTAGGAGAGATAGTGAGCAAGAGAGGGATGGCTCAGCTGCGCGTCGCGGAGACAGAAAAGTACGCGCATGTGACTTACTTCTTCAACACCCTGCGCGAAGAGGTATTCCCTAAAGAGGATAGGATAATGATCCCCAGCCAGAAAGTCGCCACTTATGACCTGAAGCCTGAGATGAGCGCTCAGGGGATAACTGACGCTGTAGTGAAAGCGATAAATTCAGGGAAATATAGCCTTATCGTGCTGAATTACGCTAATGGAGATATGGTCGGCCATACTGGCGTGCTCAAGGCCACGATAAAGGCTGTAGAGACTGTCGATAAGTGCGTGGGGAAAGTTGTTGACGCGATGCTTGCCAAAGATGGAGTGATAGCGATAACCGCAGACCATGGGAATTGCGAAGTGATGAGCGGCAAAGAGCAGACTTCGCATACAATAAGCCCAGTCCCTTTCCTGCTCGTGAGCAATAAGAAGATGAAGATCAATAAGAGAGGCGTTCTGGGCAATGTCGCTCCTACGATACTTGACATCTACGGCATCCCAAAGCCTAAAGAGATGATGAAGAGCTTGATTGTGGAGTGAGGGAATCAATTAACTTTATGTTAACTAGTTTCGGTATAACAGAAGAGCCAGATTTAGCGTAAGCTTTATATAATCAGGGAGTAGAGAAGGTTGTTGATAACGAAAATCAGCCGCTCGGAGCTATCCTCGGGCTAAAGCCCGAGGTTTTACGCTCCTCGCCAAAAGGCTGATTTTCGGAATTAAAAATTGCGCCATAAATGGCGGGGTATTACACCCAGCGCAATTTTTAATAATATTGGCTGGTGCATAACCTAAACTAGCACAGCATTGTGGAGTTAACCGCTATGGCTGAAAGGTGTTGCATTGATCCCATTAGTCGGAGGACAGATAGATGAAAGATTATCTCAACAAGGATAAGACTCCTCAATATAGAGCACGATCGGAGGAATTCAAAACTTGGCTTGTCTCTGAAGAAGGAAAGGCCTCGTTAGAAAAAGCTCTAACCGAAGCAGACAAAATTGCCGCCGATCTTGATGCCAAAATTAGGCTCACTGAAGAACAGTTGAGAATCCGAGTGCAAACAACCCACAGCCCCAACTACCTCCGTTCCAAGTTCTTCTAGCGCCAATTTTTCCTTCTACAATCTTGGTGCTAAGTATCCGAACTGTTTCGGAACCTTCCCCATCAAAAACCATATAAATCCTTAATGATTATCATTCTTGATGCGGCTTTCTGACATAGCAAGAGAGATTCCTGAAAGGATGCTCGAGATACTCCGGGAAGCGAAGATAGATGAGCTGCGGCCCTGCCAGGAGAAAGCGATAGGCGCAGGGCTGCTGAAAGGGAAAAGCGTCCTTGTCTGCACTCCTACTGCGAGCGGCAAGACTCTTGTCGGAGAGCTGGCTTTCGCTCCAGCGATAATGTCAAGGACTGGCAAAGGTATCTACATAGTGCCGCTCAAGGCTCTCGCTGAAGAGAAATTCCGTGATTTCAGGCAGCGCTACGGGAAAGAGTTCAAGGTCGCGCTCTCTATAGGAGATATTGACTCCACAGATCCGTTCCTGAAAGATTACGACCTTATAATAACCACGAGCGAGAAGCTTGATTCTCTGATACGGCACTCCGCGGCCTGGCTTAGAGATGTCAAAGTCATTGTTGTTGATGAGATTCATCTCCTGAATGATCCTGAACGCGGCCCGACGCTTGAGATCCTGCTCACGATGCTCATGCGCATGCTTTCAAAGCTGCAGATTGTCGGGCTGAGCGCGACGATAGGCAACGCGAAAGAGCTTGGAGAATGGCTTAAATCAGAAGTCATCATGGATGACTGGCGGCCTGTTAAGCTGCGCAAAGGGATAATGATTGATAACACTGTGGAGTTCTTTGAATGAGTTGGATAAATCCAGAAAGATATAACGAAAATCAGCCGCTCGGAGCTATCAGAAATCTGCAAGGCGATTTCTGAATATCCCGGAAATCTTTGATTTCCGCGATATAGAAAATCCGCAAAGCGATTTTCCATCCCGAAAATCCCCTGTTGGTGATTTTCGTTACACCCAGCGCAATTTTCAAAATAATAAAAAAAATAAAGAGGTTCAGTCTTCCATCTCGATTATTGATTTGACTGACACTACCAACGCTGAAGCTCCTACGAATGATACGAAGCTTAACAGTATAGTGTTCACTGCTGTGCTGATGGCAGTTCCAAGAGCGGATAATGCCTGAATGTTCGCTACTCCGATAACTATGAGCGCGACTGCCGCTATCAGGAATTTCTCTGTCTCTTTAGTGGTCACGTTCAGGAATCCTACCAGCAGGCCAAGCACAAACAAAAGCACTGCCGCCATAGGTACAGCTATGACTCCCGTCAATAAACACAGAACTAAACCGGCAATAAATGCCCATTTACCAACCATATTCAGACTCATACTATCACCTCTTAAAGCCAGAAAGAGGCCTATATTTTTAAATTTTTTGCTGTATACAACGATAAGAATCGCTAGTATAAGATATAGAGCCGCATTTCACAACCTTTTTATAAACGCGAGGATTATCGGAGAT
>DATDYN010000046.1:0-14820 GCA_035289005.1 Candidatus Nanoarchaeia archaeon
TCAGGAATGCCGCTCTTGCGCACAGCTGCAGCTCTCTTCCCCTCATCATTGAGCGGAGCCCTTCCTTTGATCATTTTGACAGTGCTGTCGCGCGCGATTATCACGACAAGCCTGCCGTTCCTTCCTGCTGCGGCTTTCGCTTTCCGCAGATAATACTCATGCCCTGGATGGAAGATGTCGAAAGTCCCTGACGCGAGAGCGATCCTAAACCCGGTCTTCAGTCCTCCAAGAGTATTTATCCTATCATAAGTTATCTCTCTGATATCCCCAACAATAATATCCGCGCCTGCTGCCTTTAGCGCGCTCGAAGGGAAAGTCCCTCGCAACCCTATGCACCAGACCCCTGCTGCTTTCGCCGCAATCACCCCGTTCACTGCGTCCTCAACAACAACGCACTCTTCAGGAGCAAGCCCTAATCTTTTGACAGTCCTGATATAGCATTCAGGATCAGGCTTCCCTTTGCTGACATCATCTCCATTGGTCACAACCTTGAAATCCTTAAGCCCGAACAATCCTGTCTCGTAATCGAATTTCGCCCCTGAAGTTGAGGTCGTCAACGCGAGAACATAATCCTTCCTGAGCTTGCGCAGAATCTCAGGAACGCCATCGAACAATACATCCCTCTTCTGGATCATGCTGAAGAAACGCTTATCCTTATTGCTGCTCATGTTCTCAATGCTGTCCGCGATCCCAAAAATCTTCTTGTACAGCGCGAATTCTTCCCTATCTACCATCCCGCGCACTCTGCTGATGATCTTCTTTGTCAGCTTCGCGCCGTAATCCTCTTCCATGCACTGGCGCACAGCTCTCTCATGCACTGGCTCTGTGTCAAGAAGCACACCGTCCATGTCGAATATGATTGCTTTGATCATCAAGGCCTCTTTGATGCATCGCGTGTATCTGCTGATAGATAATATAGATGCATACTGTTAAGGATTATCGCGAGTTATTAAGATATCATATAAGAATATTGCGCAAAAACGGCCAGCAGCGACTGCCGCGCATAGAGACCGCGCGCCTCAAAGATACCCTTCCATGAGCATATCCGGCCCGATCTGCGAGATCCTGACATTCTTCAGGTTGAGCGCGTCACTCATGCATTCGATGCCTATGCCGCCTATTGCCGGCTTCGCGTCCTTGCCGCCGATGATCTTCGGAGCGATGAAATATATCACTTTATCAACTATTCCCGCAGAGAGCGCTGAAGCGTTCACTTCAGATCCTCCCTCGATCATTATATGGATTATCCCTCTCACGCTCAATTCTTTCATGAGATTCTGGAGATTGACCCCTCCGCCAACATTCTCTCCTGGAACGACAATGACCCCTATGCCCATCTTCTCGAGCTCGACTTTTTTCTTGTGGTCATATCTCTGCGTAGTGGCTATCATCGCGTTCTTATCCTGTAATGTGCGCGCGTCAAGAGGGATGCGCAGAGTGCTGTCAAGGATTATACGCAAAGGATCCCTTCCGCCAGGAATCCTTGTTGTCAGATGGGGATCATCATGAAGCACTGTGTTGATGCCGACCATCACAGCATCGACTTTATTGCGCAGCTGATGGACATGATTACGGCTCTCTTCTGAAGAGATCCATTTGGATTCACCAGTCCTTGTCGCTGTCTTTCCATCAAGGCTGACCGCTGTCTTCATCACGACGTACGGCTTGTGTTTCGTAATATACTTGACGAACGGCTCTGTCAGCTTTCTCACCTCTTCCTCAAGAAGCCCTATATGGAGATTGATTCCAGCTTTCCTCAGCTCCTGCGCTCCCTTGCCATTGTTCTTAGGATTCGGATCGTTCATAGCGGCATACACTGAAGAGATCCCTGCAGAGATTATCTCTTTAGTGCAGGGACCTGTGCGGCCGTAATGGCAGCATGGCTCAAGAGTGACATACAATGACGCGCCTTTGAGAAACTCTTTATCCTTAACTGAGTTTATTGCAACGACTTCAGCGTGCGGCATGCCCGCTTTCTCATGATAGCCGCTGCCGATGATCTTGCCCTCTTTGACTATGACCGCGCCTACAGGAGGATTCGGAGAAGTCCTTCCTTCAGCGGTCTTCGCCAGATCAATGGCGATCCTCATGAAGTATTCGTCTGTAGCGATGCTTAACCCCCTGGCGGCTTATGCTCTTGAAATAAGCGATTCCACCCTTTCCAACCCATTTTTCACTAAAATATAGACAGTAAAAAGCGCTTAAAAGGTTTGTGATGCGGAGGCGATATCCGGAAATAGATTATGACACTTAAAACTATCCGCTCACTGCTTGCGTAGCATCTTTATGCAGGATTCTGAAGCGCGCTTTGCGTACTCATCGATCCTTGCCACAGCCGCTGCATGAGTGACCTTAGGCCCGATGATCCCTAAAGAGACAGGCTTGTCATGCACGAGCATGAGATCCATTATCTTGCGGGAAGCATTTCCAGCAACAATGCTGTCATGGTCTGTGTCTCCCTGGATAACAGCCCCCAGAGTGACGACTCCGTCGACATCTTTGCGCTGGAGCAATCTCTGGATCGCGAGAGGCATCTCAAAAGCGCCTGGAACGCGGATGACTTCAACGACTCTAGCTCCGAGGAATCCTAAGTATTCTTTCGCGATCTTGCTCATTAGATGGGTTATGTCCGCGTTGAAATCCGCGACAACTATGGCTATGTTCTCGTTCATGGTCTTCCTCAAGGCATTGCTGCCATATTCTGGATTCACAACCTCTTTTTTGTCGGATCTTTTGATGGATTTAATTGATATCAGCCCAGTTTAAACTTGTTTTCCTTGAAAATGATGTCTCTCTCATTCAGGTATAGGTCCGACATGATCCCTTCCCTGACGCCTGCCCTGTCCTGCGAAAGGACGCAGAGCGTCTTTCCCTATCAAGAGAGCGAGCGCGTTCAAAGCATGCTTGACAGTCCTGTCACGGCATAATTCCCTAAGATCAGCATCGTCATTCGCTTCGGTCATGTGCACAAATACTCCCAGTATATGCTTGTTGCTCATGAGCTGCGCGGTGATTATCCCATTAGAGGCCTCATGCGCGCACTGCGCATCTATCGGATCTCTGCCGACCATCCCAAGAGCGAGCGCAATATCGCAGTTCTCTTCCTCAACAAGTTTTTTCGCTGCGACAGGAAGATCTTTGATCCCAGGGACTGTGTATCTCACGATGATGACTTGCTCTCCTGAATCATTGATCGCCTGCACTGCCGTTTTAGCCATATCATAAGTGGCGAAAGTAGTGTCAGCGATGCCTATGCGTTTAGCCATTCTCAATAAATTCGCAGGAACGCTTTTAAGTATTGCTACTCATTAATGAGTAGGTGAGACTGGCAACTATGCCGGGCACTATCTCCTTATCCAACAACAAATTTTTATACCCTCAAGCTTTTCTCTCCCGAATGGCTTCGCCTGAAGCGTTACAGATATACCTTCCTCTAGCCCTAACTTTCCTTTTCAGCGTTACGCATTACTATTTCGAGAAATACGCTCACCACCTAAGAAGATTTGACATAGCTTTCGCGAGCTACAGCGCAGGGATATTCATAGCGTACATATTCCTCTCGATGCTGCCTGAAGTCCTCAACGGAAGCAAATATCTTTCACAAGGTATATTCTTCATAATGCTCTGGGGATTCGTGCTTCTGCATATAGCGGAAAAGCATGTCGTGCAGCACAGCTTGACTGAGAAGCTCAAGACGCACAGGCTAGCGCATGTCCGCACTTTCAGCTTTTTCATTAATCATTTCATTATCGGAATGGCAGTGATATTCTTCTTCAATTTCGACAAGCCAGTGCTCGCTTATATCTCATTGATCCCTCTCTTCTTCCATCTCATCTCGTCATCATTGATTGTCGAGCACCTGCACGCGCATGTCCGCGAGACATTTCTGGGAAGGATCCTCTCTTCAGGATCACTCTTTCTTGGAGCATTGTTCGCATCTATGCTCGCCATCCCTCTGCCAGTATTCTACGGGATCTTCGCTTTCATAACAGGGACACTGTTCTATATAATAGTGAGAGACGCGATGCCGAAATACCGCAGCAGCAAGCCGACATATTTCCTTTGGGGAGTCATTTCCTACTTAGTGCTTATCGGGATCACACTGATGGCTGTGAAGTGACTGAAGGATTGAATTGCTAAAAAAGCCTGATAAGTGAGAAAGAATCTAGAAATTGACGTTCTCAGAATCCGGAAAGTGACGCCTGAGTAGTCTTCTTCTTCGCCGCATTCATGGCGGCAATGCGCTCATCAATCTTGGAATAGTACTCCTTTCTGTCATTAGGAGAAAATAAAGGGATCCCATACTCCCCATCAAATCCTGGCTGGACTTCTACCTCTCCGCGCCTTGCTTTGAGTATCGCGTCAGTGATCTTCTTGCTGGTGACTAGCAAAAGCTTTTCCTCTGAAGCATTAAGAAGCACGTTCATCTCTGTGCCGAAAGTGCTTATTATGTTCTCGAACTCCGCAGCGACTTTCTTTGATGAGACCGCAGTTCCGACCATCTTCGCGAGGATCTCAGACAGAGGGATCAGAGTATGATACTTCTTTGGGTTCCTGGGAGCATACCCTTCAGGCCTTGAAGGATCTGCAAGCTCCTCAACGCGGCTGACAACTCCCACAGTCATCTTCTTGCCGCACTTAGGACAGATATTGTTCACTCTTACAGCATCTTTCGGATTGATGCAGACTCCGCAAGCGCGATGGCCTGTGAAATGATACTTGCCATATCCTGGATCGACCTCGATAGTTCCTGACAATCCTTCGCCAGTCCTTATCGCTTCAAGAATGTTTTTGTAAGTGACTTCAGTATTGAATATTGTCGCTTCGCGGCCCATGCGCCAAGGCCAGTAAGAATGCAGGTCAGAGAATGAGAGCAGCTGATACCTGTCAAGCTCTTTGACGCGCCAATTCATCGGAGGGTTAGAACTCAACCCAGTCTCTATCGCATGTATATGCTTGACCTGATCCCCGAAAGCTTCAGAAAGAGAATTGAAACCCCCTTTCTCTCCGAGAACTCCAAACCAGGGAGTCCAGGCATGCGCGGGTATGACTTCTATATCCTTGCTTATGCGCTTGAGATTGTCAACGAAATCGATGCAGCTGATCTTGAATATCGGCCTGCCGTCATAATCGATCCTTCCTTTAGTGAGAAGATAATCAGTTATCTGCCTGACAGCGTCAAGATTCGGCGCCAGTACAAGATTGTGCACTCTCCTCCCTTTGCCGCCCTGAGTATAGACCAGAGAGATCTCTGTCTGGAGCATAAACGGGTAGCCATTCTTCGAACGATAGATTCCTGTGCCGTCTTCATCAGTCAATCCTTCTTTTATCTCCTCAATCCATTTAGGATGCGTAAAATCTCCAGTTCCTAGAAGGTCTATCCCTTTGATCAGTGCGTACTTCTCAAGATTCGCGAGATTGAGGTCATTGCCTGTGGCCTGGCTATGGCTGCTGTGTATATGAAGATCAGCTATGAATCTCAAACTGTCACCCCGTAAATTACTATATTGCGGATATTAGGCTTTCTGAGTATAAAAAGCTGTTGGGGGGATTGGCATAGAAAAGAACGTCAAGACATGAACACGCAATATAGATTACATTAACTTGCCTTATAACTTAATCAAGATGCGTTGTGCAGTTCATCAGCCGCACTTCATGACTGCCTTTCTCATCGACATCAAGCATCGTCACAGCAGTGTTCTCAGGATGCAGCTGCCTAAAGCTCTCTTCTGGCGCGCCAGAAAGATGCATGAATAGGTTAGTGATAACCCCACCATGGCTGACAAGGAGTATTGTCTTATCAGAATTCTCAGAAGTCAGGAGCCCTTTGAAGAAATCGACAGCTCGCGCTCTCACATCAAGCTCTGATTCTCCATTCTCAGGCCTGAATTCATTGTAAGGGATGCCTAATCTTTCTGCATGCCTCTGCTGCGAGCCATACGGCTGCCCTTCCAACACCCCGCAATCCCTCTCACGCAGCCGCGCGTCAATCTGAAGCGACAGATGAGGATGATGAGATATCATGCTTTTCGCTGTCTCGACAGCGCGGGTGAGATCGCTTGAGAACGCCGCATCAATCTTCTCAGTGCTAAGGCGAAGCCCTACTCTCTCCGCTTGCCTTTTTCCTTCCTCGCTCAATAAAGAATCAGTGCTTCCACTGATGACCTTTCTCAGATTGGCATCTGTCTGGCCATGACGGACTAGGATTAACCGCATGAATAGTGGCAAATCCTATGTGACTAATAAATCTTTTGCTATCATTCCCGAAAATGTTTCGGCAATCACGAAAAGAATTCGGTTATTGAGATTGTCCTAAAGCTGTCTCTATATATAATAACAAACAAATTAGGATTATTGATTCAATACTGCTTCAATTTCTTTTACTTTCTCAGAGATATCAAGATTAATACCAGCCGCACGTGCTTTTGCCATGTTAAGCTGTTCTAATGCACTATTAAAAAATCTGATATCAGCACAATATCTTGCATAATCTAGTTTAGCCTCTATACCAGACTTACGTCCGATCTGTTCAATCTTTTCAAAAGAGCTTTGTGGGATATAAATTCCGAATTTAGCCGCATGCTCTCTTGCTTCGTTAAAATAACTAAATGCATGATAAAACATCCCATCATAAACATGAGACATACTCATTTCTAATAAGTCACGTAATTCTTCCCTAGATGATTTATAATTCAACAATTTCTTCGAATGCGAGAGAAATCCATACTTGCGTTCTAATTCTGCTACAGCGTCAATAGCAAAGAAAGACAGATTCTCAATTTCTCCTTGAACGAGTTTTGAATGAAAGCTATCAATCATGGCCCTTCGTTCTCTAGGATTCATATGATCTATACTTAAATTAAAATTAATGATATCTTTACCGGTTGTCAACTTTCTTTGTAGTGTTTCCATGTGAACCACTGAGGGAATAAACTCCCACTGATATATAAAGTTCTCGATTGTTCAAGCTATAGAAAGATGCCCAATAACCCCCGAAAACCTTTTAAATGTCGCAGAGAGACAGCACAATATGGCAGAAGCAGATGTCTCAGCAGCGCTAACGCAGCTCAGGAAGAGCAAGGAATTCACATCCTGGCATAAGCATAACAGCAAGTCATTCCTCTCGCACGTCTTCTTCATGATCGGAGATAATGACTGCGATTGCCAGGCGGGATTCTACGACGGCGCGAGCGACACAATCACGACTTTCGAGATCAAGGATCCAGTAATCATCAACAAGGCAGAGAAAGCGTTCAAGAAAGAAGAGGACAGCATACTGGCTATTGATGAATCCAGCATCAAACTCCCTCTCTCTGAAGCGTTGACAGAAGCAAATGCGTTGCAGAAGAAGAAATACTCTTCAGAGCTGCCAGTGAAGCGCATCGCGATACTGCAGAATCTCCATCCTTACGGGCTGATATACAACATGACTTTCGTGACCCAAGGATTCAAGACCCTGAACATAAAGATCGACGCGGGCACTGGAAAGATAGTGCAGGACCACATCGTGAATCTTTTCGAGTTCGAGAAGAAGAACTGAGCCAGAATTATTCAGACATTCTTAAAAAGATATCCAGAAAGCTATATCTACGCACATCATCAACCATAGATATTGACAATAGATATTGGATATAGACCGCAATATATATTATCAGAGATATATTATGAGAAACCACTGACACACTGCAACTTTATTTAAAAAGCCAGAGCAGGTAGAAAATACAACAAGGGGGATGCATGAGCGACACGATCACACAAGCAAGCGCTATCAAAGACGGTGCTCAGGCAGATGCTGTGACTCCTAAAGGAAATCATAAAGTAGATTCTGCTCAGAATGTTCAAGATACCCTCAACACTCAAGACATTCATTCACAAAAGGCATCGCCAAAGCTGATAGTGGAGCAGATGAGAGCGCTTGAATCCTCAGGCAGCGAGAAAGGATGGCCCGTAGCTGTGCGAGATCGACTAGCGTATTATGCGAAAGAAGACAAAGAACTGATATCATCAAGCGCAGCGGTGACTTTCTTATGGACGATGCGGGACGCAGTGCTCCCAATATTAGAGAAGAAGAACCTAGCGCTCGCCGCTAATTTCTACAATCCTTCAGGATTAGCAGGAATGGTCCGCAATATAGCGGCGAATCCTTTCATAAGATGCGTCATAATGCTGGGCCAGGAATCTCCAGGAAAAGATGACACTATGGGAGGAGCGACAAGCGCGAACGCTCTGCGCGCGTTCTTCCAGCAGCGACTCACTGCAGACAGGAAAGTTCCAGGATACGAACAATCCGCATACTTTGACAAGAACATCCCTACAGGGATAATCACAGCCATACAGGAAGGAGTGGAATTCATAGACCTAAATAAGAAATTCCAGGGAATGCCTCTTGCGCAGAAGATAATCGAGGCAAACAAGATATTAGAAAGCTTGCGGCAAGACAAAGAACCATTGTTCAATGAGCCAAAGACATTCCCTCACGAGCCAGTGCAGGACACATCGCCATATGAAGGCGGGCCGCTGACAGTGAGAGGCAGGACAATACCTAAAGTATGGGTAGAGATAATGCACAGGATCAACAAATACGGGAAGAAGAATCTCATGAACGCGAAGACAGACAGGGAAGTGAAAGAGATAAACAATCTAGTCGCGATCATACACGACCCGCAGAATCTTGATCTTTCATTCAATCCGTTCATAACACCGCTCACTATCGAGAAGATAAAAGCCTATCAGGCAGAAGTGCTCTCGCCGTTGCTGCCCGAAGGGAAAGCGTACACTTACGGCAACAAGCTGAGAGCCTACACCTTCAACTCTCCGATGAAAGTCAAAGAGCTGCGCACAACAACAGCATACAAGGATTTCGAGTTCGGACAGGGTCCGCACATCGATGCGAACATCAACTACAAAGGATCATACTGCGAAATAAATCAGGTGCAGGACATAATCGATGCGCTGAAACGCGACCCTTACTCAAAAGCATGCGTAGCGATAACATGGCACACTGAAGACGAACTCATGCGCAAGCACAAGAGCAGCCCCTGCCTGGCTTTAATGCAAGTTATGGTGCAGGACGAAAAGCTGAATCTCACAGTCTATTTCAGAAGCCATGATATGGTGAACGGCTGGCCAGAGAACGCTTACGGCTGCGCCGCGATACAGAAAGAGATAGCCGACGCCCTCAATCTCCCGCCAGGGATAATAACGATAATCTCCAGCAGCGCCCAGATCTACAAGACCGCGTCAAGACAGATAGAGAACATGCTAGAGAAATACAGGACTTACGGCCAGCAAGAACAGCAGGACAGCGATCCTAGAGGGAATTATATCATAAGCGTAAAAGACAAGAAGATAATCGTTGAGCATATGCATCCTGAGACGAACAGCACAATCATGACATTCGAAGGGAAGACTGCGCGCGAACTGCGCCAGAAGATGGCGCATGAGAACGATATCAATACAGAGCACAGCATATACATCGGAGAATGCCTCGCGAAAGCAGAGCTCTGCCTGCAGAACGGACTCCAGTATGTGCAGGATAAGCAGATAGACATCCAGACAAAAGAATCAGCACAGCAAGAAACAAATAATACCTGTGGCACAGATAGCTGCGCCTGCTAAGACTGAAAAAGCGACATAAAAAAGAGGATAATCCCGGCAACGAGATTAAGAAAAAGATAATGAAAAGAGAGGAAGGGTGAATAGATGAGCAAGAAAAAAGAAAAAGTGATGAAAAGCCACAGTCCGGAAAAGATAACGTTCAAAGCGAAGATGAGCTGCCAGAAGCTTAACAGTTTCTTCGGCGTGGGAACTCCAGAACAGGAGATCAATATCCTGCAAGCGCAGAAACCTGACATTCCAGACGTTGAAGAGAAATCTGACATCGAAGAAGAAGACTGAGAGAGAAAATACCCTGGAGAAATCTCTATTGATGATGCTGAGAAGACAGAACACTCCTTGAGCCATAAAACCATTCTTTTTTCAGGACAGAACCTAGAGAATTTACGCGAGCGCGCTCCTGCTTAGACACCAGCGCAGAGACATAATCAGAAAGCTTCAGCAGCCCATGAACCAATCTTGAAAGCAGAGACTCAAGCCGCGCAAAAGCCGCAGCGTCAAGAAACCCAAGATCCTTAGATAGCAGCAGCAGGTTCTCTATCTCTCTCGCAGAGCAAAGCGCCACATTCAGCTGCGACAGGAAACTCTTGCAGTAGCGCGAAGAAGAGCCCTCAGCTATATTGACTGGCAAAGACACAGCTGCGCGCCGCAGCTGCGAGACGATATTGTTTCTTTCCTCAGCAGGAAAAGACTTGGTCACTTCATAGACATCAAGCGCCAGCCTGTATGAAAGTTTCCACACATAAAGATTCTTGTAACCCAAAGCCATGCATGAAAAGGATATTCTGCTCTTAAAAAACCTTTATAGAGCTAGACCGGAAAAGTTACGGAGTGCAGACAGGAAAATACGATAACAAAAACAAAACCTGAAGATTCTTCGGAAAAAACTCTGTATCACGAAATCATTCCGGCAGCATAAAAGCAAAAAGACAAAAAGCTAGGATCAAAATTGATAAAAAAGAAAAAAATCACAGAGAGGAAAGGAAGAAAATGAAAACCGTGCATGAAGGTATGATGAGAAAATGAACGATTGGGGACTGCATGCTGAATGCCTCGTTGCCTTGGCACTTACACACCAGTTCCATCAAGCCTGTGTTATTCAGGAGTTCTAAGATGTCTCTTTTCGGGGATGGCTTCGTACTTAGATGCTTTCAGTACTTATCCATCAAGGCGTAGCTGCCCGGCCTGCCTTATCAGACAACCGGTAAACCAGAGGCCTCGAAAGCCAGTTCCTCTCGTACTATGACTTCCTTCCTCTCAGACATCAAACATTTCCAGTAGATATTAAACAAACTGTCTCACAACGTTCTGAACCCAGCTCACGATCCCTTTTAATTGGTGAACACCCACACCCTTGGCCGCTGCTGCACGACCAGGATAGGAAGAGCCGACATCGATGTAGCAAACCGCGCCGTCGATAAGAACTCTCAGGCGCGACAACTCTGTTATCCCCGGAGTAACTTTTCGGTCACCTCTAGCCCCCATCAAGGAGAATTAGAGGATCGCTAGACCAAACTTTCGTTTTTGGACATAGTCTTAATGTATGCCCAATCAGGCTGACTTTTGCTCTTGCACTCCACACCCGATTTCTGACCGGGTTGAGTCAACCATTGGGCCCTGTCGATACTTTTTCGACAGGGTGCCACCCCAGCCAAACTGTCCGCCTGCCGGTGTCCTATATTTCTATAGTGAGCAATGCAAGCTCCGTAGGGTAGTGTCTCATAATTGCCTCCACCTAACCTAACGATCAGGCCTCGACAGCTCCTACCTACGCTGCACAACAGAATTTGCATCACAGCAACAAGCTACAGTAAAGTTTCACGGGGTCTTCACTTCCCACTGGAAATCTCCGGCTTTTGCACCGGAAAAGAGTATTCGGGGGGTTCCAACTAGGGACAGCAACGATCTCGTTACGCCACTCGTGCAAGTCGTCATTCAAACGACAAGGTATTACGCTACCTTAAGAGAGTTATAGTTACTCCCGCCGTTTACCAGCTCTTCGCTCCCTTGGAAAGGAGTTTAAAGTACTGGCACTGGGCAGACTTCATCTCCTGTACACACCCTTACGGGCTCGCAGAAGATTAAGTTTTTGTTAAACAGTCGGACCGTTTTTGTCACTGCGACCTGCGATCGCACACATACATGCACAACCGCAGGTATCCCTTATACCGAAGCCACAGGACTAATTTGCCGACTTCCCTTAGTTGGATTGTATCCCTAACACTTTAGGCTTCTCACCTAGGGGCACCTGTGTTGGTTCTGGGTATGAATATTGAAGATTTATATCGATTCCTTTTTCATTGGCTCCTGGCATCAGCTGAATGCTCCGTACGGAACACCATTCCCAGTTTTATCCAGATTCTCATCATTACGACACTCCTCTGGACTGTTCTGGTTAGCACAAGCGACAGCTCGTGTCAATCTAGCCGGAAACGTCAGTAACCGATCTTGTGTCACCACGCATACTTCAATAGTACAGGAATATTAACCTGTTTCCCTTTCCCGCAATTCCAGTGAGGAACGCGGTTAGGATCAACTAACCCTTGACTGACCTTCATTGTCAAGGAACCCTTGCCCTTTCAGCGGCAGAGATTCTCACTCTGCTAAGATCCTACTTTCACCAGGATTTTCATTTCTACACGGTTCACGCCTCCTTTCGGAAACGCTTCCGCCCATACAGAACGCCCGCTTACCACACATCTTTTGGATGGTCTATAGTATCGGTAGTCGATTTAGCCCCGTCCATCTTCGAGGCCTACAATCTTGACAAGTAAGCTGTTACGCACTTTTTAAAGGGTGGCTGCTTCTAAGCCAACCTCCTCGCTGTCTCTGACTGTAGACACTCTTTACCCTTTAACACTTAATCGACATTTAGGGACCTTAACTATAGTCTGGGTTCTTCCCCTCTAGGATTACATGTTTACCCCGTAACCCCGTCTCCCGGAATCTATGGCGCGTGTATCTTGGGAGTTGGACAGGGGACCGAGAGGTTTCCCTCCCAAAATCCCTAATCCGTTGCTCTACTCTACACGCAGCCTCATCCGAGACTTGACTGCGGCCAATTTCAGCGGGAACCAGCTATCACCGATCTCGATTGGCTTTTCACCCCTAGCCCCAGGTTAGAAGAACACTTGCCCGTAGAACCTCTTCAGGCCTCCACACGGTTTTACCCGTGTTTCACCTTACCCAGGGTTAGATCGATCGGCTTCGGGTTAAATCCAAGTGACTAAAGGCACTTTCATACCTCACCCCTCGTAAACTGCGGGTTTTCGGTTTCCCTTCGGATTCTCCGGTTAGGATTATCCTCGCCACTTGGACGCACTCCCTGGCGCGTTATTCAAAACGCACGGCAGAACTTCGTAAAGCCCTACCTCACTATAACTGTTAGGTTTAAGGTTCTTTTAACTCCCTTTTATGGGTTCTTTTCAACTTTCCCTCGCGGTACTAGTGCACTATCGGACTCTGGTAGTTTTTAGGGTTGGAAGTTGATGCCTCCCAATTTCCTGCCTCATATCCAAGAGACAGTACTCAGGATGCCTGAAAAGTCCGTCGAGCTTCTTGTACGGGACTGTCACCCTCTTCGGTGCTTCATTCCAGAAGACTTCTAATCGCTCGCTGAGGATCAAAATCAGGTCCTGCAACACCACATTTCCGCCGACTTTCATCGGAGGATTCGGTTTGCCCTGTGCTGTTTTCAATCGCCTTTACTTACAGCATCTCAATTGATTTCTCTTCCTGCGGATACTGAGATGTTTCACTTCTCCGCGTTCCCGATCCTTGCGGATCTAATGAGTAGTCTCATTAAGGGATCTGTGGTTCAAAGGCTGCATGCGCCTCGCCACAGCATATCGTAGCTTGTCACGCCCTTCTTGGGCTCCAGAGCCAAGTCGTCCACCTAACAGTGTAGGATCTCATCATATGCCCCTTCATGCACGGCCTCATCAAAATGAATGCGAACGTAACTTCCTGTGAGCGTCGATGCCAAGCATGCATGAGGCACGCTTGTTATCTTCGGTACTTGCTAGGCAAGCCAGTCAGTTACTCTTCATATCTCTTCCAAACGGCCGGCAAGGAATTCTTGCCGAACGCCTCTCACTCTGTGAGTATGATCTGTGGATTCTTTTTGATTTCTTTCTTGATTCTTTATTTCTCTTTTACTTTTTAGCTATATATTATTTCTAAGATTCTGTGAATAATAAACATATTCAAACAATTCTGTGATTGTTGAGCGGATGATGGACCCGGCGGGACTTTCACAAAAAGTTATTGACAACTTTTCACTTTGAACCCGCGGCCCCTGCATTGCAAATGCAGTGCTCTACCGGTCTGAGCTACAGGCCCATCTTGATCATGATTGCGTCCGTATGAGATTAGGAACGGTCCTGATCTGGATTCTCGATGAGTTATTCATCTGTTTCGCTCTTGTGTACTGCTGAAAAAGCAGGGATCAAGAGACCCGATCTGTCGCGCAGTTATGCGCGCCAGCACAAAAATATGATTTGTTATTGCGTTTTTTCTCTACTGACGGTAATGATGGACATTCCGGGTGAAAGAAAAAAAAAGGAGGTGATCCATCCGCAGGTTCCCCTACGGATACCTTGTGACGACTTAACCCTTCTCACTGAGCTTAAATTCGACGTGACCAATAAGCCACGGCTCATTTAAACCCTGCTCGAGTGGTTTGACGGGCGGTGTGTGCAAGGAGCAGGGACATATTCACGGGACGCTGATAACGTCCCATTACTAGGGATTCCATCGTCATGAGGGTGAGTTACAACCCTCAATCTGGACTTGGATAAGGTTTCGAGGATTAGCTTCACCTTTCGGTGTTGCATCCCATTGTCCTTACCATTGTTGCGCGCGTGTAGCCCAGAAGATTCGGAGCATACAGACCTAACGTTGCCTGCACCTTCCTCCCTGTTTCCAGGGCAGTCCCTACACTGTGCCCGCAACTAAAGTTACGGTAGCAAGTGTAGATACAGGTCTTGCTCGTTGCCTGACTTAACAGGACACCTTACAGCACGAGCTGACGTCGGCCATGCACTACCTCTCGGCTCGTCAGGTAAAGTCGTCAGCTTGACCATCACTCTGCCGTCGCCTCTGGTGAGATTCTCTGTGTAGAATTAGATTAAACCGCACGCCGCACCCCTTGTAGTGCTCCCCCGCCAATTCCTTTAAGTTTCAGTCTTGCGACCGTACTTCCCA
>DATDYN010000047.1:0-3136 GCA_035289005.1 Candidatus Nanoarchaeia archaeon
CCATTGTAATATACGCTCGCGCTTCCGCTGACAATCCCTATCATCGCGCTGATTCCTGGCACAAGCTTCAGAGTTGAGATATCCTTGGTAGACAACTGTTTGATATTGGTGTTTGTCCCTCCGCCGCTCCCACCGCCGCCTTCTCTGAAACCGCCCCCTGCGCGTGAGCCTCCAGAACTTATTGAGATTATATCCTGTCCAAGACCTCCAATCTGGCTTTGTACGCTTTGCTGCAGGCCTTGGCCTACAGAGATAATGCCAACAACTGCAGCAACGCCTATGACGATGCCGATGATTGTCAGCCAGCTCCTCAGCCTGCTGTGCAGCAGCAGATTGAGCGAAAAGCCCAGTATCTTATAGAGTTTCATCAGCACCCATCTCTTTACAACTCATCATTTCTATATCCTCAATCATTCCAGATTCTTCATCTTTCTTGAATAGATATATGAAGTTATGATAATACCTGACATCAATCCGATCACCCCATATATCCAGGTAGCATATTTGCTGAATATCGATATATTCTGGGATGCTGTGGCGCGCGCCCTGAATATCGCTGTCTGATTGGCCGTGACTAAGTCCACACTCACATTCTTCTCCAGAGTGTTCCTTATCGCCGCGGTATCTGTGTAAGAGATGGTCATCAGTATCTCATTGATCGGACTACGGCTCTGGATAAAGTTCCGCTCTTGAGTGAAATTGCGGCCTTGAGCGCTCTGGGTGATCTGGAAAGTCACTGTTGTGAAATCTCCAGTGTCGAGATTTCCGATTATGGTAGAGGATGCTCCTTTGACAGTTACGCCCTCTTTCGGTTCAAGACTTAGAGTCACAGCAGTCGCTGGATTCCCCCCGATATTCGCTATCGCGAAAGAGACTCCCTGATCGCTCACATCTTGCAATGTGATCGCAAAATCTGTCTTTGTCTTCGCGATTTCTATCGGAATAGAATAGATAGTCTGCTGCTTGATTGTACTGTAAGGAGAAGCGAGGAAATTGAGATTCTGGACTCCTTCCGCAGCATTATCCGCAGTCTTCAACCTGTATTTCAGGACTACCTGGCGCGCATTTCCGATAGATTCTCCAGGCTTTCTGTACTTGATCTCGCTGGCTATACCTGGAAGCAGCCCTAAATTCTGGGTAAGGCTCTGTTCAGGAGCGTCAAAAGGATATGAAGGGATCAGAGTGAATGTCGCGTTAGTAGCATCCCCTCTCCCGACGTTCTGAACCTTGATCCAGACATCAAACCATTCGCCCGCATTTACAGGATACGGCTCATATCTCAGATTTGCGAACACAAACTGCGCTTCATCCATTGTAGGGCCGGTGATTGTGGAAGGGCTAGATGAATTGAAGACATCTATCTCTTTCATCACAGCTTCAGCATAGTTCACACAGAGCAGCGTGAATATCATGCTCATCAAAACCATGGTCATTTGCTTTTTCATGTTTTCATCCTCCAAAGTTCTCATCTTTATTATTTTTTAAAATACAATAAAGTGTAAGTGGCATTCTAATGGAGATTATCTGATGGATACATATTCATGATGCCTTAGCGGCTTCTGCGCGCTTGACCCTAGTGACTTTCTCGACTAATCCATCTTTGAGGTGTATTACTCGCTCCGCATATTTGATAAGACCTATATCGTGCGTGACAAGGATGATTGTCTTACCTTGATGATAAAGATCCGTGAAAAGACCTATTATCTCTTTGCCCGTCTTACTGTCAAGGTTTCCTGTAGGCTCATCCGCAAGAATCACCTCAGGATCATTAGCGAGAGCGCGGGCGATAGCTACACGCTGCTGCTGGCCCCCTGACAGCTCCTGAGGTTTGTGATGCATCCTTTCTTTGAGTCCTACAAGAGTGAGCAGTTCAATCGCCCTTTGCTTCGAATTCGGTCTTTCCTGAAGGTCAATCGGCAGCATAACATTCTCAATGGCGCTTAGAGTGGATATGAGATTGAACTGCTGAAAGACAAAGCCTATTTTTCTTCCACGGACCATCGCGAGATGCGATTCTGACATTCTTGAGATATCTTTGCCATCAAGGAAGACAGCGCCTTTGGTTGGGATATCAAGCGCGCCTATCAATGCCATAAGCGTTGATTTACCGCTTCCTGAAGATCCGAGAATTGCCACAAATTCTTTCTGGAGAATGTCTATGTCAACTCCGCGCAGCGCTTCAACGCGAACATTGCCGATATGGTATATCTTCCATATCTTCTCTAGTTTTATGATGGATTTTATCTGCTGTCTCATATAGAACGTCTCTTCTTTACTTTAGGTCTTAGATTATTTTCTTCGCTATTCACAAAGATCTGCCTGCGATCATCTTCTTTCTTCACCATCCCATTTATCTTCTTCGTCTTATTTCTCATACTGTCTTCCACTGTAGTCTCTCATGAAGAACCATCCCCGCTTCTCGGGCTGAGAAGTCAGGTTATGCATCCACCCATAGACTAAAGTCTCAGAGTGCATAACAATCGTCCCTGAATCGATATCAATTATATACTGGTGCCGACTTGAGGGACTATAGAGTGAGACCTGAAGAGTGTTCTTATTAACGCGGCCTCTGGCAAACTTATGAGTCATATTAGAGACCAAAGTCTTATATTCGGAGATATTCTTTCCTGAACTTCCCATATCCTGAGAGATCAGATTCATTGCAAGCTCTTTCTGAACGGAATCAATAGAATGATAGGAAGGTCTGTAATAGTTCCATCTGAGGATTCCCAGGATTATTATAGAACAGAACAGCATTAAAAAGATGACTGCGATGCTTTTCCATAACAGGGATATCCTTCCAGGCCTATGCTGTGCGCTTCCGATATCCGCTCTTGATGTCATGCCTTTAGGCATAGGTTTCTTGGTATTGACACTAGAGCCATCCTTTTTGGAAGTCTTCATAAGGTATCAATAGTTGAAACGGCATATAAGCCTTATGGAATATGAGTTTCATAATTATGAAACTGTGCTATCCTCGTCATTCTTTGAACAAACATTTATATATCTTGGATCACTAATTGAGCCTCATGAAGAGATTCAAGCTTGTGCTGGCAGCAGTCCTTCTAGCAATATCAGCGACCATTCTTATCAGTATGGTATTCACACCGCAGCCGATACAGATCCTGCTTGAGAC
>DATDYN010000048.1:0-8583 GCA_035289005.1 Candidatus Nanoarchaeia archaeon
TCACAGGGCTCTGTCCTGAATCATGCTTGAAAATCAGCGCAAGTTAATCATATATCATTAAAAATTGCGCTGGGTGTGATACCCCACCATTTATGGCGCAATTTTTAATTCCGAAAATCAGCCTTTTGGCGAGGAGCGTAAAATCTCGGGCTCGCGAAAATGTGCGCATTTTCGGGATGCTCGGAAATGTCGAAAACTGCGGTTTTCGAGCATGCTCGGAAATCGCCTTGCGGATTTCCGACATCGCTTTGCGGATTTCCGACATTTAGCTCGAGTATAGCTCCGAGCGGCTGATTTTCGTTATCTGCGAAATAATTGGCTGTTACGCAACGGCAAAAAAAGTTTTCCATCATAGATTCCAGATAGAGCCATGTTTACCGTAAACTATATAAATGTTGTTGGAAGCGTTCTTCCCATGGGGAATAAGGTATTCATAGTGATTCCTGCCTTCAATGAGGAGGCAACTATAGGCTCTGTGGTCCAGAACCTGAGAAAGAAGGGGTATTCTTCAATAGTCGTCGTAGATGACGGCAGCTCTGATGACACTCTTTCTGTGGCCAAGAATAACGGGGCGAGAGTTGTTGCGCACAGGCTCAACCGCGGCCAGGGAGCGGCGCTTCAGACAGGGATGGATTATGCTGTCCTTGAAGGGGCGGATATCATTGTCACGTTCGACGCTGACGGCCAGCACGATCCTTCTGAGATAAAAGAGATGATCTCTCCGATCCTGAAAGGAGAGGCTGAAGTCTCACTGGGCTCAAGATTCCTCAGCAAGCAGTCAAATGTCCCTTTCTTCAAGAAGCTAGTGCTTAAAGGAGGAGTCCTGTTCACTTACTTGACTACCGGGATGCTGCTTTCAGACACGCATAACGGATTTCGCGCTTTCTCAAGAAAAGCGGCGCGGGAATTGAGGATAACCCAGGATAGGATGGAGCACGCTTCAGAGATAATCGAGCAGATTCGCATAAAACATTTAAAGCATAAGGAAGTGCCAGTGACGATAAGGTACACTGAGTATTCGAGGAAGAAAGGACAGAGCCCGCTTGAAGCAGCGAGGATCGCGTTCAGGATATTGTTGAGAAAAATAATGACCTGATCGGCAATCATCTGGGTTGACGATCAGAATAAACTAGGGGTGTGATCATGGGAGATTCGTTATTGTTCGGAACTGTGAGCGTCTTTCAGATAGCTGTCACATTGTTCGTGCTTTTCGCTTTGAGCAGGGCTTTATTGAGATTCAAGGATCGTAAGATCTCTTTAGGGACGCTGCTATTCTGGGCGGTGGTATGGATTGGCGCTCTTGTCGTGCTCTATATCCCTTCTATAACTATGCCTGTCGCGCGCATGCTGAACATCGGCAGAGGCATCGATGTTGTTGTGTATTTGAGCATAATACTTGTGTACTATCTCCTGTTCAGGATGTATGTGCGCATCGAGAAGATGGAGCAGAACATCACTCAGGCAGTGAGGCAGTCAGCGATCAATGCGGCTCGCAAAAGCAAGAAGTGAATCGCTTATCCTATCTTTGAAAATATGAGCCATAACTTTATGCATGATAAATGATGAGTGAGCGATGGCAAACAAAAAGACTATCAAGACATTGCAGGTCGTGATCCCTGTATACAATGAAGAGGCTGCGCTTGAGCAGTCTGTAGAGAAATTAAGGGGTTTCCTGGCTGAATACCTGGGAAGATATAGCTGGAAGATAGTCATCGCGAATAACGCCTCGACAGACAGCACTCTTGAGATAGCTAAGCGCCTCTCAAAGAGATACAAGGACGTGACTTATCTCCATCTTGACCAGAAAGGCCGAGGAAGAGCGCTGCGGAAAGCCTGGACAGAGACAACTTCTGACATCGTGAGCTATATGGATGTTGATCTATCCACTGACCTTGAGGCTTTCTCTGTCATGATCGACGCTCTGGCGTTCAGAGGCTATGATGTAGCGACAGGCTCGCGGCTCATGAGCGGCTCCCGCACTAAGCGTGGGATCAAGAGAGAGATCCTTTCAAGAGGATATAACCTTATAGTCCGCACAATTCTTGGCACGCGCATAACTGATGTGCAGTGCGGGTTCAAGGCCGCCACAAATAAAGCCGCGCGGGAACTCGCTCCCTTGATCAAGGACAATAAATGGTTCTTTGACACTGAATTGTTGATTGTAGCTGAGCGCAAAGGCTACAGGATATTCGAGACTCCTGTCACCTGGGATGAGAGCCTGCACAGCACTGTCCGAATATTCAGGACAGTCTATGATTATCTCTGCGATGTCTCAAGATTGAGATATGAGATGTGGTTCGATAAGGAGAAGTATAGGGAAGTCAAATGATGGCATCGCTGCAGGACCCATGTCAAAGCTGAAAAAGTTATCAAAGTTCCTACCGATACTAGGAATAGCGCTCTTCTTATGGATACTGAAAGGATTGGGCAGGGAAGGGATGATGAATATCCTCTCTATTCTGAAGAACGCCAATCTCCCGCTATTCATCTCCGCGGCAGCATTCGGATTCTTCGTCATGCTCATCAAAGCCTGGAAATGGCAGCTCATAGTGCATTCAGTAAAGCTGAAGTTCTCATTGTGGGAATCATACATCGCATGGCTTATAGGTTTCGGAGCGAGCATAGTGACTCCTGGAAGAGTAGGGGATTTCTACAGGGTAGTATATGTGCGGAGAGCCAACAATAAGGCCTCGCTCGGAGTCTGTCTCTCGACGGTATTCTTTGACAGATTGATAGACATATTCATAATGGTCATGTTCGCAGGATTGGGGATTCTTTACCTGATATTCAATTACCAGATACCTTCAGCTGTGAAATATCTGGTGTTCGCAGGAGTCCTTGGAGGATTATTGTTCGTATTCCTGTTCAGGGAGAATGTCGTCTCGATATTCCTCAGGCCTATGTTCAATATCTTCATCCCTGACAGGCACAAGGAGAATGTGAGGAAGAATTTCAAGGTATTCTTCACTCTTCTCAGGCAGATGCTTTCTGACAGGCCGAGACTGGCTAAGATACTGGTTGTCAGCATTATTGGCTGGATGCTCTCTTTTGTCCAGACATTCGTTTTCGCGGTCTGCCTAGGGATTGATGTATCTTACCCGTTCATAATGGCGATAACCCCGATAATCAACATGGTTGAGATAGTGCCTATATCCTTCTCAGGGATAGGCACTCGAGACGCTGTGCTGATCTACTTCTTCTCATTGGTCTCTCTCTCTTCATCCGCGGCGGTATCGTACTCTTTCATGATACTCTCTTTCTCTTATCTCTCCGCGATGATAGGATTGCTGCTCTGGTGGAGGTATCCGATGGCTGCCGCTTCAAGTAATAAGAAAGGTATAATTGTATAAGAATGTTGGTTCTTCGCAACATTTGATGATGCTCAAACTCTTGGAAAAGTCAGATTTAAGGGTTATACCCGTTTAGATTGCATAACTCGCTTTTTTATTTCAATCTCTTCTCTGTTGCGGACTTTCTGCTGTAAGTTGCCACGGTTTTGCTTCGCAAAACCTGAATTTTCCTCCCACTCGACTGAGTCGGGGGGCAGGAAAATTCAGCCTCGACTTTAGTCGAGGCGTGGCGGCCAAAGAGTTATATTTATATTCTTCAGGAAAAGCGTCATTCTGCATCTTAAAAGTTTTAAACGCAGTTTTACACTAAATTATGGTCATCAAAATATGTGAAGAGATAGAATGTTTATCCTTGATCATCGTTTTTCTTTGAGGATTGAGGAGTATATATCAACAAGCCTGTCAGCAAGTTTCTGGAAAGAGAAGTTTTTTATGACGTAATCATGGCCTTGTTCACCCATTCTTCTCGCTGATTCTGGATCATTTAGTATTGTGCGTAGTTTATCCGCGATATCTTTCGCGTCCATCCTTCTCGCGACAATGCCGCCTCCGCATCCCTCAACCATCCTCTTAGGGGCAGGGATGTCTGTCACGACTACAGGTTTCTTGACAGCCCAGGCCTCTATGAGCACAACTCCGAAAGTCTCGGTGATATCATTCGTTGGAAGGCAGAGGACATCAGCGATATTGTAATACTTGTTAAGCTCTTCCTGCATGACTGTCGGTACAAGAAGTGAGCGCTCGCTTAACCTGTTGTCAGCTATCTTTGATTTCAATGCGTTAGTGCTGTCATGGTCTCCTGAGCCTACTATAATCAGGAAAGCGTTTGGAAGGGAGAGCAGGGCATCAGTGAGATAGTCAAGCCCTTTTCTCGGGTCGATCCTTCCGACGTAGAGGACAATCTTTCTGTTTTCTGGTATTTTGAGCTTGTTTCTTAATGATGTGTTCGCGCTTGATGTGAGCGGTCTGAAAGTCGGCGCTAAAGACATCGGGAAGACGATGACTTTGTCCTTGACGGCCATCAATGCTGGCGAACTCTTGACATACTCTTCGCTCACTGCAAGGACAGCATCAGCGAGCCAGAGCTTGAATCTGTAAAGCAATTGGTAAAGGCTCATCGCAGGGACGAGATACCTAGGCAGCCCTTTCCATCTGAAAGCGTCAGAATGGCAGTGCAGCACCATCTTGCTGCCAAAGAAAATCTTTGCGAAAATGCCAAGAGTTGTTGTTATAGCGAGATTAGGCTCGTGCAGGTGGACAATGTCTGGTCTTTCTTTTATTAGTTTTAAGAACTGAGGGATCACTAAAGGTGTGGAGTATCTATCATTGTTGTAGAGCGTGGCCGCGCGGTAGACTCTCACTGGCTTATTGTCTCTGACAGGCCATCGCTCATATTCGCTGCGCCAGCTGTACTTATGGTAGTCTTTCACATTAGAAGCGAAGATCGAGAGGTCAATCCCTCGTCTCACAAGTTCAGGGCTCATCCATCTGATCCAGAGCTCTCTGCCGCCGATCTTAGGGGGCAGGTAGGGCAGGATGTGGGAGACTTTCATGTTACTCTCAATGCTCTCTTGATTTATAAAAGTTGTTGATTTGAGAATGTCAATAGCCGCGTTTCTTCAAATTGAGGTCTTTCCTGACCTTATCGTAATACTTATGATCTCCTAAATGGAATTCTATATAGAAGGAATTCTTAACTTTTACAAAGAGTATTCTATACTCTGTGTTCTCAACGCTGAAGGGATAACGGAATGTCAGAAGCTCATTCACTATCCAGTCTTTGTAAGGCTTTTTTGAACCAATAAAGATCGGTTGAATCTTTCTGTCAACAATATCTTTGATCCACTGATAGATCTTTTCAGCTTGGCTCTCTGTGAGAAGATTGACTATCTGGTCAAAATTCTTTCCCAAGAATTCTACTTTGTAGTCTTGTGAGATGCTTATCTCTAGCTTCTTTCTGAAATCCTCAGGGTTAACCATGCATTATCCCTCTCGCTATCTTATGGGTCAATTCGTATAAAAAATCCTGCGATTTGTATTCGCGCAATTTTTTGTAGTAACCTGCTTGAGTATAAAAGAATCTCTTGATATAAGAAGGTTTTGCGTGTTTATTCATTATGATCGGCAATTCTGAGTCGATATATCCAATCACCTCTTTATAATCTCTAAAAGAATTGACTTTATCATTAAGCTGGAAGGTGTCAAGCACTTCATCATTCTTAAGATATTCTGTATAAAGGACAAGAAAGCGGGCATTCTTATAGAATTCCTCTTTTTGATTAAGTAACGTGGGAATGGCTTCGTTAATTACCTGCCAATAGTCTGAAATCGTGACTTTCAGCGGTCTGCTCGGAAGAAGGTTCTTCGCGACACAGCTTTTTGAGATGGAATGATAAAATAGGGAGTAAAGATCGTTGAAGTCGATGAGGGTTATCTTCGCTTTCTTATTCTTCAATGCAATCGTCTTCTTTGATCTTGTTATGACAAAGACATCAATATCCTCGTATCTCTCTCTATAGAGGAAAGATCCTGTGATGAAGCAATATCTTGCGGGAATCTGGGATAATAGCTCTTCGGCTTCTTTCATCCGTTCATTCAGCAGTCGCTCGTTGTGAGGGTTGTAGATGATCATAATGTTACTTAAAGTATATACTATTTATAAATGTTACTGATATAACTTAGGTTATATGAGATAAGTAATAGTATATATACCTTCTTATTAACACTTGATTATTGGGCCTATCAGAAGTCTCAAGATCCTTACCAAAACATCTTTTCCAGGCTATCTTCTCCTCTTCTTCGGCGCATTGAGCAATAATTTGACAATAGTGTAATAGATGGCTGTACTCGTCGCAATAATAAATATTATTAGCACAATTATGACAATCAAGGATGAAATGTCTGTATCATCAGATTTCCCTAGAACCTTCATCTGCTGCTTTGGTGCTGTAGAGGATTGTTGTGTTGTTGCATTGATGGCCTGCTGCGATTCTTGAGGCACTGGACTGGTGGCAGTAATTGTTCTTTCTTTTTCTTCATACTGCTGTTTTGCTTTAGATATATCAACATCAAAAGGCAGATTCTCGATTGTCTCTGCTGCGTCAATGTCCGAAGCAGCGTCATTAGTAACTGCTATGTATCCATCGCACTGCGTTGTCCTGCAGCTCTCATGCACATCCACAGTAAATCCTGAATAATGAGTTATCGTCTTCAATTGGCAGCTCTGGATCTCAAGGCAGGTGTCAGACCATTCTCCTGGATTGCCGCAGGAATCCATCACTCTGTACTGGAAACCATTGCCGCAAGTGCATTTTCTTGATTCTGCAGTGCTGTACGCAATATCATTGTAGCAGAATGAGGTCGGATTATTCTCGCAGTCAGAGAAATTCTGCTTGTACTGCGTCTCACAGGATAAGAATCCAGCGCCAAGACCGAACTCGTTATAGGAGTCATACTTCGGAGAACATCTGATCTGGGCATTGCAGCTCTCTGTCTCGAACCAGGATTTCGCGTTGTTGATGCACTGCTGCTCATTAAAGCTGTCGCAGTATGCCGCAAGAGCTGAGGGAAGCAAAGCAAGCATGATAATAAGAAACAAGAACTTTTTCATTAAGGCCTCAGATCTTTGTGACAGTGAATGTCACATATCCTATCTCTTCATCAGCATCGCCGATTCCTCCATTGTCCATGTACAATGGCCAGAGGATGCCATTGATGTCGATCAGCTGCTGTGCTGTGAGCCTTGATTGCGCATAGTTGAAGTAATTCTGTATTGTTGTGCCGTTATAGCTCGCGGAACAGATCGAGCTAAGGCACCAGGCGCCGATGCCAACATAGTTTGAGAGGTCATTGTCGTTAAGCAATGCCCGCGCGACAGCATTGTCTGCCGGATGAGCGTACATGTTCCCTAAGTATTTGTACTCTCCAGGGGTCAGCCATCCGCCAGTATTAGCTTTGAGCAAGTAGATGGTTGTGTTATAATTCGCTTCAGTGACTGTGATGTCAAGCGTTGTTGTGGCGGATTCTCCTTGGTCGTCTGTCGCGACTATAGTGATAGTATGAACCCCTATGTCCGCATATGAAGGATTCCAGATTCCGTCATTTCCTACTGGGTCTGAGATTGTGATGGTCACAATGCCACCGTCAGGATCTATCGCTATCGGCGATAAAGTCACTGTGTCTCCATCAGTCACTGCCCTATCCTGCACTGTTCCTGGGAGGAATGTCGGCTGTCCAGGACAGCTTGGACCTGTAGCGGCAGCATGATAAGCGTTCTCTTGAGTTCCGACGCAGTAGATATTATTTCCTGTCGCGTCTGCTACACCATTGCCGTACATGTCATTGAGTATGATTGTGTTTCCGGTTATGTGGCCGTTGTTTTTCAAGTCTCTGATAAGTATGTCTGCTGCTCCTGGATTGTCCAGATAGTTATCATTGACATTGTTATTCAATACTGTGTGGCCTCTGTTCTTGTCGCCTAGCTGGCCTAGGAACAGGTCGCTTAATTGTATCCCCGCATTGGTATTATTCGTAACTCTGTTGCCTGTTATCGTGTTGATGGATATGCCGTCAGTGAAGAATCCTGTGACTGTTATTCCGTAATTGTTGCTGTCAAGAGCATTGTCTATTATCGTAGTCTGGCTGGAATCCGCAACAACTATGCCCACTCTTGCGTTATTTTTAGCTGTGTTGTTGAAGAGATAAGTGTTGTTAGCGAAAAGCAATGCGATGCCGTGATCATTGTTGTCAGAGACAGTATTGTCTCTCACCTTGTTATCAGAACCTATCACGCCTATCCCTTCCTTGTTCAGTGTTGCGTGATTTGCTATGATCGTGTCTGCGAAAGCAACAACGCCGATGCCCGCATACCCATTGTTCGCCACAGTATTTTCTGAGAGGGTATTTGTCAAGCCTATGAAGTCAGCAATGCCGTGATTAGCATTGTCATAGATATCATTATTCGTTATTATGGCATTCGTGAAAGCGGTGACATTGATTCCGTTTTCATAACCGCTGATCTCACAATTACGGATAATCACATTGTCTTTGAAGGTTATTGAAGCGAGGAATGCGGAGATATCATTAGTTATAGGTGTGACGTCTTGCCAGTCGCTTGTTTGTGCTGCCCAGTATGCTAGGTCAATCCCTCCAAGACCGTAGATGCCGTTGCCTGCGCCAGAGCCTTGAAGATGGGCGCTATTGCAGTCCAGCACGAGGTTGTCTGAGCTGATAG
>DATDYN010000049.1:0-18242 GCA_035289005.1 Candidatus Nanoarchaeia archaeon
ACACAGGCGCACGCGCCTGCCCGATTATTTCGTTAATTTTTTGTAGTAAGCTCTTTTTCTTGTCCATGTGGGGGTCAACTCCCCACCCCAGCGACCATAATATGGTCACTGGGTTATATTACTTACGAGATTTTCACCAGAGCCCCTCTAACCGAAATATTTATATACTCATAGCTATATACATATATATAATATATAGACTGATATGATAGTGAACTATATTCCTGGTTCGTAATGAGAGCGAACATAAGAGGATATAGTCAAGGTGAGATCATGGCGCAGACAGCATTGCTTCACAGTCCGACGCTTGAGACAGTATTGATGGTAGAGAAATCCATAAAAAGGTATTCTGGCGAGTGTGGCAGGTATCAATTATGGAAAAAACTCCCTAGAAAGATGATGTACCAGACATTCCAGACAGTGCTTGATTACCTTTCAGAATCAGGGAAGATACTCATCGATAAAGATGGCTGTATAATCTGGATATACAATCCAGAGAGGATAAAACAGCTCGCTGCAGAGAGGCTGCTCATAAGATGACAAACCAATCTTCTGTCGCGTTCATGAGCAAGAAAGTCAAGGAAGAGTTCGAGAGCTTATCGGCTGGCAAATTCGAGAACAAGAAACTTTATGATTTCATCAACAGGGCTATTGAT
The DNA here is from genome assembly GCA_035289005.1 of Candidatus Nanoarchaeia archaeon. Lineage (GTDB taxonomy): Archaea > Nanobdellota > Nanobdellia > Woesearchaeales > UBA12501 > DATDYN01. The sequence continues at coordinate 657 of DATDYN010000049.1, forward strand.
GATCTTAAGAAGGAAGCGACTTGCGGCGTAAGAATCCCTAAAAGATTATGGCCTAAAGAGTATGTGCGAAGTTATGGAATCACCAACTTATGGAAATATGACCTTCCGAATGGTTGGAGACTGATCTATACTATCGAAGCTGACGATGTCCGTATAGTCAGCATTATCCTTGAGTGGTTTGACCACAAAGCTTATGAACAACGGTTCAATTATTAAGTTGAGAATAGACAAAAAAGGAGTTATGATATGCTCACCCGTAATCTTGACAAGGCCAGAGAGGCGTATAAGAAAGGAGATGTCTCTGCGAGCATAGCCGCCCATAAGCAGAAAGTCTCAGCTGTAACTCCTCCTGTCGGCGGAGAGCATCACATCCATGGGTCAGGCCAGTACATCAAGAGCGCAGTGTACGGCGGGCTTGACGGCACGATAACCACTTTCGCTGTCGTCGCTGGAGTCGCGGGCGCAAGCCTTTCCGCGGGCATAGTCCTTATTCTAGGATTCGCGAATCTCATCGCTGACGGTATATCTATGGCTGTAGGGGATTATCTCAGCACTAAGTCAGAGCAGGAGTACCATAAGGCGGAGCGCAGACGTGAAGCCTGGGAAGTGGATCATTTTCCTGAAGGAGAGAAGCAGGAGATGGAGGAATTGTACACTGGCAAAGGGATGAGCAAGAAAGACGCGAAGGCCATGACAGCCATACTCTCTAAGAACAAGAAGGCATGGGTTGATGTCATGATGGTAGAGGAGCTTGGAATCATTGAATCTGAAGAATCCCCTTTCAAGAACGCGCTCGTCACTTTCTGCTCTTTCGCGCTCTTCGGCTTCATCCCATTGATAGCATATATATTATCAAAGTTGATGCCTTCATTGGCGGCGCAGTCATTCATCATCGCCTGCGTGCTGACTGGAGCGACATTGTTCTCTCTGGGAGCGCTCAAGATCAAGTTCACAGAAAGGAATCTCTTCCTCTCAGGATTTGAGATGCTGATCCTTGGAGGGATCACCGCGATAGCGGCTTACGGAGTGGGCTGGCTGCTTTCTGGGTTGATGTGATTTTGCAAGAATTGATTATTCTAGTTTAGTGATATATGATCGCAATAGATTAGATAAATGGATATCTCAGGTTAAGTAATAATCTGTATTCAAAGAAAGATTCAAAATCCTTATCTCGCGCTGTCTGCCTGCCGCTCAAGCTCCAGCTTTTTAGAGATCGCGAGCGAATTGCTGCTCAGGTTGTACGCCGCTATGATCTCATCAGCGAGCGCGTCGACTATCCGCTTCTTCTTATTGAATGAGGAATGGTAAGGCCCCTGAGTCATGAGCCGCAACGCGAGATCAATCCTTCTGATAGGCGCGCATTCGACCGCTTTAGGATATCTCGCTCCTCCGTATTCGATCGTCACTATCTCTTCTCTTGGGGCTGCGTTCTCTACCGCTTTGGCGAGAACTTCCACTGGATTCTTCTTAGTGCGCTGCTCTATGATAGTGAATGCCTGCTCGACAATCTTGCTCGCGTTTTGGGCTTTGCCTGTTATATGGCCTGAGGATTTGTAGTGCTTCTTCCCTTTATGCCCTACGCCCATGATCTTGTTTATCAGGCGCTCGACTATGAATACTTTTCCTTTCGCGAAGCGCGTGCCCATATGCCTGCCGTCAGTGCGCGGAACAATCCTAGAATCTAAGCAGATGCAGTCTTTGACGCCGGCATCCTCTAGGGTTATGCCTTGCGTGCTCCATCGGTTGAAAACTTTGATATCTTCCATCAATTGACCTTCTGATCCTTGTTTTTTATGATTGTCTGTTCCTTTACGAGAGAGGAAAAGGCAATGGTTTATAAATGTTGCGTCGCGTATGGCAAAGTCCTGAATCTTTTTGAATCATGGACGGAGACCATAGTGACATTGTGGTCTCAATGAATCCAATACCTCTACTTTCTTATAGGCTCTGTCCTGAATCACCATCTTCAGGACAGAGCTTTTCTTATAATAATCTTTATAAACAGCGCGGACTCAGCGTCTCTTCATGCCGAAAACTTATGATTCCGGAGAGGATGGCAGCCATAAATCTGGCAAGGACGCTCATGCTACTAAACCTGAAAGCAGCGCCCATCAGGCAGCAAATTCAGCAATCGGCCAGTACTCTTTCAATGATGTCGAGCAGTCAGTTCTCGCTTTCTGGCGCAAGCATGACACCTATCAGAAGGCCAAAGAGCATTCAAAGAAAGGCCAAACATATTATTTCCTTGACGGCCCCCCTTACACTTCAGGCAAAGTCCATCTCGGAACTGCCTGGAACAAGTCATTGAAGGACTGCTTTCTCAGATACAAGCGCATGAACGGAGTCAATGTCTGGGATAGAGCAGGCTATGATATGCACGGCCTGCCGACAGAGCACGCCACTGAGAAGAAGCTCGGCCTTAACGGCAAGAAAGACATCGAGAGATTCGGAGTGGCTAGATTCATCTCAGAATGCAAATCCTTGTGCGTAGAGAACATGAGGATCATGAACAAGGATTTCGAGCGTCTAGGGATCTGGATGGATTTCGAGAACGCTTACCAGTCGATAACTGACAGTTTTATCGAGGGAGTATGGTGGCTGATCAGGAAAGCGCATGACAATGGCAGGTTCTATGAGGGCAAGCGCACGATGCAGTGGTGCGCGAGCTGCGCCAGCTCGCTCGCCAAGCACGAGCTGGAGTATAAAGAGATAACAGATACCTCAATATTCGTCAAGTTCAGGATATCAGGAACTGAGAATGAATATCTCATAGTCTGGACCACGACTCCCTGGACTCTTGCGTTCAATCTCGCTGTCATGGTCAATCCTGATATTGATTATCTAAAATGCGAAGTTGATGGGGAAGAGGGCAAAGAGCGCTGGATTGTCGCGAAAGCTCTCTCAGCCCCAGTCATCCAAGCTGTAGCGGACAAAGAATTCAAAGTCATTGAGCAGATAAAAGGGGAGAAGCTCAAAGGCCTCAAATATATCCATCCCTGGATCGGACAGATTCCATCTCTCGCTGAAGTCTCGAAAGAATTCCCTAAAGCGCACATTGTAGTGCTCTCATCAGAATATGTCGATGTTAGCGCGGGCTCAGGCCTTGTGCACTGCGCTCCTGGCTGTGGGCCTGAGGATTATGAAGTAGGCCATCGCGAAGGATTGCCAGCTTTCAATATCATCGATGAACAGGGAGTATTCCCTAAAGAGATGGGAGTGTTTGCAGAGCTGAGAGCGAAGAAGGATGACCTGAAATTCGTCGAATCATTATCAGACAAAGGAGTATTGGTAGCGAAGACTCCAGTACAGCATGAATACGCGCATTGCTGGCGCTGCAAGAGTCCAGTAGTCTTCCGCACAACAACACAATGGTTCTTCCGCATCGAGGATCTCAAGGAGAACATGCGTGAGCTCAACAAAGATATCTCCTGGAATCCTGACTGGGCTGGAAACAGGCAGTTCGATTCCTGGCTTGATAATCTGAGAGATAATTCAGTCACTAAGCAGCGCTATTGGGGAGTTCCGCTGCCAGTCTGGCGCTGTGACAAGTGCGGCAAGTACGACGTAATAGGCAGCATCGCGGAGCTTGAGGAAGCTGCGGGCAGCCGGCCTAAAGATCTCCATAAACCAGTCATAGATGGAGTAACCTTCAGCTGCAAATGCGGCGGTGTCAAGAAGCGCATCCCTGACGTGCTTGATGTCTGGGTCGATGCTGGCTGCACTGCCTGGACCTGCCTTGATTTCCCGCAGCAGAAACAGCTTTTCGAGCAGATGTTCCCAGCTGATTTCATCCTTGAAGGGAAAGACCAGATAAGGGGATGGTTCAATCTCCTTTTTGTCGCTTCGATGGTGAGCATGAACAAGCCCTCTTTCAAGAGCGTCTATATGCACGGCTTTGTGCTTGACAGCCAGGGGAGGAAGATGTCAAAATCTCTCGGGAATTACATCCTTCCTGAAGAGGTCATCAGCCAGTATGGAGCCGATACATTCAGGTATTTCGCCATCGGCGGAGCGCAGCCAGGCCTTGATCTCAGCTATAATCCTGAAGACGTGAAGCTTAAGTTCAAGAATCTCGCGGTGCTCTGGAACCTGCACAAGTATCTCATTGAACTGCATGCTCAAGGCTCTCATCTTGTCAGCAATGACAATCCCGCTGTTTGCTTGAAATCAAGCGTGAAAGAGACAGCCGGCATGAAATCCAGTACTACTGGTAAAGGAAAGAGCGGCGCGAAAAAGAACCTCAAACCAGGCAAGAAGACAGGCAAGGCGGGAGCGGCAGCATCAAAAGCTCTCGCTGCGTTCTCTATCGAAGAAAGGTATATCCTCTCTCTGGCGCAATCAACTATCCTGAGAGCGACTGAAGCTTTCGAGGCGAAAAAGATCAATGAGATACCGTCAATAGTCGAAGAATTGTTCCTTGAGCTGAGCAGGACTTACATCCAGCTTGTCCGTGATAAATCTTCGCTTGGAAGCCAGGAAGAGAAAGACGCTGTATTCACTACGATATTCGAGGTCTTCAGGAAAGTCCTTGTTCTTTTCGCTCCTGTTGCTCCGTTCATCACAGAGATGATGTATCAGAATCTCAGGAAGTCATTGCCGAACAAGGATCTTGAGGCGTTCGGCATTGCAGAGCACAGCGTGCATCATGTGAGATGGCCTATCTCTAGCGAGAGGAATCTAGGATTCGCCAGGGATGAGATACTCGAAAGTCAGTTCGCGATATCCAAGGCAGCCATACAGTCGATCCTCGCTGTGCGTGACAAGATACAGCTAGGAGTGAGATGGCCTCTGAAAGAAGCCATAATCGTCGTTCCTCAAAAAGACAAGGAAGTCAGCGCGGCGCTAGAAGCATTGCAGGAGCTGATAATGGTCCAGACCAATGTCAAGAGGATCAGCATCATCCCTGAAATGAGGAACATAAAGAAGCGGATCAGGGCAGATTACGCGAAGATAGGCCCTGCTTTCGGTCCTGACGCGCCTAAAGTCGTCGCGCAGTTCGCGATAACCCCTCCAGACATAATCTATAAGAAGATCCTTGACGAAGGCAAGTTCGTCACAATCATTGATGGGAAAAGATTCACAGTCACTAAAGACCATCTCCTGATAACCAAAGAGCTTCCTGAACATCTTATCGAGGGAGAATTCCGCCATGGAGAGATTTACATCAACAAAGAGCGCACTCCAGAGCTTGAGGCTGAAGGGTTCGCCAGGGAGGTCATGCGCAGGGTGCAGCAGCAGCGCAAAGACGCCGGCCTGCAGAAGCAGGATTCTATAATCCTTACGATTGCGGCTGATGAAGAGCTCGCCAGCATGCTTAAAGCATGGAAAGATAAGATCGTTGAGAAGGTCGGAGCAAAGAGCCTTACAATAAGCACTAAGCCGCCGACGGAAAAGCGCAACTTTTATAAACAAGAGGCAGTAAAAGGAAAGAAGTTCGAGTTATGGTTTGACAAACAATAAAGATAGTCAATATTGTGATATGGATATCGGAGAATCTTTATGGTAGAGCTTGATTTCAAAGTGCATAAGCAGAACATCCAAGTGTTCAATGAAGTCTATGACGAATCAAAATCCCAGGCTCTCGCCGAAGGCGCAAAGAAGAAGGCTTTCGGGCTGATCTCAGGGATAGTGCGCATGTTCGATAAGAAAGACGACATCATTCTGACAGGCAGAGAGAAAAGGTACGAGCCGTTCTGGCATATCAAGGGAGAGAGCATGACAGAGTACAAGCGTTCCAATGATTATTCTTTCCCTGTCGAGCCTCAGGTGCGTTCAGTCAAGATAGGAGAGAAAGTATTCGAGATAAATCCTGAGAAACCCATATGCGCAATCACCGGAGAGGATCACTGCATAGAGCATTATGAGGAGGAAGTCGTCACTGACGCCAACGCGGGGAAAGAGCTCAAGGACAAGAAACTTGTCCCTTACCTGCAGTTTGCGAGCAGCCCGATAAAGCAGACAGAAGAGCTCATGAAGCACGGGGAGATAGTCGTTCCTGCGAAGATCAGGGCATCGTTCCTCGTCAGAGACCTGATGAAGAAACTCATAAAGCCAGTGCATGCCGACAAGATCCTCCAGGAGAAAGTCATAGTCACTACCTGCGTGCTCTATTTCAGGCCTATATACTGCTTCATGTTCACAGAAGAATCAACAAAGAAAGTCAAAGTGCTTGAAGTCGACGCTCTTACAGGCGAAGTCAAAGTCGGTTCAATAATCGGCAAGCAGCTGAAAGAGCTAGTGCATGAAGACACTCTTTTCGACCTTGGCACTGAGGCGGTCTCAACATTCATTCCTGGCGCAGGACTAGCCGCGATAATAGGCAAGGAGATACATAAGCATTCAAAAGACAAGAAGAATCTTGCCGCGATGAAGGAGAGCCAGAAAGCTTTCAGTTCCAGGAAGAAGTGAGACAGAACTATCTTGATAATATTCTTTATTGAATTCTTATCTGCTAGCATTCTCAATCAGAGTAAAATATATATCAATTCACGCATAACTTTTTAAATGTGGAGGGTATCTTCCACCGAATGACGATCGATCAGAAAACTTTGACCCCAGAATTCTCTTTAAGAGATGATTCTTTGCCAATGCTGGTCGCAGAAGCGGCAATAGACATCGATAATTATGCGAATGGCAGAAGTAAAAATGATGGATCAGTGATACGCCTATCTCATATTCTTAATAGTGCGACTTCCGGAGATAATCCTATTGCGAAAGATGTTAATAATTCTGTTGTCTTAGCCTATGCAGTATCCGGAAAGGATAAATTCGAAGAATACTGGAAACACAGATCTCATGTTGATGAATTGGTATTGCAGATCAACCTCGCAGCAAAAGATTTAAGAGACTTCAAGAGCCTGTCAGAATCACAGCAGGATGTCCTGATGAAATTCTGTGTAAATCTCTCAAGAGAGATTGCGAATCATCAGGATGAATATTATCCTATCATGTCAAGATTCGCGGCATAAGCCTTAAATCATCTTTTATTATTACAATCATTTATCACCACCATGATCCTTGAGGCCTGCTCATAGAATTTGAATTCTTCCCAAAGAGAGTGGGGATCTTGTTAGCTGCGACAGCACAACAACCTTCATAATATCAGATTCCTGTCATTCATTCGACATGTTCCAGTAATTGAGCCAGAGAATCAAGCACTCTTATTGCAATATTCTCCTTCTCTAGCATGCTGCGCGTGTGATATCCAGTAGTTATGCCGAAGCTGTGCACTCCTGCCTCTTTCGCTGCACGCAGCCCATAAATTGTATCTTCAATAAAGAATGCATGCGATGGCGAGATAGAAAAATGATCGCATATCTCTCTCAAGCGCGTAATTTTTTCCGAAGAGTCTCCAGAAACCTTGTCAAAAAGCCCAAGAATACCATATCTAGACAGCTCTTCCAATAATTCTTTCTCAGGATGGTTGCTTATTATCGCTAATTTGAGTCCTTTCGTGCGCAAATCTTTCAGGACTTCAGGAGCACCAGGATACATCTCTGGCAGGATAGGATTCACTGGCCGGTTCTTGATAATATTGAGCATTTTCGCATATTCTTTGTCAATCTCTACAGCAGGAACATCTACTCCGCAGAGCTTGAAATATTCTGACGCTGAAGAATTTGTCGAGCATAACCACTCTTCATAACGCTGGATTGTGACTTCGTATTGCTGCATCAATAGCACAGCAGCGGCATAGACTGGCTGCTTGTCATCGCTCAGAACTCCGCTGTGGTCGAAGATGCCTAGGGCAAATCGCTTTTTCATGAACGCAGAATATCAAGAACAGTTTATAATCATTTATGGGCTTGTGTATCCATAATTGGAAAGATCTCACAGAATCTTTATCAGATGCCATCCGAACTGGGTCTTGATAGGCTTGGATATCTCTCCTGACTTCATCGCGAAAGCGGCATTTTCGAACTCTTTGACCATCTGGCCTCTGCCGAACCTTCCGAGATCCCCGCCGTTCTTCTTGCTCGGGCATAAAGATTTCTCTTTAGCGAGTTTTTCGAACTGTGTGCCATGCTGTAATTCGTAAAGAATTATGTTGGCTTCTTGCTCTGTCTTGACAAGGATATGCGCTGCGTGGACTTGAGGGGCCATGATGAGTGTTCCTCTGTGTTATCAGCGCTGCTGAGCTCTTTTTTTCAGGGCTTCAGTTAGCTTCTCGATCTCGTCAGGATCCTCTTTAGTCTGGTTGAGCTCTGTGCGCTCTGGCTGCTTGTTCGCGCGCTCAATCATGTCCTGCACGAATTCCTCTTCACGGCTCAAGATTTTCTTTGGTTTCTCCGCAGATTCCATAACTTTAGCAATAAAGAACAGATATATAAAACCATCGTTCATGATGATGTCCTGAATCTATAAATGAAAACTTTTTTGACGTTGCTTTAATAGTCAGACATTGAGCGAAATGGACGACAGAGCGCTTATAAGCAACGACAAAAAAGGGAGGATTCAGGACAGAGCCATCGTTCTGGAAAGCTTTATAAATCGCTCCCTTTCTCTTTTGCAGGATGGGCCCATAGCTCAGCCTGGCTTAGAGCGTTCGGCTCTTAATGAGCGATGATGTTCAATAGCGACCGAAAGGTCGGGGGTTCAAATCCCCCTGGGCCCGCTTTATTGTCATAACATATAATGATTGCAGGGTCATGCGAAGCATGACTCTGCTGCGGGTACCTCTAGGGTGGCAACCCTGAGGTGAGAATCAACCTGCGCCCGCTTTTAATTATATCCAATCTTCAGAAAATGGGAGGTTAGACATGGCGAAATACAAGATTGTGTTTGACAAGCCGAACTGCATCGGCTGCGGCGCATGCACTTCAGTATGCGACAATTGGGAGATGAAAGACGATGGAAAATCTTATCCTAAGAAGACCGATCTGGACGACAATGATTTCAAGAAGAATCTTGAAGCCGCGCAGACTTGCCCTGTGAATGTGATACACATCGTCGAGTCTGCGACAAAGAAAAAGGTCATATAATAATATCTTTCATTTTCATTGCCCCTGTAGTGTAGCGGCCAAGCATTTCGCGTTCTCATCGCGGAGACTCGGGTTCAAATCCCGACGGGGGCGTGAGCGTAGCGAACGCAACCGGCGGTCCCGAAAATCGGCAACCCCGATTTTCGATACCGACGGGGGCGTTATCTTTCTTATGTTTCTGCTCTTGTTCTTGCTTTGTGACCAGGAGATTTTGTGCTTTTTGCTGCAGGAGTTTGAGGTTTCCTCGAGTTTCGGTGGGTTTCGCGCGAGTGTTCTCAGGAGTCGGGCTTCGCCCTATCACATACTTAAATAAAAATCACAATACTCGAGAGACTTCGAGCACGAATGTCTCCATTCTGGCGGGATCAAGGAACAAGACCATTGCCGGAGTTAGGCTTCGCCCAAGCAGATGTTTTTCATAAGATATTGCCCAAAAAACCGAAAGCTTTATATATAGGTAATTACTACAAAGTAATGACAAAAGGTGATAATATGGCTTACTTCAAGAATGCAAAGACAAAAGGGATTGGGAAAGGTGATATCATTATTGGCGCCGGCTTAACAGTCGCCTTGACCGCATTGATAGGATATTCTATATTCAAGCCTCAAGAACGGCTGGTAGTCGATGGATGGGTTTCAAGACAGGCGACTAAGGGCTGCCCGACATTATACTGCATGGTGCGCGAAGAGAAAAAGGCAAATAATGTCGAGGGAGACACATTTGAGCTTATCGACAAGGCCATTGAGCGCAATAATGTCAACCCAAGACATATCCAGCTAGGAAGAGAATATGAGATTCCTTCAGAAACAAGCACTATCGAAGTCCCACTCAAAACCGTATGCGAGGATAGGAGAACCGATGGCAAATTCAAAGAATCCACTTTGGGATGCATTATCCTAGAATATTTTAAATAAGAACGCTTTTTTCCGTTATTTTCACCGGACTAAAGACCAATAATCTCAGGGGGGATGATGATCATAAATAACATTGAAAGAAAAGCTTATGCAGGCAAAGCGGCAATAGGAGTAAAGCAGCCAGTATCAAGGAAGAATAAGGAATATATCGGAACGTCCTTCATTGGCAATGCGGCGATGCATCTCGCGGTCCTTACAGCCTCTTTCTCGATCACTTACGGCGGTCTCATGCTGCAGGATTATATGATCGCAGGCAAGTCTGCGGCGCAGAATATAGAGCAGAGAATAGAAGGCAAAGAGAGTGTTTCTGATGATGATCCTGTTAGTCAGACCGCAATGCATGGTCCTATGCTCATCAAAGCAAAAGATATCATGATAACACCCATGCAAGAAAACATTTCTACCCACACTATCAAAGAAGATAAAGGCAGCGCAATCCCAGTGAAACCCGCGTCTGAAGAATTATCAATAGATGCCCTCGTCTCTCCAGCGACAAAAAATGTCCTTACTGAGAGATATCACTCTATCATAAGAAATAAGCATGCGATGAGATCATTGCAGCGAAAAGCGGAACGTGTCTCTAAATATTCTCCTATCATAAATGAAGCGGCAGAAAAATATGGCATAGCTCCTGAGATCCTTTTCGCCCTGATACTTCATGAATCAGCGGGCTATTCAGATATCGTCTCAAGCACAGGAGATGTCGGACTGACTCAGCTGCAGAAGAAGACCGCTAAATCTGAGTGTAAAATCACGGTCGGCAAGAAATTTGATGGAAGAAAAGACCCTTCATTGAACATATACTGCGGCGCCAAATATCTCGGAAGAGCGTTAGAAGCTCTCGGAAGCTATGAGAAAGCGTTGATGGGCTATAATGGTGGGATAGAACGCATGGACTCGCTGCTAGAATCACACAAAGAGAATATCAGGAATACCTGGAGAGAGATTCCAGAGACGACAAAGAATTATCCTTACAATGTGTTAGGATTCGTGCTTGCGATGCGTGAGCTGAATGATCCTTCAGAGATTTCTTACATCCCCCGCAATGAGAAGAGTCGCGAGAAGCCATATAATAAGAAAAATAACGCCCAATCAGCAAAGAATCAGGATATGACTGCGGGAAGAGACATCCCTAATCTGAGCGCTCTGTCATATTAAGCAAAGGACATCGCCGCTCTTCTGCAAAACCTTTTATATCTGAAGAATTTCCTTCTTGCGTAAGAGGTGCTTCATTCCGGCAGAGCTGTCATTCATCCAATACATTCTCGTGAGCCTGGCCAGTTTCTCAGGTCTGGGATTCGGAGCTTATCTCGCATCCATCGCTAAAGAAGAGATTATTCCAGGAGAGCGCTATCTTCTCTGGCTGAAACGAGCATTGTTTGTGTTGATATTCGCAGCATTCATCATGCTTTCAGGCACAAAGAACATGCTTCTCGCTTTATTGTTCTTAGCGGCTGCAGCGCTTTTCATACGCTATGCCGACGGACACATCTTTTATGCGATACTCGGGCTGCTGTTCGCGCTCTCAGCGGCTGAACTGAAATTCTTCATTGTTATATCGGCTGGGATATTCATATTCGGGCTTCCGACAGGGACATTATTCACTCATTCACTGATGAAGAAGCGCATACCGCTACGCGCAACGCTTTACAGATTGGCATCGCACCATTCACTGTTTTTCGCGGTCGCGATCCCTCTGTATTGGTCAAGGCTTATCGGATGATTCTAACTTTTCTACAGAGAATTCTTGCTGAGATCACAATATATAGCCCAAGAATAACGGTATCGCGATACCTAGAATGATTCCCGCAATCACCTGAGCAGGAGTATGGCCATTGACACCAGTTATAGTATGTTTTGGCGTCTTAATCTTCAACTTTGATATCGCTTGAGAAAGGATATCAGAATGCCTGCTGACCGTCATCCTCAGTATCAGCGCATCGTATATAACAACTATGCCGAAGAATAATGAGAGTATGAACGCTGTGCTCGCCCCTTCATGAATGAATATTGACGCAGAAAGCGCGCTCACAAGCGCTGAATGGCCGCTCGGCATCCCTCCTGAGACTATGAACGCTGAAGCGCTGAGATTGCCTGTCTTCAGGGCATTTATGATCCCTTTCAGGAACTGCACTGACAGCGCGGAAATCGCTGTTGAGAAGAAGACAGGATTCGTCAATAACGTCATCATTCCAGAAGCCATCTATTTACCCCTCATTGCCTGCTTTTCTCAATCATGCCCGCGACATCCATATCTTCAGCTTTCGCCTTGACGCTCTTGATCTTAGGCTCTTCACCGATATGGTTCCTGAACTGGGAACATTCCTTCTTGCTCTCCCAATAGAACCAGCACTGGCGCTTGAAATCCTTCCAATTCACGCATTCAGTGCAGACATGGTCATCGCCCGCTGCCGCTTTATCGTCAGAAAGATCATCCATCAGACTTGTCTGTTGTTCAAGAGTATTTAAATATTTTGCTGGGTTCGTTCAAAAACAGGCTAACGAAAACTATTTAAATAGTCCACTTCCCCTTTCAGACACTTTGCCTCCGTAGCTTAGCCGGTAGAGCGCGCGGCTGTTAACCGCGAGGTCACCAGTTCGAGTCTGGTCGGAGGCGTTCGGGTCCGTAGCTTAGCCTGGTGGAGCACACGACTGATAATCGTGCGGTCCGGAGTTCAAATCTCCGCGGGCCCATCAAGCTCTTGTGCATTTGCTCTTTTTCTTTTATTTTTCACAAGGATTGTTTGCGTCTTTCTTGCAGGTCTTGGAAGTTTCGGGAATGTGATTGATTTTTGGAAATGTTGTCTTTTGAGAATTCTGATTCCTGGGGTTTCGCGCAGGTATTCGTCTGAGTTGAGCTTTGCTCTAGCACATACATCGTGATTGCATGGTCATGCGTAGTTTGATCCATGCTGCGAATGCTTATAGGATATAGCCTTGGGAGAAGGGTATGCCTTAAGTTTGGTCTATCAAACCAAATAAACCGTCTTAAGTTTGGTCTGATAGACCAAACATCTATAAATCTATAAGCATCAGTAATAGAACGCGTTTATACAAAGCTTTCTATTAGTACCTTTATTCTTGCATAACCTTGGTTACTTCTCGCTGAGATTCTCTCCCTAAATGATGGATAGAAAAACAAGCCCTAAGGTCAGACTGCCATTATCAACCATAAGCGCAGTCTTCACTTAGTTCGACTGCACCAATTGAGTAAGTTGCAGGGTCAGCCGCAGCTGATTCTGACTGCGGGATTGAGGAACAAGACTATTGCTGGAGTCTGGTTTCGCCCTAGCACACACTCGTCGTGATTGCAGCAACACACTGTCTGGGAAGCGTTATAAAGCCATCTTTGCACAAACTTTATAAATTCGGTTCATAAAATTCAGCCACAGTATGGTTAAAAAGGGGATTGGAAGGAATAGTCTGGTTTCTAAAGGGATATCCCTCTCTGAAAGCGTCCTTGACAGTAAGAAAGGGCAGCTTACAGCCTTCATAATCATCGGTCTTATTCTTATCACTGTCACTGCGATCTTCCTATATATACGGCAGGGCGCGACTGAGAGAGCCATCGAAGTGCCAGAGATAACTGAGAGCATCCCTTCAGAGCTGCAGCCTGTCAGGTCTGCAGTAGAGCAGTGCATAAACCTTCTAGGCACTGACGCTGTAAAGCTTATAGGGATACATGGAGGGTATATAGGGACTTCTCAGGAGGATTTCAGATATACTTCGAGAGCGTTCAACACGTTCAATTCAGTAGACCGGCCTACCGAGTCAGAAGTCTTGGCTGTCGATAATGCTGGCGAGTGGACAGTTCCTTATTGGAGGTTTATGGATTCAGCGAATGACTGCAGGAGCTGCAGGCTTACTCTCAATGTCCCCCCATTGAGCGGCGGAGCTTCTAACTCTATCTCATCCCAGATAAGCAAGTATGTCTCTTCTAATTTGGCGCAATGCCTTGGAGGATTCGCTCAGCTTCAGCGCCAGGGATTCACAATAACAGAAAGAGCGCAGCCAGTGATCACTACGACTATCACTCAAAGCAATGTCTTTGTGTTCGCGCAGTATCCTCTGGATGTGACCTATCAGGAAAGGACAGCGTCAGTCTCTCAGTACCGCTCTATAATAAAAGTCAATCTTGAGAAGATGTACAATCTCGCTGTGGAGATAATTGATCGTGAGAGGAACAGCAGCTTCATCGAGCAGCACACTCTTAATGTCATCTCAGGATTCTCTGATGTTGATGCTGAACTTCCCCCTACTGGAGGTGTCGATTTCAGCTTCACTTCTAAGCTCTGGCTCAAGAGCGAAGTTGTCAAAAAATTACAGGAGCTGCTCATATTATATGTCGGCGCCTTGCAAGTAACGAATACTAAGAATTTTGTCGCTCCTGATTTCGGAGATGATACTCTCAAAACAGCCATATACAATTCAATGGTAATACCTATCAATGGGCAGTATCCTCAATTCGATGTCAGGTTCTCCTATCAGGATTGGCCTATCTATTTCTATATCAGCAAGGACGATCCGATAAGATCCCGTGAAGGCGCGACTTTCCCTCTCATGTTCCTTATCCTTCCGATACAGAATTATGACTTGCCTTATGATGTCTCATTCCCAGTCCTTGCGGAGATACGCGATCCTTCAGCTCTTGAAGGGAGGGGTTATTCTTTCTTCTTCTCTATGGAAGGCAATATCCGCAACAATGAGCCTCTGGCTGAGAGTTCCGAACAGTTAAGTTCGCCTTCAACTCCCGCGCAGACTTCAGTGTGCGACCAGCGCAAGCGCACAAGCGGCGATGTCTCATTCACATTGAAAGACAGGCTGGATAATCCAATACCTAACGCGACAGTCTCTTTTACCGTCGGAAGCAGCACCTGCATGATGGGCTTCACAGATATGGAAGGCTCTGTCGCTAGTTTCAGCAGCAAATTCCCTAAAGGAGCGATAGGCAGCCTGAAGATAGAGCATATCGATTATGTGCCGAAGATCATCCCTCTCTTCAAAGCGAGTGATGAGCCTAATAATCTAGGCACTATTATTCTTGAGAAATATATCTCAAAAAGAGTGAAGGTGATGAAGTATAATATAGGGGGCAGCCAGGAAGAAGGTCCTATGGGCATCACTTTCACAGGCTGGAACATGGCGCCATTGCCTGTAGGCCTGAATAGGAATGAAGAAGTGATAGTCATGATGCAGCGCAAGAAGATTGATGCCGCAGATTCTGAACATTTCGCTTTCGCCGATGTGAGATACGGCGAGGAGAAAGAGATGCTCCTTTACCCTGGAACCTACAGCTTAAATGTCATGCTGCTGCAGAATAATGTCACTATCAAGATTCCCGAACGATCTAGTGAAGAGGGCGGATTCGCGGGCATAGGCACAGAGACAGTGACTTATCCTGAAGTCATGCTTGCAGAGAACGGACCGTTCATGACTTCTTATTCATTTGAGGACGTGATGATAACTGACGCTGTATTCGGAAATAATGACTTTGTCGTGTACGGCCTTAACTTTGACCTGAATGGATTGCCTGAAAGGCAGAGAAAGCACAGTGATCTAGAAGTCTGGGGCAAAGTCGGAGAGATGGCGAATTATTCAAGAGATGCGCTGCTGCCACACTTTGAAAGAAGGCCTTAAGCATTATCGTTATGTGACGAAAACAGGATAGAAAAGCATAATAACACAAGGGATATCAGATAATCTCGCATTAAAAAGGAAGGGATGATGGCTAAAGAAAAAGAAGAAGATGAGAGATTCATGAACAGCATTAGGCATAATGCTAAGCTGCTGCAGGGAATAGCCTTGTTCATGGCATTGCTGATCATCATGCTTCCTGTCAGTTCTTCAGCGGTTTTCGCAGCATCTATCCAGAGAGTGAGCGCTTCCGGAAGCGACGAGATAAAAGGAGTGCGTACTCTTGAAGATAAAGACACGATAAAGGCGGAAGTGAGTTCAAATATTCCTGTCACAAATGATGACTTGCAGTTCAGGAAAGGAAGCGCTGTTTTAGGAGTCGCGGACAGCTGCTCATTGCAGGGAGCGTTCTACCAATGCACTTATTCGGCAGAGCAATCATCACTCTATATAGCTACTTCCTGCTATAATTATGACGTCTGCATCGGAGACTGCAATTCCTGCACAGGGCCTTTGTGCAAGAAGCAGGCAAAGATCTGCGTCGACAGCAAAGCTCCGACAGTAAGCTCTGTCAGGATCAATGGAGTGACTGAAGCCACTTCTCGCGGCGAAGATATCACTCTGACTTATGACGCTAAAGACACAGCTTGTTCTGCGACCCAGTGCTCTGGGATGTGCGCAGGGATAGACAAGATAGAGGTCTTTGAGATAGCTACAGAATCTGCCAGCAATGACAAGCTTATAGATACTATAGTCTTTATTGGGGATGAAGGCTGCACATTGCAGGCAAAAGAAGAAGCAATAACAACAAGCCCAGTCACTAACGGCAAACAGGACATCTGCTTTTATCCTATAGATAATCTCGGCAATAAAGCTACAGCGGAGCAGCGCGCAGCAGGAGGGCCTAATTGCTTCACTCTCACCAAAGACAGCGCATTGCCTTCAGTGCAGGCCGCAAGGCTTCTCGCAGGCACTGGAGAGCAAGGAGAGGAAGGACAGAATATAGCTTATGCAGGAAGGAATTCTCAAGTCACTTTCTATCTGAAAGTAAAAGGGCCGTCAGCTTTCACGATAGATTCGTACGCGGATCTCACCGCTTTGGGCGGGCAATCAAGCGTTAAGATGGAAAGGACTGATCTTGGAGAAGGGATCTACGAATTCAGGAAGATCCATACACTTTCATTGGCAGAGGCTGCCACTGTTGAGCTGCCAGTGACTTTCAAGGATGAATATGGCAAGGCATACGATGATATCGCGAGGCCGAGTTTCACTCTAGATATTGACACTGATTCAGCTATTTTCGGCAGTGAGGATATCCTATCGATGTTCATGGTATCAGGGGATCCTGTGCTCAGGCTGAAGGATAACACTCTTGTTGCTGTGCTGAATGATGAAGGGGCAGGGTTCACAGGCAATAATGTCTGGTTCCAGGTGAATTCTGGGACAAAGCTCAAGGCGAACTGCACAGTCTCAGACACAGTCTGGATATGCCGGAGAGAGGATGTAGACCTTTCAGGCAATCCTTTAAGCGTCTCTATCACTGTCAGCGGCGCTGATGACGCCAACAATCCTATACCTTCAGCTTCGAGGCAGATCAATGTTGATGATACAGAGCCTGAGATCGCGCGCGTAGAGCGCAGGAGTTCTTTGTATCCCGCGCTTCCAACAACTGTTGAAGGAGATACTCTGCTGATTTCTTTATATCTAAATGATGATTACGGCATAGTCAATGATCCTGATTACCTAACTTCAGACATCCCCCCTTCGGATGTCACAGCGAATTTCGGAGCTTTCGCTGCTTCTGGCGCAGTGCCTGGAGAGTGCGGCCTTGCTGATATCGCAGAGCCAGAGACAGGAGAGCCTACTCTTACGGAAGGGGTAGAGCCGCCAGTTGAAGAAGGACCTAAGCAATGGGTCTGCAATTGGGCTGTTGAATCCGTGCATGAAGGGCCTATCAAGATTGACTTTGTAGTCAAAGACGCTGTAGGCAATAAGAAGACTGTAGCGAATTATGACGATATCTCCATCGTATATGTCAATCCAGCGACACAGCAGG
>DATDYN010000050.1:0-4300 GCA_035289005.1 Candidatus Nanoarchaeia archaeon
AGGTCTCATGCGCTGAACTGATTATGTAGCTCATCTCCTCATTCGCGAAGAATTCCTGAACTGCCTGGCTGGCCGCCAGCTCGGATTCCATCTCGCACCCGCGCTTAACAACCCATAATGCCGCGTCTGCTGAGAGCACTCCGCTCTCTCCGTGCTTGGCGGACATCTTCTTGCCCTGCAATTGCTGGAACGCGCGCAATAGGAATCTTCTGCAGAATTCTCTCCCTTCGACTCTTGAGAGCGCTTGAAGAGATATCGCTTCATCGCGGTGCCAGTACTGGAAGAACCAGGGAAGGCCAGCATACATCCCTTCTGAGAGCTCGCTCTTGAGGAACTGCTGCTCTGGGACGTCTGAAGGAGTGACGATCAGGCTGCGCAATGAATTCAGCGCGCAAGCGTACGCCACCCCTAATTCTTCATCGAAACCGCTCATCTTCACTGGCGCTCCATTGGGCAGCGGAGACACGTGCGCTGGAGCGATATTTGAGAGCGTTGTCTGCCCTGGACTGTCTTTTCCTGAAGATCTGCGCGATTTGCCTTTCTTCGACGCTGTGGCAGTATCCTCTTTGAGATTTACGCATTTTCTTACTCCGCCAACAATAGAGCATGAGACTGAGGCCGCAGCCGCTGAAGGCGCGTTCGCGACAATGATGCCTGCATGGAACAGTTTTGGGAAAAGCTTCTGCGTCTGCGAGATCACTCTTCGAGTCTCGCGCTTCTGCGCTTCAATAAGGAACTCCCTGTGTTCCCGCACGAAAGAATTCTCTTCAAGAGCCTTGTTCAGATCAGTGCCGAAAGTCATGACTAGCTTTGAGGTCTTCGCTTTGATGAATGAGTAGACATACAGATGGTCAGGCATCGAATTGCGCTCGCGATCCATATGATAATACTGCTGATACCAATTATCCGTGAACTGGACAGGGCAGGGTTTTGAGTCAGGGCTAGGCATTGCGATGTGCGCCGCGATCTGCTCTTTAGTGCAGCCTGCGTCTATGACAAGAAAAGCTGTGAAGGCATTATCCTGGGTGTATTTCACTATGATCCTTCCGTCCTCATGCACCCAATGCTCATAATGCCTTCCATACTGGGGAGGATAATAGCTTTCACGGACATCAAGCACAAGCTCGATCTCTTCCTCATTGTCTATGTCATAGAATAAGGAATTGTATCCTTGAGGCATGAAGAAAGTCTCTGTCAGGTCGCGGACAGTCCCTTTCCTTGTGCGCGTCACAAAAGCGAGAGCGTTCTTTATCTGAGAGACTTCCTGATAAAGATCATTGTTAGTGAGCCTTATCGTCTCTATGATCTTGAACATCCTGAACGGAGAAGATTGCTCTCTGAAGAACACTCCCTGATACCTTGTCTCAGGATGGTCTGAGAGATAACAGTAACCTCCAAGACGGTTCGTCAGCATGAATCCTGCCCTGCAGCCAAGGTACTTGCTGTAGTTGACCGGACAGACTCCATTAAGGCAGTATTTTATTCTCATCATTCACCCTTATATGATCAATCGCATTATTCAGATGCTGGCGGCTTCGCTGTCGCGCCCTTATTGACTTTGTCAATCGCCAGATTATGCGCCTGCAGATAATATGCAACCAGATTATCCCAATCGCAGAATGGGAGGAAATGCTCTGCCTTGATCTTCTCCTTGATGCGCTCCATCTTGTTGAGATGAGTGTACCAGTGCAGGCGCTCGAATATCTGCTGCGCGACTTCCTCGTCATTCTTGCCCTGTCTCGCGACAACATAGATTCCTGGATCATCAGGGGATTTATCTTTCACGAACTGGCCGAACCCTGCGAGATCTGTAGTGATCGAAGGCAGTCCATGCGCGGCGCATTCGAGAGGGGTATATCCCCAAGGCTCGTAAGAGGAAGGGAATATCCCTATATGGCATCCGGATATGACGTGCGAATATTCCATATCAAGAAGGCCGTCTGAAGCGCTGAGATAGCTGGGATAAAGGATCACTTTCACTCTGTCCTCTTCACTGTTGAGAAGCCCGAACTCCCTGAACGCGCGAAGTATCGCGTCATTATACTCATCAGAAAGGATATGAGTGCATACTGGAGGAACTCCAGTGCGTTTGAAACCCATCATCTCTTCGCGCATCTCGAGCGAGAATTCCCTGTCGAAAAGCTCTTTCTCTGAAGGCATCTTATGCTGGACAAGGCTGTATATTATCTTGTCCTTGAGATCATTCATCTGCTCCTCCACTGATTCGCGGATGTCCTCGAACGCCGCTTTCTGCTCGACTACAGAAAGATTTATCGTCCTTATCCCTGCCGGGATGAAAAGGAAAAGGACTATGGTCTTAGGGCTCTTCTCGTCTTTCAGCGCCTGGTTCAGCCTTCCTAAAGCCTTGATGGTGACATCAATCCCTTTATTGCGGAACTCGTACCTTCCTGAGATGAAGAAGAACATGCTCTGGTTCATGTCGAAAGAATAATAAGGAAAGAAATATGAATATAGGAATTCACGCATGCGCGCCTTGTTCTTGCGGTGATTGACAGGTATGTCTTCCATGTTAGGGAGCTCGCTGACGTCCAATCCGTTAGGGACGAGCACGTCAGGCTTGCGCTTCAGTATGTAAGTAGCTTCTACCCCAGTGATCTCGCTCACCGTAGTGAAGACGTCAGTCATCTCAGCGCTCTTCTTCTCGAGCTGATGCTTCGCCGCTATCCCGTGATTGTACGCTTCACGGTCAGGGTCTATACGCTCAAGAAGCATCTTTCCGTCCTCAAGCTGATAGAGGTCAGTCACTGAAGATAGTGTTCGTCCGAGTATGGTGGCGTGAGTGGTGAATACTGTCGCGACATCCGCCTTGAATTTCTTCAGGTGAAGTATTGTGCTGCCGGCGAGCCATTCATGGCAGTGCGCCAGTTTAGTCCCTTTGAGCACTAATGAGAGCTCTTCTATAAGCCTTCCCGCGGCTATAGACCAGACTACCGGCTCTGTGTAATCTCCAGGAGCATGCAAAGAATCGACCTGGTAATCATACCACATCTTCTCTTTTATCTCATCCGCGCGGTAGAAATAATTGCTGTGATCGAGAAGTATCGCTATCGGATTGCCCTTGATGAGCCATGTGCCGTAATAGCAGGTAATCCCTTCCTTCTTCAGTTTCTCAAACACTTCCTTGAACTGCGCGGGGGGAACTTGCACATCGAATTCGCGCATGGAGCGCTCAGCGAAATAAGGCCCTATCACGATATAATTCTCGCCGTAATAGTTCTTGATCTGCAATGCTTTTGATTTGATGACTGTGTAGATGCCTCCGACCTTGTTGCAGACTTCCCAGGAGACTTCGAAGAGATAATCAGCCTTATGCGTGGCTTTAGAACTCTCGCTCTTAGGGCTATGCGCCCGGTTTATGGCCAATTTCGCACCTCTTTTTTTATTTCACGTTCAGGACTTTCCGGACTGATCCTCTTGAATGGCAGATTTCTGGAAGTTCTCCTCTTTCTCGCCGAACATGAATTGGAACGCGCTTGATGTTTCCATCGCAGCAGGCTGTGAAGATTGCGCGTTTGGCTGGACGGCCGTTGAAGGATTCACTACGCCATTGATTGTTTCTACGGCAACATTTGAATTGATATCTGCTCCGCGGACCTTTCCGTGCTTCTTATCCCTCATCATCATATCGAAAGCTACAATCGCCAGCACAACTATGACAAGGAACAGCCAATTGAGCCAATTAGGCGCTGAAACGTCTGTCCCTATCACCGCTCCTGAAGGGCTGCTCAGCTTGAAGACATTGAGCAATATGACTGTGACCACAAGCGCTGCGAGCGCGACCATTGTCCCGCCTACAGAGAACATGTGATGCTCAGCGCGCTTCTGCCCCTCTTTCTGAGAGGCTGCGGAATTTCTGATAGAAGAATCTGAAGACAGCGCGCTCGTCATTGAAGACTGCACTCCTGCTGCCGTGATCCTTGTCGTGCGCAATATTGAATTCACCAGAGGGATTGATGATCTTTTCTCTTGCGCCTGCCTGCTGTAAGGCTGCGGAGCTGTGATCTTCACTGAGGATCTCTGCATCGAGGATATCTCATTCTCGAATGAAGCGCGCTCTCCTGAAACGGATGAAGGATTTGTCTGCTGTGAATTGAAGAATTCTGGCAGTTGGAATGACTGCGGGAGAGAGAATTCTCTTCTTGAGGATCTCGTCCTCTGCTTTTTTGCTGCGTGTTCAGGGAAAGCGCTGCGCTGGGCTGTCTTGATAGCCGCGGGTTTAGCTGCCGCGTTCTTCATGAGATCAGCGTCATGCTGTCTCACTCCCTGAATATTATTCCTT